>JBPCIO010000368.1:0-7909 GCA_051006215.1 Chloroflexota bacterium
GGGTAGACTACTTGCGCGGCACCCTTAAGACGTTCGCATCGAGGTGAGGTATGGTCAAATACGCGTTCATCTTCTCCGACTCGTTCGCCGTCACTGTCGAGGCGTGCAGCGTGCTGGACCCGACCAACGGCGACGAGAATGGAGCCCGCATCCAGATTCGCCGCGTCACCGCCGGGGCGGAACCTGGCACGCAATTGGGCGAGCCTGTCTGGCGAGGCGATCTCTTCAAGCTTACCCGTGGGCCAAAAGACAATTGGGACCGCGCCCACTACCATCCGCGGTTCAGCGGGATGCAAGCCGGCCAGCGACAATTCGATCCTCAACTGTCGAAGGATCCTTTGAATTGGGCCCTCACGCAACTGAGCGATCTCCGCGGCCTGGCTGCCCGCGCGGCAGCGCCTGACCTCGCCGCGGCCGCTGGCGAGCTGCAGCCGCAGGTTGATGCAGTCCGGGACGAAATGCTGGTCGCTCTGCAGAAATGCGCAGCCGCGCCGCCGCCGGCTCAAACGACCACTTGACGACGATGTCCGACGACACGCTCCTGGTCAGCACACACGATGGCCGAAGCATGCCGGCATTTGTTGCCCGGCCGGCATCCGGGAGCGGCCCAGGACTGTTGGTGTTGCAGGAGATCTTTGGCATCACTGACTACGTGCGACGTCGGGCGAGCGATCTCGCTGAGCTAGGCTATGTCACGCTGGTGCCGGAACTGTACTGGCGTCTGGGGCCGCACATCGCCACGGACGAGACCACTCCGGCCGGCCTGCAAGAGGCGTTCGGGTACTTCGGCAAACTCGATATGGCCCAGGCGGCAGATGACGCGGTGGCCGCGCTCGAGCACATGCGCGGCATGCCGGAGACTGGCGGCAAAGCCGGCGTGCTGGGATTCTGTCTGGGGGGCCGACTGGCATACGAGGTCGGCGTTCGTTCGACTCCAGACGTGGTGGTCTCGTATTACGGCGCGGGGATTGCCGACCGTTTGGAGGATGCCGGCAGGCTAGCGTGTCCGGTCATCTTTCACTTTGGGGGCGCCGACCCATATTTGCCGCCGGAGCAGGCACACCGGATACAGCAGGTCTTTGCGTCGCGGCCTGACACGGAGGTGCACATGCACCCTGGCGCCAACCACGCGTTCGACAATTTCAACTCACCCATGTTCTATACCCCGGCGGCTTCCGAAGCTGCCTGGCCACAAACAACGGCCTTCCTCGACCGCAACTTCCCGGTGCGGGTACAAATCACCTGATCGCCCCAATAGGCGGATTCGCTGCTCTCCGAGCGGGCGTGTCTTAAGTCGCCGTTCCCGGTACCGTAGACAGGTCAGTAGCGTTGGAGATGTGAGATGCAGGCGAGTGAGCTGAAGGGCCGCGCAGTCGTGGCCGTGTCGAATGCCGAGAAGATCGGGCAGGTAGTGGATGTGTTGTTCGACGCTGCCTTTCGCCAGGTGTTGGGGTTTCGGGTCAAAAAAGGCGGCCTGCTTGGTAAGACCGAGGCGGTGCCGCGGGATAGCGTCAATGCCATTGGCGCCGACGCGCTCACGGTCGCCACTCCGGACGTGATCAACGACCAGGACCGCTTTGCCGAGCTCGCTGGCGCGGCCACGCTGACGCAGGTGGAGGGCACCAAGGTAGTCACCGAAGGCGGCGAGCTGCTGGGGACGATCGCCCACCTGGAGATCGACGATGACGCCCGCAAGGTACGCTCGTACACGCTCTCCGCCTCGCTGCTCAATCGTGTCATGCGCCAGGAGGACGAATCAGTCAAGGCAGACGAAGTGACACGGCTCGGTGAAGGCGGCATCATGGTCGTGGCCGACGCGGTCGGGAAGAGGCTCCAGGCCCAGCACGACTAGGCTAGACAACCGACAGACAACCATCGGACGGCGCCCGGACGGCTTCCAGCAGACACCCATGCGGGAGAGGATCGCGGCTGCGCAGCATTCGAAGGTAGGACAGTTCGCCCAGAAAATCCTGGACGATCGCGGAGTTGACCTCGCCATGCTGATCGCATGGGGCACGCTGAGTACCGTGTTCCCGGTGCTGCTGGGGGTAACGGCGGTTGCAGGCGTGCTCCTACAGGACCCTGAGCGGTCCGCGCGGATCGTGAGCACGTTGCTGCAGCTTGTGCCGGCCGAGGCGGCTCAGCCGCTGGCCGCAATCCTGGACGACACCCAGCGCAACGCGGGCGCCGCGGGACTCGTGGGTCTGGGCCTGCTTCTCTTCAATGGCTCGAATCTGTTCGCGAATATGGAGTCGGTGTTCGACCGGGCCTATCGCGTGCCAGATCGTGACTTCGTCGGCGAGCGCCTGATGTCCCTGTTCATGCTCCTGATCGTGACGCTGTTGCTGCTCGTGTCGGCGGCGGCGTACAGCCTCGGCAGTCTGCTCGGAACTGCTTCGGATGTGGTGTTTCACGCGCTTCCGTTCGAGGTGCCCGGGCGCGGCCTGGCCGGTCTGGTGATCGGCTACGCAACGTCCATCGGGAGCGCGCTTCTCACGTTTCTGCTGCTGTACCGCATTCTGCCGAACACGCAGCTCTCCTTTCGGCACGTTCTGCCAGGCTCGCTCATGGCAGCGGTGTTGTTCTTCCTGCTACTCCAACTCTTCCCGCTGTACACGACCTTCTTCGGAGCGGGATTCGCCACGTACGCCGCCTTTGGCATGTTCTTGCTGCTCATGTTCTGGACTTTCCTGCTCGGCCTCGTGCTGGTGTTGGGCGTGGAATTGAATGCTTTCCTCGACGCGCGCGGGCGCCCGCTCACATCGCGAACCCCAGTTTCTCCAGTTGCCGGCGACGCACCCGTGCAGCGTGCATGAGAATCTTGCGGAGCGTGTCCTCGTCCATTTCCGCGATGAGCAGGTGCAGCCGCTGCCTGAGGTCGCTGAGATCGAGCGCGTCGACCCGTCTGTGCAGTTCATCTTGAAGGTTCATGGGACGTGCTCAATAGCACGTGTCGGGCCGGGCTCAGCCCACCGAGGCGGCTCGCCTCACAAGCATGTCTGGGGGTGGCGCAACCCTCGACTCTCGCGGCGCTGGCATGACTCGTGCGTTGGCCAGCGGGCGATGAAAGCAGTCGTCTGGCACGGCAAGCGGGACGTGCGTGTGGATACGGTGGCGGACCCGCGGATTGAGCACGCCACTGATGCCATCGTTCGCATCACCTCCACTGCCATCTGTGGGTCTGACTTGCACCTGTATGAGATCTTTGGTCCATTCCTGGAGGAGGGCGACATTCTCGGCCACGAGCCGATGGGGATCGTCGAAGAAGTAGGCTCGGAGGTCACCCAGATTCGAGCTGGGGATCGCGTCGTCATTCCTTTCAACATCGCGTGCGGGCACTGCTTCATGTGCAGCCAGCAGCTCTTCGCGCAGTGTGAGACGACCCAGGTCCGCACTCAGGGCATGGGCGCAGCGCTGTTTGGCTTCACCAAGCTGTACGGTCAGGTACCTGGTGGTCAGGCGGAGTATCTGCGCGTGCCGCAGGCGCAATTTGGGCCGATCAAAGTGCCCGAGGGCCCACCTGACGAGCGGTTCTTGTTTCTCTCGGACGTGCTGCCCACGTCCTGGCAGGCGGTCGAGTACGCCGCCATACCCAACGGCGGCAGCGTGGCGGTTTTCGGACTGGGTCCGATTGGCCAGATGAGCGCCCGCATCGCCAAGCACCGCGGCGCGCGGGTGATCGGCATCGATCTCGTGCCTGAGCGGCTCCAGATGGCCCGCCGCCACGCGATCGAGGTCGTGAATCTGGCCGAGGTCGACGACGTGGCTACCGAAATTCGCGCCATGACCGCTGGTCGAGGAACGGACTCGGTGATCGATGCCGTAGGCACCGAGGCGCACGGTTCGGCGCCAGCTCAGATCGCGCAAACATTGACCGGCCTGCTCCCAAAGGCAGTCTCCGCCCCACTCATGAAGACCGCGGGCATCGATCGTCTGGCGGCACTCTACCAGGCGCTCGACGCCGTGCGGCGGGGCGGCACGCTGTCTATCATCGGCGTCTACGGTGGCATGGCCGACCCTCTGCCGATGCTGAAGATGTTCGACAAAGGCATTCAGATCCGCATGGGTCAGGCGCACGTCAAGCGCTGGATCGATCAACTCATGCCACTCGTGACCGAGACCTCGGACCCGCTCGGCGTCGAGGACCTGACCACGCACAAGCTACCGCTCGCCGAGGCGGCGCACGGGTATGACATCTTCCAGAAGAAAGCAGACGGAGCCATCAAGGTCGTGCTCAAACCCCGATGACGGGGGGTATAAAAGGGCATGCCTGAAATCGGTCCAGGTCTGGCGTTGGAACGATTCACACTGCTGGTGCGTGGCGAGGTCCACTGCGTCGTCGACATCGTCGATAAGGATGTGGGCAGCCTGGTGCTCACCGCGCTGGCAGACTCTCCGCTGGACATCGATGCGGAAAAAGCCCGCAAGTTCGTCGCAGCCTGGCGGCAGCGTGCGGAGTTGGAGCCCCAGTCGTACGAGGTGCGGCAAGAGCAAAGGGGGCTCTGAGCCAGAAACGCATCAGCTACCGCTGATTACTGTCTCGAGCCGCGTGGATGCCACAGTGGCACACTGTTCGCATCGAGCCCACCTGGCAGGTCTTGAAGGCTGACCAGCCGGTGGCCCTCGGCAGAGTCGAGCGCGCGCTGGATCACCAACAGGTTGGCGAAACTCTGCGCGATGGTTCCTACCACCGGCTCGCCATAGACGACCGCTTCGTAGAAATTCACCAGTTGATTTGTGTAGCCGTTGTCGCTGTCAACCGTGTGCGCCTGAGTTGTGCCATCGGCACGTAGCAGGCGCACGCTCTTGTTGGCCACCGCGAGCACGCCGTCAGTCCCGTAGAGCCGCATCTCGTTGGGTTCGTCCAGCAGAGGCGTGACCACGTGGGCCGCGGCGTAACTACCTATGGCCTGGCTCACGAAGTGCATGTTGAGCGTCATATCGCTCGGCCCACCTGTGGTGGGGTTGGCGTATTGGACAAATGCTTGAACGTCCTGAATGTCACCGCACAGCATGCGTATCTGCGCCACGTGATGCACGCCAGCATCAAGTTGCGGGCCACCCCGATACTGAGGCGCTTGACGCCACGGTGTCGAGGCGAACGCACCTTCGCGAGGTACCACGTGCAGCACCTGCCGCCAGGTCATGAGATGCAGGCGGCCGATGCAGCCGTCGTCGAGTAGCGAGCGCGCCAGGAGCAACTCTGGTCGGTAGAAGAAGTTTTCGGCGATCAGGATCCGCTGTTGCGGGAACTCTCTTTGGAGGGCCAGGAAGTCGCGGCCCTGCTGCTCATTTGCGCCGGCCGGCTTCTCGCACAGCACGTGCTTGCCGGCCGCCAATGCAGCCCGGGCAGCCGCATACAGCAGCGGAATCGGCAGCGCGATGAGGACTGCGTCGACGTCTTCTCGCGCGAGCACGTCCGCGTAGTCCGAACTGTATTCCGTCAGCGGCACTCCACTGTAGTCGGAGAAGCGTTCGGCAGTCGCCCGAGCAACATCGGCGAACGCGGTCACCCGAAAACGCCCGGGCATTCGCCGCAGCGCCGGCCAATGCAGCTTCTCGATCGCCAGCCCAGCGCCAATGATTGCCAGCCGCAGGGTCGGTCGCTGTAGCTCCGAAGTAGCGCTCACAGCGGCGAATTGTAGATGGTCCTCTCGCCCGGCCGTGCCAGGTTCGCGCGGTCTAGCCGAGTCCCGGAGCAGGCCGTAACTCTGGTGGTGCTGCAGCACGCTGGGTGTGTGATGCAGCCCGGCCGCCCGGCGTGCGGCGTGCGATCCTCAGCGGATAGGTCAGTCCGAGCACCACCCCGTACACCAGATGCCGCACGCTCTCGCTGGCAACTACCAGCAAGCCGATTTGACCGGCGCTGGGCAGGACGGCGCCGACCACTGGAGTCACCACGAGCAGCCCAAGTGCGAGAGGGAGCAGCCCGAATATCAGACCGCTCAGCCAATCTGGTAGACGGGCGAGGCGGGGCTCGATCCAGAGTCCGTACACGGCTCCCCACAACATGCCTACCACGATGAATGCTGGCGCCACCAGCAGCAGCAGCGGACCGACCGTTCTGGCCAGGGCGATCGCGGCCAGTCTGGCCTGGGTGCGCTCGATGATCTCGCCGGGCGCTAGCACCGCCGCGTCCCCGACTACGTGCACCAGCACATTCATCAGCAGGCTCGAGACGACCGTCGCCAAAGCTCCGGCGACCGCGCCGTCCCGCAGCACATGCGCGTGGTCGAAGGTTCCAGCAGCATTGGCGGTACCGAGCCGCAAGCCGCGCCGCGCACGCACGATCCAGACCAGCAGCACTACCAGCGGAACGAGCGAGCCAAGTAGACCGAGCGGGAGGTGGATACCCTCCACCGCAGCCAGGACCGGTGGGCCGAGAAAGTAGCCGAGCAGGGTGTACAGCAGGATATACATAAACGAGCCCAACCCAAGGGCAGGCAGGAACCGCCAGAGGGGGACGCCAAAGACACCGCACGCAATAACGGTGGCCATGCGCAAACCAGGCGTCAGCCGGCCAGCCACGACGGCCAGCATGCCGTGCTGCCGCAGCCATCGCTCGGCTCGATCCAGGCGCTCGGCGGTCAGATGAATGTAGCGCCCGTAGTGGTAGACCAGGTCGTGGCCCGCTCGGTGCGCAACCAGATACAGAGCGACGGCGCCGATGAGGGTGGCCAACTCCATGACCAGCAATGCTTGCCACAGGGCGACTTGCCCCTGGCGAGCGTGAACCCCGAGCAGGAGCATCAGGAAGTCGCCGGGGATGGGCACTGGGATGCCGGCTTCTTCGATGAGAATCAGCACGAAGCCGGCGAGCAGGCCATGCTGATCCAGGAAGCCCTGCAGTGCCAGGCGAACCTCACCCCACCAGTCCACGTCGGTACCGCCGGTCCTCGCCTAGGGCCTGGTCCGCCAGGCCGGTCCATGCGGCTTCTCGGCACGCGTCCACAGGCCCAGATGCTCCAACGCCATGAGCAGCATATGCTACCGCGTCTGGGTCGGGAGGTACGCGCCCAGGCAGGCGCATTGCCCGCCGAGGATAATGAGCGCGACACAGGAGGCCGCCAATGCACCAACCGTCGAATGCCGTGTGGGACCGCCTCACGCCTAGCAGCCGCCGCCGCTTCATGACCAGCACCGTCCGTCTCGGGCTTGGCGCGCTTGCCGCGCCGGCGCTTGCCGAAGCCTTGGCTGCCTGCACGCCAGCCAACGCGCCACGCAAACTCACCTGGTCGCGCGGGGACGACCTGCGCACGCAAGACCCGCAGCAGATCTCCGGGCTCATGGAGGGCACCATCGCGCGCGTCCTGTACGACCCGCTCATGGATACTGATGCGCAAGGCAACCAGATCAAGGTTCTGGCAACGGACTGGTCGATGGCGCCCGACGGACTTGCCTATACCTTCAAGGTGCGCCCGGATGTGAAGTTCCACGACGGCTCTACGTTGGATGCCCAATCGGTGGTGTTCACATTCGAAAGGCTGCTGTCGAACCCCACTTTTCAGCACGCCTCAGCCTTCAAGGACGTGATCAGCAAAGTCAGCGCGACAGATCCCCAAACCGTGCGCTTCGACCTGGCAAAAGCCAACCCTGGCCTGATCACCGCCTTCGCCGAGCCGATTCTGTCGTCCGCAGCCGCTCAAAAAAACGGGGCGGAGTTCTACAAACAAGTCGGCGGCTCGGGCCCATACAAGTTCAACTCTTGGACGCCCAACCAGCAGTGGGTTGGCGACGCCAACAAGGACTACTGGCAGAAGAACCTGGTTAAGGTCGACCAGATCGTGTTTCGCTCGATTCGCGAGGACGCGACTCGGCTGGCGGCGCTGCAAAGCGGCGAGGTCGACGTCATCGACAGCCTGTCTGGAGATCAAGCGGAGCAGCTTGGCCAGGACGCAAACATTGCGAT
>JBPCIO010000369.1:0-9355 GCA_051006215.1 Chloroflexota bacterium
GAACCACAATCTGGTGCGCATCCCGAATGGCCGACAGCCGGTGGGCGATGACGAGCGTCGTCCGACCCATTCTCAGGTGCTCGAGTGCCTGGCGCACCTCGGCTTCGCTGACCGCATCCAGATGCGAGGTAGCTTCGTCCAGGACCAAGATTGGGGCATCCTTCAGCAACGCGCGGGCGATCGACACGCGCTGACGCTGGCCACCCGAGAGCTGCAGCCCCCGCTCGCCCACGGTGGTGTCGTAGCCGTCCGGCAGCCCCTGCGCAAACTCATCGACGTTGGCCGCGCGAGCCGCCGCGTGCACCTCCTGGTCTGAAGCTCCTGGCCTGCCAAGTCGGATGTTCTCGCGCAGGGTGGTATTGAACAGGTAGGTGTCCTGGGCCACCAGCGCTATCAGCCCGCGCAGCTCGTCAACTCGAAACTGCCGCGCGTCGCGGCCGTCGATCAGGATACGACCGTGCTGCGGATCCCAGAACCGCAACAGGAGGTGCGCGACCGTCGTCTTGCCCGCGCCTGAGCGGCCGACGAGAGCCGTCGTCGTACCGGCCGCTACCTCAAAAGAGAGGTCGCGCAGCGCCGGGCGCTCGGCCGCGCCGTAGGCGAACGTGACGTGGTCAAACCGAATACTCAGATGCTGGGGCGACGGGCCATCAGCGACGGCTCCGTCGGACACGGTGACCGGTTCGTCCTCGATCAAAAAGAACCGGCGCGCCGCTGCGACGGTCTGCGCCAACTCCTTGGCGACCGTGACGATCGTGACCACTGGCAAGAAGGACGACGCGGCGAGCAACGTCGCAAGCGGCAGTCCGGTACGCGCGAGCTGGCCGTCGGCCACCAGCCGCGCGCCGGCCGTGAGGACCGCGAGCGCGCCCAGGCCCATCAGCGCCTCGATGACCGCGTTCTGAATCGTCTGACTCCGCAGGAACGCTCGCTTGAGCTCCCCGAGCCGGAGGCTGCGCTGGGCGATTTCCGCCGCGCGATACGAGCCGTGATTGAACGCAGCGATCGTCCGCAAACCCTGAACGCTGTCAACCGCATGCGCGGTCACTTCGCCAGTCACCTCGCGCAGCTCGGCCCCCAGCCTGGCCGCCTGTCGGGCCGCGATCAGCGGAGTGAACGCCACAGCCACCAGAAAAGGCACCAGGACCAGGGCCAGGCCAGGTGCCAAACCGCTCAGGATAATCAATACACCGCCGGGCACGAGAATGGCTACGAAGAGCGGCGAGATCGTGTGCGCGTAGAACAGCTCGATCAGCTCCACGTCGCCAAGTAGAGCCGAAACGAGGTCGCCCGAGCGCCGGCGCACCAGGTAGGCTGGCGCCAGCGGATCGAGCAGCTCGTACAGTCGAATTCTGAGCTCGGCCAGAAGTCGGTAGGCGAGGTCATGCGAGACAAAGGAATCCAGCCAGCGCAATACCGCTGTCACCGGAACCAGGGCCCCGAGCGTCCACAGCCAGGGCGTCAGGTCGCCGCCAGTCGCGACCTGGCCCACGAGGACGGCGCCGACCACGCCAAGCGCCACCTGGGATACCGCGTGCAGTGGGCCAAGCGCAAACACCAGAACCGTCTCCCACCACCACGGACGCACCAGCCGGAGCAGGCGGCCCCAGACCTGGGCGTCCCGCAACGCGGCGAGCGCCACGATAGCCGGCGTCCGAGCCGAGGCGCGGGCTCCACCTGAAGCGGTCTCTTCGGCCGAGGGCTCCTCGACCCGGCGTGAGCTCGGCGCTAATCCAGGCGACCCAGGCAGCCCTCCAGCGGGCTCGGCCGGTACTCCATCTGATGGTTCCAAGCCCTCTCTCAGAGGTTCCGATCCTGCCTGTGACGGTTGGCGTGACGCTGCGCCGTTAGGCTGCGGGGAGGCGGCGGGGGACGGTGGGCCCCCAGACGGAGCGAAGGCCGCTGCCGCAGCCCGAGGGGATGACAGCTGAGATCCGAGCTCGATGGCAATGACCGCGTCGTCGTCCAGAACGGCTGTTTGCTGGGCGGCCATCAGGCGGCGGTACACGCCGTCCGGGCGCGCCATCAACTCGCCTGGAGCGCCCTCTTCGATGAGTTGGCCATGCTCGAGGACAACGATACGGTCGGCAGTCGCGACGCTCGACAGACGATGAGCGATCACCAGCGTAGTCCGGCCACGCTGGAGGCGTTCGAGGGCTTGCTGAATGGTCGACTCGCTCTCGGCGTCCACACTCGAGAGCGCTTCGTCCAACACCAGAATCGGCGCATCTTTCAACACAGCCCGAGCGATCGACAACCGCTGCCGTTGGCCGCCCGAAAGCCGAACGCCACGCTCGCCGATGAGGGTGTCGTAGCCCAGCGGCAAGGCCAGAATGAACTCCTGCGCATTGGCCGAGCGACAGGCGCTGTCCAGCTCAGCCTGGGTCGCTTCGGGCTTGGCTACTCGCAGATTGTCTGCAACCGTGCCATAAAACAGGTACGTGTCCTGGGCTACGACGGCCACCTGGCGCCGCAAGACATCCAGCGGCAGCTCGCGCACATCGTGACCATCGAGCAGGACCCGCCCTTGCTGCGGGTCGACGAAGCGCAGGAGCAGGTTCACCAGCGTCGACTTGCCTGCTCCGCTAGGCCCAACTACTCCGAGCGTCGCCCCCGGTCTCAGCTCGAACGAACAGTCCAGCACCGCTGGCCGCCGTCCATGTTGGTACCCGAAGGTCACGCGCTCGAAGCAGACCACCGGCGCCAAGCCGGGCGAAGGGTGTGCCATGGCCGGCGAGCGAACCTCTGGCAGCGTGTCGAGTAACTCGTACATGCCACGCGTTGCCGCAACCGCCAGCATGCTGCCGTGAAAAAGCTGCACCAGATCCCGCAGCGGCCGGAACACTTCGACACCCAGCAGCAGAACCACCAGCAACGTCGACAGTGGCAGCTGCCCAGCCTGGACGCGCAGCGCGCCCCAGCCGAGCGCCACGGCGGCGCCTGCCGAAATTCCGAGCAGCGTGATGCCGCCCGTGCCGATGTTGATGGCCAGCACCCACATGGTGCTGCGATACAGCTGGCGCGCACGCTGGGCCAGGTCCAGTCCGCGTTGGCGGCTCTGACCGAACGTCTTCAAGGTCGCCAGGCCCTGGATGGTGTCCAGGAAATCAGCCCCCATGCCTACCTGGGCTCGCCGAAACGCAATGCTAGCGTTGCTGTTCCAGCGGTGAAACGCTGCTGGCATGACAAGCGTGAGCAGCGCGAAGACGAGAAAGACGACCGCCGTCGGCAGATCGAGAAACGCCATGAAGAGGAAAACAAGGACGGGCGTGAGGACAGCCACGACAACTTGGGGCAGGTACTGCCCAAAAAATGGGTCGAGCTGCTCGACGCCGTCGATCAGCGCCAGCACCGCGTCCCCCGTGCGGCGCTGATCGAAGTGGCCAGCCCCCAGCCGCAGAATATGCTCGTACAGCAGCGCGCGCACGCGCGCCTTCATCAACGCGGCCGTAGCGTTCTCGAACTCGTTGCGCACCAACTGCAGCAAGGCCCGCAGGACGATCAGGCCGGCGATCAACATCAACATGCCCAGCAGGGCGTTGAAGGGCTCGCCAGTGAATACCCGCGCCATGGCCTGGCCCGTCAGAGTCAACCGCCACATGGAAATTGGGACGGCCGCGAGACCGACGACTGCAGCCAGCGCCATGCGGCCGCGCACACCGCTCGTCATGCCGAAGAGTCGTCGGTCGAAGTACACGTTTGTCTCCCGCCCGAGCTATCGTACGACGATGGTGTCTGTCGGCATCTTCGGAAGCCGACGCTTCGATGCCTTGACCAGGGGTTGGGTGAGCCCCCCTCCCCGAGGCGGGGAGGGAGCGTTCAGCCGTTAGAGCAGTGTGAGCGCCGCCTCAGCCTCGGCCAGCTCGCGAGCGGCGCGGCGGTACGTCCGTAACGCATCCGGCGAGGGTTGTTCGTTCGCAACGCGATCAGCCTCGTCGCGCAAAAGCCGCAGGTCATTCACCAACGACTCCAGCGAACGAGCGTCATGCCCTGCTAACAACCGCCGAGCTCCCGCTTCCAAAGCAGCTTGCTCTCGCGCTCGATCAGGAGTGCGGTCTCGGGGTTGTCGGAACGGTCGCCGCTGCTGGCGGCGCGCCACCTAGTAGCGACCGCGGCTCTGGTAGCCGCCCCCTCGGCCGGAACGGTCGCCACCGCCGCCGCGCTGCTGGAAGCAAGTCGAGCAGTACACAGGCTTGTCGCCGCTTGGCTGAAAAGGCACCTTCGCCTCCTGACCACAGCTCGAGCACGTCGCGCTGAACATCTCGCGATCGGCGCGTGCGCCGCCACCAGACGAATAGCCACCACCGCCACCGCCACCGCCATACGACGACGAGGACGACCCGTAGCTGCTGTAGGAGCCACCATCGCGCTGCGCCTTGCGCTGAGCGCGGCAATCAGCACAGCGGCTTGGCTCACTGAACCCGCGGCTGGCATAGAAATCCTGCTCGCCGCTGGTAAACGTAAAGGCCTGGCCGCAGTCGCGGCAGGTCAAAGTAGTATCGGCCGACATCGTGGACGGCTCCCTTTGAAGAAAGGCTCGGCGGGCTAACACGGTACCGAGCGCCAGAAAACGGGCTCCGTCAACGTGCGATTGATCAAACGATGCGGAACGATTGCGTCAGCCCGTGGCGCAGTATACGGGATGTGCCGATGCTTGTCAGCAAGCAGCCCGGTTCCAGTTCGTGCCGGGCCGGCTGCCCGCGTGGCATGCTTGGGTTGGACGTCCGAACCCATGGCACCACTTGCGAAGCCGCGCCTGCGCGGAGTACTGCACGAGTACTCGTTTTTCGTGTCTGTCGGGAGTGGGGTCATGCTCGTGCTGGCTTCGTCGCCTGACCTGGCGCGCGTCGCCTCGGCCGTGTACGCCTCAGCGCTGGCAGGACTCTTCGGCGTGAGCGCGCTCTACCATCGGGTGACGTGGCCGCCGCACGCACGTGCCTGGATGCGTCGATTGGACCATGCCATGATTTTCTTCCTCATCGCCGGTACCTACACGCCGGTGGCGCTGCTGATGCTGCCGCGTCCGAAAGGCCTGCTGCTGTTCGGGCTTGTTTGGGGAGCCAGCGCAGCGGGCATCCTCTGCAACCTGGTCTGGACCAATACGCCACGGGTGATCTCGCCCGGCCTGTACGTCGTCCTGGGCTGGATTGCCATCGCGGCCCTGCCCGACCTGCTCACCAGCGTGAGTACGCCGACGCTGGTGCTGCTGACCTTAGGTGGCGTGGTGTACTCGGTTGGGGCGGGGGTGTACACAACCCGTCGGCCGAACCCCGTTCCAGCGGTCTTCGGCTACCATGAGGTCTTCCACGCGCTTACGATCGCGGCCGCGAGCATGCACTTTGCGGCCGTGGCGAGCGTGGTGCTCCGCACGCCTACGCCTGGGTAAGGGCTCCCGGTGGTCACGTCTGGAGAGCGCAACGCGGACAGACGCCGTTCAGCAAGCAATGTCCGTCGGGATCGTCTCCGCTTGCAAGCAGACTCCGCCCCGTCGGGCAGTGGGCCGCCGGCAGCTCATTGTCGGTGCAGCTGACCAGATGCCACGCCAGCGGCCGTGACGGTCGAGATGGATCGATTTTGCCCTTGTCGCCGGTACGCACGACGACGCGCCAACGCAACCGCGGAGGGGCTGGTGGCTGGGCGACGACGGGTGTCTCGGGCGGCGGCTCGACCGGCGGCTCAGCGTTTGAGGCGATTGGTGGTGGAGTCATGGTCGGCAGGGTCCTCCAGGCACATTGAGGCAGAGATGGTGTGAAACCTCTCTCACCTAATCTGACACGCCCACACGGGTCGTGTAATGATTTTTGGTCATCCTCCTCGGCCGATTCGGCAGCTCACGGCACATTGCGTGTTCCTCAGGGGCGGCGGCGCGGAGGCGGGGAGGGGGTAGCAGTGCGGGTCACGCTGAAGCTGCTGCCATCGGTCCCGAGATCGGACGGCTCGGCCAGATGGAGTCCGCCTGAGGTGATCATCGTGATGGCCCGCGCGCCGGATTGGGCGATGTTGAGCATCTGGTCGTCCTGTACCGCGGCGGCGTGGTCAAAGCGCAACGTGCCGAAATCGTCGAGTGGCAGGGACCGGCCTCGGCCAGAGCTCGGCGCTTCGGCCACCCACTCGACCGAGGACAGCGACGAGGCGTAGCGCTGGGTAGCCTGGAAGGACCGACCGCTCGTGAGATTGTTGAACTCGACCAGCCAGCTCTCTGGCGCCTGTTGGCTGATGGAGACGTGGATCGAGTCGCCCGGGTTGACGGCCAGTGGCACCGTCACCGGACCTTGCGGCAGAAGCTCGATCCATGCTTCCTGCCGAGTGTTGCCGCCACCCAGCACGGTGCGCAGCGTGCCAGCCTGAATGAGGTCCTCACTGTGCACCCCGCCGATGCCCACCCATGCGGCGTCCGTGCCTGGTGGCGAGTTCCGGGCCAGGTCGGGAATGCTCCACGCACCGCTCACCGCGGTGTAACCGCCCGCCGTGGCAGCGTAGCCAGACCAGTTACGCGATTCCGCGCGGTTACCAAACAGGTCAGTCACCACCAGATCCGCTGGCGGAACATCACCGCTAGAGGTCGCCACAGCCGCTACTGGCGGGCCGCCCGCGTCAGCAGACACGATCCACGCGTAGCCGCCGACGCCAACGAATCCGCCGAGGGCAGCGAGAGCGAGTAGTCTCAGGGCCACGCGGCGACGGTTGCGAGCTCTGGCTGCGCCTGGGTCGGGCCAGGCGGCGAGATTATTGGAGAGCATGCCGGGCCCGGCGATCTTACCCGCCGCTGTCCCTGAGTTTTCCGCCCAGGGCGCTAAAGCGACAGCCGCCCGCAGAGGAACAACTTCGGCAGGCACAGGGCCAAATAATCCAGTTGCTTTCCGGATTGCCGCTTCGTCCAGGGTTTCATGCTCGAGCAGCGTCGTCGCGAGCACATCCAGCTCACGCCGATACGTTCGCAGCAACCGCCCAGCTTCCACTTCGGCTTCCTCCAGCAGCCGACGCACCTCGGCGTCGATCGCCTCCTCGGTCGCTTCACTATATGACTTGCCGTTGACGAAGCCGGGTCCATCGGCGGGCCCAGGGCCGCCATCCCTGGGCGCCAGGCTGACGGGGCCGAGTCTGACGCTCGTACCCCAGCGCGTAACCCTGGCCGAAGGAGGACCAGGTCGAGCACGTCGGGACGGTTGGTCGCCGCGAGCACGATCACGCCCTGGCGTGAGCTGAAGCCATCCATTTCGGTCAGGATCTGATTCAGCTTTTGCTCCTGTTCCGAATTGCTGCCCGCTGAACATGCCTGCTCCTCGGGCGCGTCCAATGGCATCCAGCTCGTCGATGAAGATGATCGCGGGGGCTGCTTCGCGGGCTTGCTTGAACAGATCACGAACGCGGCTGGCGCCCACACCGACGATCATCTCCACAAACTCGCTCGCGCCCATACTGAAAAAGGGCACCTTTGCCTCGCCAGCGACTGCGCGCGCCATCAAGGTCTTGCCGGTGCCCGGCGCTCCGATGAGCAAGACGCCCTTCGGCACGACGCCCCCGAGGCGGGTGTACTTGTCCGGATCCTCAGAAAATCGACGATCTCCACCAGCTCCGCCTTGGCTTCTTCGATGCCAGCCACATCGGCAAATGTCACACCCCGATCGCGACGGTGGTCTCGTCGTAACGTCTGGCGCGGCTCTTGCCCAGGCCGAAAACCCCACCCCCCATTTGACCCGCGGCGCGCCTTGACAGCCACTCGAACCCGCCGATGAGCAGCAGCGTCGGGCCGAAGCTGAAAAGGAGTGTCAGCAGCGGATTCGAGGGCTGATCGAGCGGTCGGGCATTGATGACACCGCCGTGTGCGCCCAGCAGGGTCTCGAGGCCCGGATCGGCGAAGGCTGGAATCACGGTCGAGAAGTCAGATACGGTTCGGGCCGGGGCGCTCGGATCGGGCTGATACGCAATCGGCTGCTTGAACGTACCCTGGATGGTGTCCGTGCGGGTGCTGATCTGAGCAACGTTGTCAGCCTCCACCTGTTGTTTGAAGAAGGTGTAGGACAGCTCGACGCGCTGGGGTTGACCGGGTGTCACGAACATGATCAGCAGATAATTCAAAGCAGCAGCGCCGGGAACAGCAGCCAGCGCCACTACCGACGAATCGGCTTCGGCAACGGCGGTTTTGCGAGAACTGGAGGAGTGGAGCGCATGCGCGTACCCGGTTGTAGCCACAGTGTGAGGGATACGCTCGCGCCTCACATGAGATTCCATCATGGCTGCCTTGCCCGCCACCTCGTTGCTCGTGGAAGATGTGGTTGGATATACGCCAATGGCATTTTCGGGATCGCCACCGCTGCGCTGGGCGCGCCAGATCCGTTTCCGTCAAAACCCGGTCCTCGCCCATAGTCGACTGCGTTGGTACCGCGATCAGACCACCACCTACCGCCTGGTAGCTCGTGTGGTAGTGCCCGTATTCTTGCGATTGTTCGCACGCCTCAGCGTTCAAGGGCTGGACAACGTCCCGCTTACTGGACCACTGATTCTGGCGGCCAACCATCGCGACAACCTGGATCCATACCTGCTATTGCACCTCCTGCCGCGACTGGTTCACGTCGCTGCTCGGCCGGACGCATTTGGAACGGGCGGGCTGTGCGGCATCTGGCGTCGTTTGGGCGCCTTTCCAGCCGACGCCTGGGGAATGCGCCATGCGTTGAGTTTGTTAGGTGAAGGCGGGGCCGTGGCGATTTTTCCGCAAGCGACCATCTCAGCCGAGCTGGGCAAGCCGAGCGGGGCAGTCGGCCTGCTGGCGCTGCACTCGGGAGTTCCAGTAGTGCCTATCGCAATCAGCGGCACACAGTCGGTCCACATGCGCTGGCCCTTCGCCTGGCGGGCGAGGGTCTCGGTGCGCTTCGGCGAGCCAATGATGTTCTCTCGGACTCCGGGCGCATCGCGCAGCCTGGCCGTCGCCGACGAGATCCTGCGCCAGATTGGCGAGCTTCTGGCGACCGCCGAGCCCTAGCGCGAGCGCTGACGCCGGTCCGCTTCGGCCACTTCGGCAGGGGTAGCCAGCTCGTTGGGTTGTACGCCCAGGCTCGTGGCCAGCGCTCGCACCGTACGTGTCGAGGGCGCGGTTCGGCCGGACTCCAGACGCGTGATGGTGATGGCGTGCACGCCGGAGCGGCGGCCGAGCTCTGCCTGAGACAGAAAGGCCGCCAGCCGGATGCGCCGCAGGTTCTCGGAGAAGGCCATCTGTTTGGCTATCGCAATACTAGCCTGCTTTAAGGAAGCGGGCCACGTCCGGTTGAGTCAAGAGTCAGGCGGCGCGTACAGGTTGGCTCCACAACTGCTGGAGGGCAGTGTCGAGTTGATGGAGGGCAGCGCTGAGAGGCGACGG
>JBPCIO010000370.1:0-10488 GCA_051006215.1 Chloroflexota bacterium
ATCCTATGGTGTCGAATTCTTTAGAGGACAACGAGGCGGCTCCCGAAGATCCGCGGAACAGGTTGTTCCTATCGTGATGAATTTGATCGAGCCTCGTTCGGTTGTCGATGTTGGCTGCGGATTAGGCACCTGGTTGAGCGTGTTCCGCGAGCAGGGTGTAGATGATGTTATTGGCGTAGACGGTGAATACGTCCGGACGGAACTTCTACAAATTCCTTCGGAGAATTTTTTGCGATATGACCTCACACGAGCTTTAATCCTCGACCGAACGTTCGACCTGGTAGTCTCGCTAGAAGTCGCCGAACATCTTCCCAGCAATTCCGCGGAGGCATTCGTAGAGTCGCTTACGCTGTTGGGCCCTGTCATTCTCTTTTCCGCAGCCATACCCCGACAAGGGGGAGCCAATCACGTCAACGAACAGTGGCCGGAGTATTGGATACAACTGTTTGATAGCAGAGGATACGCTTGCCTTGATCCTATCAGGCCACATATTTGGCTGAAGGAAGACATAGAGCCCTGGTACATTCAGAACGCATTCCTCTATGTAGAACGGGCATATCTAGAATCGAATCAAGCGCTGAAAGCTGTGCAACCCGACGACTTGTCCTACCCTTTATCTATCGTACACAGGAGATTGTATCTTGAATTAGCCAGGTCATCCGATGTGAAGCGAATTGGAATCAAGGCGTCATTGCGAGGGTTGGTCTGGGGGATTAAAACGGCCCTCGAGAACGCGGGTCGTAACGACACTCTTCAGCATTTGCCACCAGATCGATAGATCCTCCTTCAGGCCAGCCTGTTTCAGTGGATCGGCCGCGATACAGCGCCTCGCGCCGTCGCGCAGAGTCTTCGCGAGCATTCCGGCGGCGATCACAATGCGCAGCTCGAGAAGCTGGCGGCTGGTGTAGTGGCGGCGGTAGAACTCGAAGCGCCCGCGCACCGACCGTAGTGCCATGGCTCGACGATATTGGCGGGTGCTGGCGTGATGGACGTGCATGACGGTCGCGCCTGGTGTAAAGTGCGTCTCCCAACCAGCGAAGCGCAGCCGGTATGACAGGTCGACATCTTCGTTGTACATGAAGAATGATTCGTCAAATCCCTGCACCATTTGAAAGGCGCTGCGACGGACGGCGATGGCCGCGCCTAGGACCCAGGGAACCACTCTAGGCCGGTCGTGCGGCCAGGTCCGCACATACCATCCGCCAACGATGGGCACAGCCTGAAAGACGCGGTCCAGGCTCATCAAATCGACGAGCGAGTGGCCAGGGGTCGGGAACGGATAGCACGATGGCTGCAGGCTGCCATCGACGTTCAGCAATCGAGGGCCGACGATTGCTGAACGCGGGTGTTGGTCGAGGTAGGTTTGAAGCGCCCGCTGCGTGCCAGGCTCAACCGTCGTGTCGGCGTTAAGGAGCAGGACATAATCGGCGTCACCGCTCGCCGCGATTGCCTGGTTAGCCGCGGCGCCAAAGCCGGTATTGATCAGGTTCGCTTGAAGAGTTACTTGCGGGAACTCTCGCTGCACCATCGCGGCGCTGCCATCGGTAGAGGCGTTATCGACCACCATCACCTGATCGGGTCCATCCGCCAAGACGGAGCAAAGACAGTTTCGCAGGAGCTCCCGGGTATTGTGGCTGATGACGGCTACGGTGATGCGTAAGGCGGAACGATTGACGACGCGATCCTCAATCCGTGACGACGGCTCGAGCGCCAACGCCTTAATTCTGTTTTCTAATCGGCGTGCTGGCATGTAGTGGCTCCCTTTGGGGAAGGAAGCGGCTTTCCGCTTGGAGCCAGCCCCAGGCGTAGCCGTAGAGGGCGGCGTAACTGGAGATACCTTTGAGAGGTCGCAGACCAAACTTCAAGCGGCGCACCGGCTCAAAGTACAGGCTCACAAAAAGACTCGGAAGCGACATGAAGGGTGTGAGCAGCATGAACACTTTGCCATACCAGGTGTTTAACGGCAGCATATCCAAGTGCCGGTCAGGTGCTTTACGAGCCTCGGCGGCGTGCCCCACGCCATAGCCGAAGTACTTCTTGAGCACTGCCCTCAGATTGCGGGGGGGGTTGTGGTGGATCCAGCAGTCCCGCGGCACGATAAAGCGATAGCCCGCTCGACGCATTCGGAAGAAGAACTCCGTGTCTTCTCCCGTCACCATTGCTTCGTCAAATCCGTGCAATGACTCGAAGGATGATCGCCGCAACAGGCAACACGTGGTTGTAATCGCCGTGTGGCCGTATCGATTTAGCGGCGGATTACTTTCGAGGTCCTGATCCTGGACCGGGAATTCCCATCGTGGCGTCTCGGCGGCGAGGCGCCGCTGGAAGACGTTGGCGTCCGGTGGAATCAGCATAGACGGACCAACCACGCCGATGGTTGGGTCGGCTCGCAGCGTTCCGACTAACGCCCCCAATACCTGGTCGTGCGCGAGATAGGCGTCATCGTCGACGAACAGGATGAGATCGCCGCGAGTTTCGGCCACGCCAATGTTGCGCGCCTTCCCGGCCGGGCTGACACCCTGCACGACCCTCACGCGATAGTCGCGAAAGGCTTGAGTTTCGATACTGGCCAGGAGCCGGGCAACATTGCCGGTCCAGGACGGAATGACGATGGAAACGGCTTCGACATCTTGGGCCTGGCGAGCTGTATCAGCTTGCCGTTCGGGGATGTCGTAAAGCTTCGAGAGAGGATGAACAGAGCCCACTTTGTCAGTAAACCTCCGCAGGATTGAGAAGCTCGATTACCTGGGTTACGGGACGGATTCGCCTGGCAAGAGGGGGGAACCCGCCAACCAGCAACTCTATATCGGGGGTCCTGAGCAACCCGAATCGCACCAGGGCAAGGACATACAGAACGCCCGCGACAAGGATGCCGGCCACAGTCGAAACTCTACTCTGATGGGGCAGCAACCAGAGGCTGGCAACGAAGATGAACAGGGCGCCGGCGAAACGCACAACGACCCCCAGGCGCGGCGCTAATTGGTATCGCCGGAAGGTAGCGGGGGCCAGCAGTACAAGCCCGAAGGCGGCAGCGACAACTAAGCCGAGACCAGCCCCGACCGTGCCAAGTCTTGGCACGAACCACCGCAGAGCCACGACCTCAACGACGGCGGCGGCAAAAGTGATAGAACTCGCCACTTTCAATTTGCCCGAACCCTGAAGTAGCGTCGCCAGCGCCTGAACCAGCACCAGGAGTAAGCAGCCGAAGGCGGCAAAGACCAGGGGCCTGGCGCTGGAATCGTACTTGGACGAGTACAACAGCCGGATTACCCCGTCAGGAATGACCATAAGCATGAGATCAACCGGCACGATAAAGAGCAGTGTGTATTTCATCGTCAGCCGCGCGTAGACACTGCCCATAGACGGGTCATTGGAATAGCGCGCCACATATGAAAAGATAACCTCAAATAAAGCTCCCGCCATGAACAGCGGTATGCGCGTCAATGTTGCCGCAGCTTGATAGTAGCCGGTCAATTCGTCGGAAATGGCCGACGGACTGAACAGCTTAAGGCCGAGAGTATCCACATAGCCCAGCGTCCAGAGGCTGAGCATGCCAATAAAGAATGGCAAGGACGTAACATACATCTGACGGCTGCCCCAGCCGCGGCCTCGCCAGAACTTCACATCGCCAACCAGCTTTACTGACAACAGCATGCCGACCACTGTGCCAATGAGCGTGCCAAGCACCGCGCCCAGAGCTCCGAGTCCAAATACCACCAGGGCGATGCCGCTGGCAAACTTGCCTAGAGCCTCACTGCCCCGGACGAAAGCCAGGGCATTGAACCGAAACAGGCCCTGCAATGCCGCTGCAAACACAATGTATATGGCCAAGCTGACGATGGTAGCCAAAGCCACGAGCACCAGCGGCATGTAGCCAGCGCCAAAGTGAAGCCAGCCTGTGACCATTCCGCCGTACAGCAGCGCCGCCAGAATCAGGCCCAACCCGAGATTGCCTATTAAGGCGGCGCGCAAATCATCGGCTTTTGTTTGCCCGCTCGAGCCTTTGGCGATCTCGCGCACAAGCACCCAAGGAAAGCCGGCTCCACCGACGGTAGCGGCGACAAGCAGAATCGTTTGTATGACGGCCAGCATCCCGTACCGGTCGACCGGCAGCAGCCACGTCATCACCACGGCGAAGACGTAGTTCAACACGCCAGTGGCGAAGAAGGCCGCTATCAGCGCTGCGCTTCCCTGGGCAGCCGACGAGGTCGCGGACACGTCGCGCTCGCCCGCTTGCACTGCTGACATAGCCCTTACGTGCCGCTGCGCTTCATCATCGTGATCGTGCCTGGCTCAAGTGACTCCACATATAGGCGAATGGGCCATACAGGATGCCCATCCGTTCGCGCCATTTGAGATCTCGCGGGTAGCGTGGGCGCGGAGGGCCGTCGGCGGCATTATGGTTGTTGATGAAGGCCCGCTGGGTGATAAAAGCCGGAACGCGCCACAACACCTCTCCCATGTGGCATGGCGGCTTGATGCAGGCCTTCGTCATAAATGCGCCCAAACCCACGCCATAGGAAAAGGCCTTTCGCTTCATCTGTGCATAAGCGGGCTCGTGAACGTGGTCGACAATCGCGCGCGGCTCATAGCTGATCTGAAAGCCGTGATCGAGCGTGCGCATGAACATGTCCATGTCATCCGCGGCGCGCGCGAAAGTACCTGCGCCAAGTGACGGGTCGAACGGTCCCACTTGACGCAAAGTAGACGTCTTCATGGCAAAGTTGGCGCCTATGCCAATGCTCCCGATACTGAAGAGATACGCCTGCCGAGAGGCGCTGTACACCTCCGGATCGAACAGGCGGCGACTGAAGCCCTTACCGAATTGAGCGAACTGCTCCCAGCACAACTGGGCCGGCGTGTCGAGCCGTCTAGGAACTACCAGCCCGGTGACGCATCCGACATTCTTTCCGGCCGCAAAGCCCTGCACCAAGCCAGTCAACCACTGGCTGTCGGGCATCGCATCGTCGTCGGTGAAGGCGATGATGTCACCGTTGGCCGCCGCTACTCCGCGGTTGCGGGCATGAGAGAGGCCTGGGCGATCTTCACGGATATAGCGAACGTTGGCGGCCTCACTATACGAGCGGGAAACTTCAGCGGTTGCATCGGTGGTCGGAGCATTGTCGACAACCACGACCTCATAGGCAGGGTAGTCGAGCGCACACAGAGAGCTCAGGGTAGAGGCTAAGCCTTGGGGATGGTCGCGTGTTGACACGACGATGGTGACCAGTGGCGCCTGCGATAAAAGTTGTTCGCGGGCCGCCTGGCATCCTGTTGCGCAACTGAATGAAAGCCCTTCAGGACCAAGCACCTGAGGAGGCAAGCCGTCCGCCAATAGATGCTCGCTCAGGGCGGGCGCTAGCTGGGCCATGATGGCCTGGGCATACTCTTCGGGGCTGAATGTGCCCCCGGATTGGTGAAGCTCAATGATCCCGAGCGGCTGACCGTGCAAGGTGACCAATGAAATGGCACGCGCATAAACTCGCGGGCTTTGAGGATCGCAAAACGACAATTCCGGCAAATGTCGGGAAACCTCTACTCGGTTAACCAAAGCGGGCTGGGCAGCCAAATCGCTCAACAGATATGTGTTCCTGATAGCGTTATCCTGTCGCGGATTAAAGGACTCTAGCGGAAGGGGTACACGCCCGCGGGGCTGCCCGCTGGTGCGATTTCGTCATAGGTCTGCTCGAGTCGCTGCATGTGGGCGGACCAAGCGTGATGCGCGGCCACGAACTGTCGGGCGCGGCGGCCTAGTTCGAGACGCTTATCCTCATCAGCAAGAAGATGCCCAATCGAGTGGGCAAGCCCTTCCGAGGTCTGGCTCATGAGGAGTGAAGGCTCAATACCCTCAACCGCGAGTCCCTCAGCTCCTAGAGGGGTGGTCACCACGGCTTTCCCATGGGCCATAGCCTGCAACACCTTTATGCGCATGCCGCCACCAGTGCGAATGGGTGCCACCACAACCGCGGCGCGCTCCAGGTACGGCTCCACACACGGGACCCGGCCCGTCACGTCAGTGTCCTCGCAGGCAAGCCCCCGCACGCCCGCCGGCGGATCGGCGCCGACAATAAACAAGCGGACGCCTTTGTGAACGGTCCGAAGCACAGGCATGATGTCGTTCCCCAACCACAGGGCGGCGTCAACGTTCGGCTGATGAGCGAACGAGCCAACGAAGACGACGGTGTTGGGGTCCTCATGCCGCTGGCTTGGTAAAGTAGGCAGGTCAATGCCAACTGGATTCACACGGACACGGTCGGCGACGGCAGGCGCACCGCGCCGGATAACTTGAGCATCCTGTGGCGTAACGGCTTGAATGCGTTGGAATCGTGGCCAGGTGGTCAGCTCATAGCGTCGCCAGCGCCGCCACTCGGCCCGATAGAGAGCGTGTTTCACGATGTTGCCAGAGCGGACGCGGTTCTCGCTGGCGGGGACAAGGGCCACCTCGTGCTCGATAAGCAAGCTTGGGATGCGATGCGGGAAGCGATAGCCAGCCACAGGCGCCATGAACGCACTTTCGACGTGCATAACATCGAACGGCTGGCGGGCCAAGAGCCGGTCTACCAGCAGTTGCATTCGATGGTCGCTGAATTCAAGCACGCGCAAGGGTCGCCGTCCGCGCAACCATGCGGTGGCGAGCCGGGATCGTCGAAGCCAGCGGCGCCAATCGCTTGGCTGGCGCCAGTCGACAGCGTAGACCTCGACACCCTGGGTTTCGAGACTAGCGATGGCCTCTGAGTCGCCTGGCCTGCGGAACGTCACCAGCGTGATACGATGGCGAGCCGCCAACGACGCCACGCGCCAGTACATTACCAGGACACCGGCATTGACAGCGGTGGAAGCTGGCACGAACGGGGTCAACATCAAAATGCGCATGATGCTGCCCGTCACTTTCGCTGGCTCGCCCGAGGCGAATGCGAGGAGGCGCCACCGTGCAACCAGCCCCAGGTATAGCCGCACAGCGCCGCGTAGCTCGATATCGCCTTGAGTGGACGCAGTCCGAACCGAATCTGTCGGATGGGGTTGAGATACAGGTTCACGAATAGACTCGGAACGAGAAGAAACACCGCGAAGAGCACGATCACCTTTCCGTACCAATGGCCGAGAGGCACGATGTCGAGATGGCGCTCGGGAGCCTTGCGGGCCTCCAGCGCATGTCCGATGCCGTAACCGAGATACTTTTTGACTGCTGTCGTCAAATTCGGCGGCGGGTAATGATACACCCAGGACCTCCGAGGCACGACGAAGCGGAAGCCGGATTTCCTCATACGATAAAAGAACTCGGTGTCCTCAGGCCCGGTAGGAAGGGACTCATCGAAACCTGCGAGATCCTCGAACGCTGTCCGTCGCAACAGGCAGCAAGTGGTGCTGATTGCTGTATGGCCGTAATGATCGAGAGGAGGGTTGCTTTCGAAGTCGCCGTCGTGTATGGGAAACACCCATCGGGGCGCCTCCACCGCGAGCCGGCGTTGGAAGGCATTCGCGTCCGGTGGAAGCTGAAGCGAGGGGCCTACCACGCCGATGGTGGGATCCCCCTGCAACGTCTGCACCAGCCCCTCCAGCACGCGGTCGTGCCCAAAGTAGGCGTCGTCATCAATGAAAAGGATGAGCTGCCCTTGCGTGCGCGACACGCCTATGTTGCGCGCTCTACCCGCGGGACTGACGCCCCGAACCACGTTGACGCGGTAATCGCGAAAGGTCTGGCACTGAATGCTGCGGAGCGTCCGCTCCACGTTGCCTGTCCAGGATGGGATGACGATCGAGACTGGCTCTGACACAGCTTCGCGCTCCTGCACCGCTGTCGCGTCGGGGAGCAACCGGCGCTGCGTGCCGGGCTTCTGCCGCGGCGTCACGGCGTCCGGAGGGGAAGCAAGAGCCTTCACGCGCTAGATTGCCGCCGGAACAAGCACCTCCGCCGGCGGTGGCGGTTGGCGTTGATAGCTGACACCGAGCACTGCATCGTAGAGCTGCAGGGTGAGGTCCGCGGCTCGCGCCCAGGAGAACCGCGCAGCTTGGCGAGGGCCGCGCACCCGAAGCTCAGCGGCCAGTTGGACGTCTGTCAGGACGCGACGGAGTGCATCCACTAGCTGCGCCTCATCCGTGGGATCGATCAGGACGGCGGCATCCCCCGCAACCTCTGGCAGCGAGGAGCAATTACTCGTGATGACTGGCACACCACAAGCCAGCGCCTCATGCACCGGTGACCCAAACCCCTCGATGATTGATGGGAACACGAGAGCGCTGGCGGCACTGTAGAGGCCGGGGAGGTCTGCCTCAGGCACCTTGCCGAGCTCATAGATGCGATCGAGTAAGCCGGCTTGCTCCGCGACGGCGCGTACCTCGTCCGGAAAACGTCGATCTCGTTCGCCAACGAGAACAAGGCTGTGTGGAAGCTCGTCACGAATGCGGCCCAGGGCGCGGACCACCGCTCCCAGATTCTTGTTAGGCCGGCGAGCTCCCACGTTCAGGATGAAGGCATCCGGCAAGCCATAGCGCCGGCGCACGGCTTCCACAACTTCCGGTGCGGCGGGCTTGAAGTGCTCGTCCGAAGCTGGCGGCGCCACCTTCACTTTGGCGAAGGGCAACGCATAGTACCGGCAAAGATCACTCCGGGTAGCCTCGGATACGACCGTAACGCCGCTGGCGCGCGCCAAACCAAGCGTCATCAGCAGCCGGTAGTAGAGGTACGCCCAGCGGATGGACATGTACTCGGGATAGCGTTCAAAGATGAGATCGTGGACGGTGACCACCAAGGGACACGGGACGAGCAGGGGAAACCCAAAAAACGGCGCATGAAATAGGTCCAAGCGGCGGCGCCAGGCAAGGAAAGGCAGCGCCAGCTGCGCTCGAGGGCCGTACAGCGGCAGCGGCACCGGCACCGATTCCACTCCCGGTCGGCGCAGGACGCCCGCCAGGTCGAAGCGGGTGTTGAGGCAGCTGGCATCCCAAAACACGACGAAGGTGAACTCAGGCGCCATGGCGATCATGTGCCGCAGCAGCTCGAAGGTGTAGCGGCCAATGCCGTGATATTGGTCCTGGATATACCGGCCGTCAATGCCGATACGTGTCTTCCTAGGCGACATTTGTCCTCTTACGCGACATTTGGCCAAACATCCTCGCGCCAGACTGCCTGCTGATGCTGGCGATCCGGCGGAGGCGGAGGATCTAAGTCTGTCGGAAGGTGCCCGCCGGGAACATAGCCGCCACGGACCAGGGCAGAGCCCAGCCGCTGCGCCAGCGAGGTGAGCCATTGGATTTCGTAGTCGCTGAACTGGCGGTCGGTATCTCTCGAAACGGTCAGCACGCCCAGGAGGCCCCTGTGCACCGCGATCGGAACCGCGAGCGATGAGCTCTTGTCACCTGGCTCCTCGGACAGCTCGACGCTGGCCTCAACGGTCTGTGACGCAGTGCCGCCGGTGGAGATCTTGATGTACCCCGCCGAGGCGCCAATCGCCGGCAGGCTATCGGCAATCAGGCGCCGTAGCGCGCTCTGCAGGTGAGATCCGCGGAGCGCCTGGTCGAACCTCCGGAGCGCCAGAAGGCGTTCGTACACGGCCCGATGCCAATGCACCATGCGTGGCCAGGTGAAGGTACGCCCGCGCTCTCTCGCGCGGAGAGCCAGCGATCGACGAAGCTCCCCATCGTCACGCAGGCGGCGCAAAGACTCTCGAAGCGCGATCTCGTCGTCTACCGGGAAAGTGAGGCCGACATTGCCGACAACATCCATGACGCCTGGCAGCTGCGAGGCAACAGGTACGCAGCCGGCGATCATACCCTCCAGCAGCACCAGCCCGAACGCCTCCGCCTTGGTGTTGGAGGGCAGGACGAGCACGTGCGCCTCGGCGTATCTCCGCTGCAGCTCGTCTTCACTCAGCCTGCCGTGAAAGGTCACGTGCTCTAGGCCGGGTGCTGCCGCGAGATTGCGATAGTGGCGCTCGCGATGGCCACTGCCGACGATGTGGAGTTCCGTGCCGTCGAGTCCCGCCGCCGCCGCCAGCAGGGTCTCCAGACCCTTGTAAGGGCGCAACTGCCCTACAAACAACACGCTGAACCGCTCAGCCTTGGGCAGCTCGGCGTGCGGCTGCCACTGATCTGTGCCGCAGGGCACAACCGATACCCGCTCCGATGGCACGTACTCGGTCAGCCTTCTGGCGTAGGCGGGCGTCTCCACGATAACCTGATCCGCCAACCTAGCGAGCAGCTTATGGCCCCGGTTATAGACGTCGCACAGTTGCCGGCAGCCGGGAAGGTCGATCTCCGAGTGATGTGTGTACACAATCAACGGCGCCTTCGTTTTCAGATGGCGGGCTTTCCGGCCAAGTGCTGTGAGCAGCAGCGAAAGGTCGCTGAAGGTTGGCACCGGACCGTGGATGTGGACGATGTCATGCTTCTTCTTGCGCGAGAGCAGGAGCCCGAAACCCCGCCACAGCATGCTGGAGATGCGGATCTCGCCCACACAGAAGCGGGGCACGTCGGCCAGCGAGATCACGT
>JBPCIO010000371.1:0-4402 GCA_051006215.1 Chloroflexota bacterium
CGCGGACCTTTTGCCCCGGCTCCGCGACATCACCCGCGAGCTCGACGTGCTGCTCATCTCGGATGAGATCATCTCCTTCCGCCTGGACTACCACGGACCGCAGCATATGTACGCCTACGCCGCGGACCTGACAACACTCGGCAAGATCATCGGAGGTGGCTTCCCTGTCGGCGCCTTCGGCGGGCGGGCCGACGTCATGGCCGTGTTCGATCCTACCCACTCCGGGCCCCAGGTCTCCCACGGGGGAACGTACAACTGGAACCCGGTCACGATGATCGCGGGACAGGCGGCGATGAGCATGTTGACACCTGAGGCCTTCGGCCGACTCGGCACGCTCGGGCAGCGGCTCCGGAGCGGGCTGGCAAACGTCTTCGAGACCCGCGGAGTGAGCTGGCAGGTGACGGGCCAGGGTAGCCTGTTCAGACTCCACCCCCACCCTCGGCCGCTGGTGGACTATCGCTCAGCCCTCCCGAGGCCGGATGAGCAATCCGCCGCTGAGCAGTTCTATATGGCCATGCTCGGCAATGGCATCGTGCTCACGCCCGACCTGGCTGGTGCCCTGTCGACTCCGATGGCTGAACCCGAAGTCGACGAGCTGGTCGAGACCGCCGACCGGGTGTTCGGCCTGCTCGAGGCCAGAACCTGAATTAGACAGGCGAGCTGAGGTACGCCTCCGTCAGCCAATCACGCACGTCCTCGTCCACCTCGGCCGGTCCGCGCAAGTCGACGAAGTAGGCCATGCGTTGCCCCCGCCCATGCCAAGTTCTGGCGATCCGCGGGTGGCGCAGCGGGCGCGACAGTAGCACGGACAGCACCACCCGGTCGCGCTTCGGCCTGAGCTCCGCAAAGGTGCGCTGGCGCTTGAACAAGATCCCAACCCGGACCGCCTCTACCTGGAGCGGCCCGACCCTTTCGAGGTGCTCTGAGACTGCCTCGAAGATAGGCCGTTCAAAGGCGCGTGCGGTCGCAAAATACTCATCCAACCGCAGAGCAGGCGCGCACTCGTGCGACTGGTTTCGCCGTCCAAACTGGCGTCCACACGCAGCACACCTCCACCCCGTTCCGGCATCCATGGCTCGAGATTAATGGTGTGGAAGGATCGCCCGACGGGTTTTCTGACAGCCTCTGCCACTTGCTGGCCTGCGGTGCGGCAGAATGGATGACACTGTGCGCCCGTGGCTCAGCGACCTGTGACAATCGTGGAGGCTGACCGAGCTCGACTGCTGGCTGCGGTGGACGCCGAGCGCGAGGACATGCTGGCGCTGCTGCAGCAGCTGGTGCGTATGCCGAGTGTGGGCGGCACAGGTGAGGAGAATGCGATTCAGCACGTTCTGGCGGGCTGGCTCGAGGCCGAAGGTCTGGTAACCGACCTATGGCCGCTGCCGCTGGCGGAGCTCGCAGCAGAGCCGGACTTTCCTGGGATGGAGGTGCTCCGCACCGAGGGCTGGGGTCTCGTCGGCCGGCAGCCAGGGGCGGGCAGCGGCCCAAGCCTGATGCTGAACGGCCACGTGGACGTCGTGCCGCCAGGCGATCTGGCCGCCTGGACCACCGGGCAGCCGTATTCGGGACGCATTGAAAACGGCCGGCTGTTCGGTCGCGGCGCGTGTGACATGAAGGCCGGGCTGGTGGCCGCGATGTGGGCGGTGCGTGGGTTGGTGCGCTCAGAGCTCGCCCTCGGCGGCGACGTACTGTTGGCGAGTGTCCAGGGCGAAGAGGATGGCGGGCTGGGCACCTACGCACTCCTCAAGCGGGGGTGGCGCGCCGACGCGTGCGTCATTCCCGAGCCTACCGGGCTGGACCTCGTCGCCGCCACCGCCGGCGCGCTGACCTTTCGATTGCGCATTCGCGGACACGCCACACATGCCTCTCGGCGGACCGAAGGCGAGAGCGCGCTCGAACACTTCTGGCCGGTGTGGCAGGCGCTCAGCGCGCTCGAGCGGCAGCGCAACGCCAACGTCGACCCACTCATGCAGCGTTGGCCGATGCCCTACGCACTGTCGATCGGCACCTTGCAGTGCGGCGATTGGGCGTCGTCAGTCCCAGATCTGCTGGTGGCGGAAGGCCGCTTCGGGGTCGCGCTCGACGAACCAGTCGCCGTTGCCCGGCGCAGCTTCGAAGCGGTGGTTGCCTCCGTTTCCGAGGCACACCCGTGGCTACGATCGCACCCGGTCGAGGTGGAGTGGTGGGGTGGCCAGTTTGCGTCGGGACGGCTGCCAGCCGGCAGCGGGCTGCTCGACAGCATGCGCGCTGCGCACCTGATCGCAGGTGGCGCACGGGCGCGCGAACCGGCGACCTGGGGCGCACCGTATGGGAGCGACCTGCGCCTGATGGCCGGGATCGGAGGTGTGCCGACTCTGCACTACGGACCGGGCGATGCCGGACTCGCCCACGGACCGGACGAATCCGTGCCCCTCGACGACGTGCAGGTTGCCGCGCGGGCTCTGGCGGTGTGTGCGCTGGATTTCGTGGGACTCGCGTAGCGTGTACCCCTCGCCGCGCTATTTGACCAGCCGGCGTGCGGCTGACCGTTTCGTGGCTACTCAACGACACGGGACGTTGATCGCTGCTCCGCTGGGCGGACATCCGCAGGTCAGCTTGCTGCCATTCGTCAAAGACGGCGACCGCATCGAGATCCACTGCGTGCAAGCCGATCCGACGTTTCGCGCGCTTGTCGCCAATCCACACGTGACGTTCCTGGTCTCGGACTTTCTCGCGTTTTCGCCTCACGACTGGGTCGACCCGCACGACGCTGGCCGCGCGACGCTACATTTCCGGGCGGTGGCATTCGCCTGCGAGGCTACGTACTCGACCGACCCGGCTGACGTGGCCGGCGCCCTGCGACGCTTGCTCGCGGCGTATGAGCCGCAGGCGAGCTACGTCGCAATGGAAAACGGCGAGTTCTATGGCGCGCGATTGCGGCGCCTGGCCGCGGTACAACTCGCGATCGTCGAGCGCCAGGCCAAGTTCAAAGTCGGTCCGGCCGCCCCACCCGACGATGCTCGCGAGCGAGTCGCCGCCGGCCTGCGGGCCAGAGATGACCCTGGCGACCTTCGCGCGGCCGCGATCATCGAAGCAGCTCTGACCGAACCACCCGAGTCATCAGACTGATCGCTCGGCGTACTACCGCCGACGCACTCTAGCTCTCGTCCGGACCGGCCAGAGTCTGAGCGGCCCGAGTCTGAGCGTCTGAGCGACACAACCAGCGCGCGCCGAGCCGCTGCCCCTGGCGGATGGTCTGAAGCAGATCCAACGTCGGCCCGAATGCCCCTAGCGTGCCCCCAGACCTGCGGCGGCGGTTCCGAGTCCGCGTCTCACGCTAGCCGGGGTTGCGTCTCCAGGCCCAGAAACGCCCGCCCGACCAACGGGTACCAGTCCGGGCCAACGCTGGCCGCTTGAGCAACGACGTGCAGGTCGCGCCAGCACCGCGCCAGCTGGTGGGTGCGTTTACTCGAGGTGGTCCCGCCGGCCCGGTACATCAGGTCCATCGCTTGGCGTGCGCTGTCGACAGCAAAGCTGGCAGCCAAACGACACCGCGCCCGCTGCTGGAGGGTGGTGGCATGGCCAGCCGCCAGCGTATCCCAGATGGCCGAGGTCGCCGCGGCGCGGAACGTTTGGGCCGCGCCGAGCAGCGCTTCAGCACGCGCAACGGACTCCTGGACCTGGGTGTTCTCTCGCAGCAGTCCACCCCGTCCGCGGGGAACCTTCGCGCCGGCGAGCTCGGTCAGCGTATCGATGCCCGCCCGAGCGATTCCCGTGGCCACCGCGCTGTGGTGGGGTCCGACCAGGGCGTGCACCGGGACTGCGTACAGTGTGCCCGGCCATGTGTGCCACTGGTTGACCAGCAATCGGCCGTCCACGCGGACCGTTCGGTGCTCGGGCACGAACACCTCGCTCACCGTCCAATCATGGCTGCCGGTGCCCCGCATACCGGTCATGTCCCAGCTGTCGATGATGGTGCACTCGGCAGGCCGAAGGTAGCCGCGATACAGCGCCGATGTCCCGTCGGGCTGCAATCGAAGTTGGCCGCCTTCTTGCACCTCGAAGTTGGCAAGCATCCACTGGCTTTCCCGGCAGCCGCTGCCGAACGGCCACCGACCAGTCACGACGTACCCGCCCTCGGCAGGCACGCCGGTGCCGCCGCCTGGCAGGGTGGTGCCGGCTACGATCGTGTCGGGACCGTCCCGAAAGATCTCCTCGACCCCAGCCGCCGGCAGGCTCAGGGCGACCAACTGCCCGACCGCGTTGTTGGCCAGATTCCAGCCGACCGAGGCGTCGCCCTCGGCCATCAGCTCGGCCACCCGCAGAAAAGTCAGCAGGTCGACTTGTCTGCCGCCCAACGTTCGCGGGACCACCATGCTGTCGAGTCCCGCGGCCCGCCTCCGCTAGACGAACGGCGGTGGAA
>JBPCIO010000372.1:0-23911 GCA_051006215.1 Chloroflexota bacterium
AGGGGCAGGTGACGACCTGGCGCGTACCTTTCACCTCTCCTACCGAAGCGACCTGTCCCCCCCGCGCGCCGAGCCGGCCAGCGCTGGGGCCGGTCTGGGCCTTGCAATAGCGCGCGGCCTGATCCAGGCCCACCGCGGGCGCATCTGGGCCGAGCGCTCCCAACTCGGCGGCGTCTCGATCCAGATACGACTCCCGCTGAACGCATAACACCGGCACTGAAACGCATGCGCGGCCCGAGCGTACTCGCTGGCCAGCGCACCTCTTGGGTAACTCATCCGCCCTACTCGCCTTGCATGCTGCTCTGCGGGCGAGCATGCTGGGACGTTTCGTTCTCTACGAGCCGGCATTCGTCGAACGCGCCCGATCGACGTGCTTCCGCGGCTCCAGGCGTTCACTGGGTCGGCGTGACTTCCTGCAGGGACTAGCCGTTGCCGTCGGGGTCGGTGAAGAACGCGAACCGTGAGCCGGGGGCGCCCTCGGGGCCGAGTTGCTGGACCGGGCTGATGGCAACACCGCGGGCGGCGAGGGCCGCGCGGGCGGCGTCGATGTCGGCGACCACGAGTTGGGGGCCCTTAGTGGTGCCGGGCTCGCCGAGCGGCATGCCCTCGCCGAAGACGACCGAGCAGGCCGAGCCGGGCGGGGTCATCTGCACGACCCGCATGCCTTCGGCGGGGCGCACGTCGTGGTCGAGGTGAAACCCGACCTGTTCGGTGTAGAAGGCTTTGGCGGTGTCGACGTTGGACACGGGGATGCCGATCACTTCGAGCTTGAGCTCCATGATCACTCCTTCGCTGTGCGGATACGCAACGACCTCAGTGGTCGTTAGTGGGCGCCAGTGATAGTAGCCGGCGACCGCAGCGCCGGCCGTCGTCGACCAGCGCCGGGCCATGTTGCGGCACGGGCGGGAGTTGGGTTCCTGACTTGGGCCTTCGCTGTTCGGATGCCTTTGTGGGATCGCGGAACACCAAGCGGACAGCGATCATGACGAAGACCCTGCTCTGGAGAGTTGGTCGATCACGCTGTTCTCCCCGCGCCACACGGCTCCGCCCGCAAGGACCGTGTCACGGATGAGCTGGTAGAGCCCCACACGATCGGCCTGGGCTTTGCTGACCCAGAGGCGGTTGGCGACCACCTCCGGGTCGTAGCTCACGCCCCAATTCGCGAGCTCGACCAGGACCGGGATGAGAGCGAGACCTTTCTCAGTTAAGGAGTAGGACTCTATGCGTCGGTCGGTGCAACTGCGGTGCTTGGTGATGACGCCCGTCTGCACAAGGGTCGCCAGACGGTCGGCCAGGACGCTCGTAGTGATGCGCTCTTCAGAGGCCAGGAACTCGCCGAAGGTGTGCTTGCCGTAAAACACGATGTCGCGTACGACAAGTAGCGACCACGGATCGCCGACCGTCTCGAGGGCGAAGTTCACCGGACAGTGAGACTTGCGATCGGTTCGCTTCACACGACCAGCTTAGCACCCATCACTTGCATAATCCAAGTGATCTCGCTAGCCTGCCGCCATGATACGGTTCCTGGTCCTCTATCAACGCCCAACCGACGTGCCCGCGTTCGAGCGTCACTACCTCGACGTCCATGTGCCGCTGGCCAAGAAGCTGCCCGGACTCCGCAAATACGCGGTCAGCCGCACTGTGACGGCCGTCCGAGGCCCGAAGCCCTACTACCTGGTCGCCGAGCTCGAGTGGGACGACATGGCTTCATTGCAGCGCGACTTCGCGTCGCCAATAGGTCAGGCGACCAGCTAAGACATGGAAAACCTCGAGGCGCTGTGCCCAGGAGTTCAGAGCATGATCCTGGAGTTCGAGACACTCTGAATCAGCGGGGACTGCGATGCGGCCTTGATCTCCGAGCGGCCGGGCGCCGACGCGTTGTTCACCACCGAAGAGCCGGGCCCCAGTGAGCGCCGAGTATGTCGCACCTCGCCAGTGATGCGAGGGTCCTTGACGGTCTGCGCTTTACGCCGGCAGAGCTGGCAGCGACGGCTTGCCTGCGCTCGCGGTCTATCCAGGCCGGGGTGGCGCTACGGGTCCGCCGCGCGGGACGTCTTGTTCGACGAGGAAGCGCGGTTCGCCGCCGATGAAATAGTAGCCCGGCGGATCGCCAGCGTAGTGCGCGCTGGCGGGCGGCAGATCGACCGCCCAATCCTGCCCAATGGCCACCGGCGTCAGCGCCTGAGCCTGCATATCGAGCAGCTGCGCTCGCGCGGCCTGGCGTGGGATACGCACCCGCAGCGGCACCCCGTCGCCATTCCACAGTACCGTCACCCGTCGATTAGCCGGCAGGTCGAAAACCACCTCATACGCCCGCCAGTTGGGCGTGAAGGACGTCGGATCGTCCGGCCACGTGGCCCATCGGGTCTGCGGTCTGACGAGTGGGTCGAAGCGCGCGAGCAGAAACCCTGAGAACGACTGGATGGCCGTCCGCAGCGCAGCGGCCACCGGTCGCTGCGAACCGTCGTCGCGAGTGATGCCCCAGACCGCTGATTGCTTGCACGGATCGTCGTCGACCATCTGGTAAAAGCCTATTCGCTCGTAGCCGATTCCGGCTGCCAGCGCCAGTGCCTGAACCGCGTACGCCGCTTGCTGTACCTGGCTGGTTTGGATCGGACTGGCGGCATGCTCCGCCGCGCACGGGATCGACGAGTCGTCTGTCGGCATAGCGTTCAACTCGAGCAGCCACATCGGTTTATCGATCCCATAGCGCTGCTGCAGATCCTTGAATGCCTGGTGCAGGCGCACGAGATCGTCCGGAGCTCGGTACAGGTTCAGCGGCACCGCGTCATGAAAAAAGTTGTTTGCTGGCGCGGCGGAGTTGGCCGCAACCAGGCGCAGGAATCGCTCGTAGAACTGAGGCCGGCCACTATTTTGGTCGACCCAGTACGACGTGCCAGGGAAGGCTACGATGGCGCGCGGATTTGCGCGTTTGGCCGCCCGATAGCCCACTTCCATCAATCGCGCGAACTGCTGGTCTGTGCCCAGCCAGGTATACGTGCCCTGCCCGGCGGCAGCATCGGCGGACTGAAACTCGGGCTCGTTCCAGAGGATCCACTCGTCGATGCGGCCGGCGTAGTAGCGCACTGTCTCGAACACGAAGCGGCCCCAGTAGTTGCGCGGATCGTCGTCCGGCAGATCGAGGTTGCGGGGTACCGACCGGCCCGGATCGTCGAGGTCGGTGCCGGCCCAGGTGGGCGTGAACTGGAGCAGACCGGCCACGCGCACGCCGCGATTCAGCTCGCCGGCCAGTGCCGTGGGTGGGAGGGTGCGGCCAAGCCAGCTGAAGTCGTCGGGTCCATCCGGTTGGATATCGGCCCACGAGAGGACGACGCGTTCCCAGCCTGCGCCGATGTTGGCCATGACAACCGGATTGCGGAAGCCCTCGGCGATCCCGAAGCGAGGGTCAAGCCCACCCGCGTTCGGCGTCTTGAGTGGAAGCGGGGTCGGCGGAAGGCCTGGTTGCGGCACACCCGTTGGCCTGGCAGGCACAGCCGAGGCTGCTGCACTGGGGGCCACTGGAGGCGGCTGGGGAGAGCTCGAGGGAGGGGCTGCCGCCGACGGAGGGATGCTGGTCGGCGGGCGATTTGCGGGGACCGGTGCGGGCTGGCAGGCGCCTGTGAGCAGGACGAGCGTGAGCGCGAGCCGGCTGGCGGCCACCTCGCTCAGCTGTCCAGCTTCAAAAAACTGGCCATCCTTTCATACAGTACCTTGCGATGCTCGGGCTGAGAGGGAAGCAGCCGCTCGTGATTGATGAGCCGAGTTTGTTCGTCCACCCACTCGCGCCAGCAGTCGCCACACGTCTGGGCGATGACGGTCGAGCCCCACTTGCCGGGCAGAGGCGCCTGGGGCAGGGTTGGCTTGGGCTGGCCGCAGCGGCGACAGGCAACCTCAGTCACGAAGCGTGCACTTCAACGGCCCATTCTATCGATTGCCGTGCCGATCTAGCGTCGGGGGAAGCGGACGTACATCGGCTCAATGTCAAGGAAGTCGCGCCGTCTCAGGACACCTTGCTCGACCAGCCGCTCGAGAATCCCACGGCAGCGTCGGCGGCTGATGCCCATTTTGTCGGCCAGCGACATCACCGATTCGGATACGCCGCCTGGTGAATCGACGAAGTCGCGAACGCGCCGCTCATCTGGAGGTAAGCCTTGCTCGACTTCCACGGGCCGGATCCACAGTAGGTTCATCCGCTATCCACGGCTGCGCGCCAGCCACGCTCGCGCCGATGATCCAGCGCCACGGCCCCGCCGAAGATGGCCGCCAGCAGGAGCAAAACAGCGGGTAGTGCCAGTCCGTTCATCACGTGAGCGGTGCCCGCGGGTGCTGCCAACTTGTCACACGATTTAGGCTAAGCTCCAGAAATAACAGCGGCACTACAACCGGCATAAGCTTCATCACGAACAGGTCTCTTACGCTTTGATTACTCCGTGGAGTGGAAACGTAACCCAGGGTTGACGTGTTTCGTTATCTAGGCCGAGAACGCACAGCCACGTTTGCGAGTGGCACCGCCTCTGCCGATTCCCTCCCGCCCCAGGGCGTGAAGCCGGGACTCGCAGGTTGTGACTCAGGAGGTCAATGAGTGATGTCCTCTAGTCCAGTGATGTCGACCAGGTTGTCGCCATCCGTTCTTCGTCGGCTTACGCCATGGGCAGTTGTCCTGCTCATTGGGGCTCTGCTGGTGGGCGTTCTGCCTATCGCCGAGGCACAGACAGGGTCGAATGCAGCCGGCGCGCTCCCGATGAGTACCGACGGCAAGCTCGCCGGCACGGCCGCTCCGTCGACGAGCATCTGGTACAAGTTCAACTACATCGGGGGCGGTCAAGCCGTCACTGTCACCGTGACGTTCGAACCAGCTGATTCAACGCGTCTGGATGCGTTCTTGTTCACCGGGGATCCGAGCAACCCGAGTCAGGTCGCCGGCTCGGCGTCAACGCTGAGCGGCAACGTCCGCACCATCACCTACAGCGACCCCGGCGGCGCCCGAGTCGTGTTCATCAAGGTCGAAAATGACCATCCGGATCGAACGGTCAGCTTTGTTGGGGCGGTGACGCCGACCAGCACTCTCGCCACGCCGACGCCAACCTCGGCAACGAACCCCGCCACCCCAGCGTCGACACCGACCGCTGGTCCGGTGGCAGGCAACGCTGGCAGCGCCATCACCGTGGCCGCGGCCGACGGTAAGTTCTCTGGGACACTCGCGCCTGGCCAGGCGGTCTGGTACCGCTTCTACTACGGCAATCCGGGCGCTGATGCCACGGTCAGCATCGCGGTTGCCCCGTCCGCCGACAGCATCGACCTGAATATCTACACGGGTACCGACGCCAGCAACCTTGGCCCAACCCAGCAGGGTGGCGGTCAAGTACGCGACGGCAACACGATCTCGCGTCACGTGAACGCCGCCGCAGCGCAGCTGGTGTTCGTGAGCCTGGCCAATAACGGCAGCAGCGTGGCTGCTTACGGGGGCAGTGTTTCGCCGTTTGCTGCGCCCCCGCCGACGGCAACCGCGACTGCCGCCACCACAGGCACCCCGACACCCGGTCCGACGACTGGACCCACTGCTACGGCTACGCCGGGCGTCGTCCAACCGGCGCCGACGGTCACGCACGACGCGCAGTACTACCTGCAAACGGGCTTCCGTGTCGACGACCAGGCCGTGTCGTTTTTTCAATCGCGCGGCGCAGTAGACACGTTCGGCTACCCGATTTCGCGCCTGTTTACGTTTCTCGGCTGTCCAGTGCAGATGTACCAACGCTTGATTATTCAGTTGTGCCCGGGCGCCGGCCCACAGCTGATCAACCTGCTCGACCCGGACATCTTCCCCTACACACGCGTGAACGGCAGCGTCTTCCCAACACCTGACGACCAGCTCAAGCAGCGGACACCCGCGGTGGGCTCGGCTGAGTACGCCAACATTCTGTCGTTCATTCAGACCAACACGCCCGACGCGTTCAACGGCCAGCCAGTTAACTTCTGGCAAACCTTTACGGCGCGCGGAGGTCTGGAGATCCTTGGTGCCCCGATCTCGCAGCCCCAACCTGACCCCACCAACGCTTCGTTTATCTATATGCGCTTCCAACGGGTCATCTTGCACTTCCACCCGACTGTTGGGGGCGGCACCATCACCGAGCCGCTGCTCCTGGCGGATTATCTGAAGCAGATCATGCTTGGCCCGAATGCCCCGAGCCTGCCCCCGGACCTGCAGCAGCAGTCCAGCGGCAGTCGGTTCTATGGCCAGTATTGCCGCGGGGGTACGCGCTGGCTGTGCCGTCCCGACGCGTTGGGCGGCTCGGACCTCACGTTCGCCTTCGAGCAGGGCTGAACGAACCGAAGGCCTGCACAGGATCCCAGTGCGGAGCCGCGGGTGGGCCCTTGAAAGAGGTCGCCCGCCGCTCCGCGCCAGCTGCGGGGACCGACGATCAACACCTCCGCGGCCGGTTACATAATCACTGCAAAGGAGGAACGGGCTCAGTACGCGCAGCGCGTTGTGGGGCGTAAGGAGGTCAGTGGGTGAGTGCTGAAGCTCGCCGCTGCCGCGGTTAATGGCCGGACGTGCGAGGGGGTGAGGGACTTCGGTGCGGAGTGGCTGCGTGGCGTTGTCAAGGGGTCGTGAAGAAGGTCGGTGCGCGGTCGTTAAGAGCTCGGTTGGGCTGTGCGGCCGCGTGTGGGTAGTGGCGGGGGCCAGTCAGGATCTGGTGTGGGGGCGCCTCAGCGGAGGTGGTATCGTGACCCGTGGACTCTCGTGCGTGAACCGGCACCCCTAACGCCTGGCGGCGCGCAGCCGGCCAAGGTGCTGGTCGTCGACGATGACCCGCGCATGTTGAGCATGATGCGACGGGTGTTGGAGGTGGATGGCTACCGCGTCTCAATCGCCGAGGACGGCGATGCTGCGCTGGATATCCTGCGCCGCGAAGCCATCGACTTGCTGATCCTGGACGTCATGATGCCTGGCCAAGACGGCTTCGAGGTCTGCCGCGCGGTGCGACGCGAAAACGTCCTTCCCGTTCTGATGCTGACCGCACGCGACGAGGCAGTCGATAAAGTCACCGGCCTCGACTGTGGCGCCGACGACTACGTGGTCAAACCTTTCAACCCCGACGAGCTGTTGGCGCGAGTGCGCGCCCTGCTGCGCCGCGTCCAACCGCGCCAGGTTGAAGCGTTACGCTTCCAGGACGTAGAGCTGCTGCCCAGCGAACGCGAAGCGCGCCGTAGCGGCGATCTGCTCGAGTTGACCGCTCGCGAGTACGAGTTGCTGGAGCTGTTCCTGCGGCATCCCCGCCAGGTGCTTTCGCGTGAACAGATTCTCCAAGACGTGTGGGGGTTCGATTACCTCGGCGATTCGAATCTCGTCGACGTTCGCATCAAGTACTTGCGGGACAAGCTCGAGCTGGGTGGACGGTCGCGGCTGATTCAAACCGTCCGCGGCGCCGGTTACGCCCTAAAGGGTTAGTCAGATGCCCCAGTTGGGCGTGTCACTGCGCACGCGTTTGACGCTGTGGTACGGCGCGCTGCTCGCCTTGAGCCTGCTCGGTTTCAGCGCACTGCTGTACTTCACGCTGCAGCGCAATCTCTCGAGCAGCATGGACTCACGCCTGACGGTGCGCGCCGACCAAATCGTGCGCGAAGTCGGCCCCAGCATGGGCAATTTGCTCCAGCCCGAGGATGTGCCGCCGGGCCAGATGGAGTCCACCATCGGAGCTTTTGTCGAGCCAGGCATCTATGTGCAGGTATTGAGCTCCAAGGCAGCTATTCTGGCCGCGCCGCCGAATCTGTTCGGGGGCGAGTTGCCCGTCCCCCAAACCAGCCGGCAGGCGATCATCCAGGACAGTCGAATATTCGAAACCATTCCGGTGGCCTCTGGCGACGCGAACGTGCGTCTGCTTACCGAGCCTATCCACCAGGCGGGCACTCAGGAAGTTGTCGGCGCGGTGCAGGTCGCCGAATCGCTGACCCTATTTGAAAACACGATGGCGGCTGTCGAGCGGCTCCTCCTATCGGCTGGCCTGGGCGCGCTGGCCCTCGCGCTGGCCGTCGGTTGGCTGGTCACGCGAGCTGCGCTCAGCCCGGTGGCGCGCATCACCGAGACGGCCAGGCATATCGCCGCGACCGGCGACTATCGGCGCCGCCTCCACGTCCAGCCTCCGCGGCTCGGTCATGGCGACGAGTTGTTCTTTCTGGCCGCAACCTTCAACGACATGATCGCGCGTCTCGAATATGTGCTGGAGTCACAGCGGCGCCTTCTTGCCGACACGTCCCACGAGCTCCGCAACCCGATCACCATTATCCGCGGCAACCTGGCTTTGCTGAGGCGAGACGGCGTGCCTGAAGTCACGCGGCGCGAGGCAATCGTCGAAGCGGAGGAAGAGTCGGCCCGAATGGGCAGACTGGTCGGCGACTTGCTGCTGCTCGCGCGCGCTGACGCTGGGGGTGCGCCGAGCCTCCAGCTCCAGCCCGTGGATGTGGCTGAGCTAGCTGCCGAAGTGGTCGACCAGGCACGCCCACGGGCCACAGATCGACGCATATCTCTGGTGGTCGAGGGTCAGTGCGTAGTCGAGGGCGACCGCGACCGTCTCAAGCAGTTGCTGGCCAACCTTGTGGAGAATTCCATGCTCTACACGCCTAAGAATGGACGCATCGACGTGCGGCTCTCCGGCGCGGCTGAAACGTCTGGCGTGCAACATGGCCGTAGGTCTGCTCGTTCTCGAAGAGCACGTGAAGCAGACGTGTCGACTTCCATGCTTACACTGACAGTTGCAGATTCGGGCTTCGGAATTTCGCCCGCCGACCTTCCGCACGTGTTCGAGCGCTTTTATCGCGCAGGCAAAGCCCGGTCGCGCGCCCACGGCGGCAGCGGACTCGGACTGTCTATCGCAGAGTACATCGCGCAGGCTCACGGTGGCACTATCGAGGCACTCAGCGCGGGTACGAACCGTGGCACCACGTTCACTGTGCGGTTGCCGCTGCTTACGCAACCGTACCGCTTGCCGGCGCCGACACCGCCCCCTCTGGCGGCGGCTCGCGTGCCACTCTGACAATGACGGTGTCGATGCGCCGAACGCTCGTGCTGAGCATTGTGGCCTCTGCGATGTTGATGCAGTCGGCTTTCGCCGCGGAAAGCCCGAGCCCGCCGGCACCGGCCGGCATCGCCGTCGACGGCGACGGCAACGTGTACGTCAGCGACTATGCCCAGGATCGGGTGGTCAAGTTCGGAGCTGATGGTGTCGTGCTGGGCCAGTGGGGCGGCTCGGGCAACGGCCCGGGCCAGCTCAACGCACCCTTCGGTGTGGCAGTCGACGATCACAACACGCTGTTTGTCGTGGACCAACTCAACAACCGCGTGCAGCATTTCGCCGCGGATGGGAGTGTCCTGGGCGCCTGGGGCAGTGCGGGTGCCGGCGCAAGTGAGCTGCGCACGCCGTTCGGCGTGGCAGTCGCCGGAGGACGGGTCTACGTGGCCGATTTTGGCAACGATCGGGTGCAGGTATTCGCACCCGATGGCACACTGGTCACCAGCCTTGGCGGACGTGGTAGCGGTGACGGTCAGTTCCTGCGACCGGCGGGGGTGGCCGTGGATCGCGACGGCACGCTGTACGTGACAGACCACTTCAACGACCGCGTGGAGAGATTCAGTGGCGAGGGGGGCTTTCAAGCCCAGATCGGCACGCTCCAGGTTGGTTCCGTCGCGGCGTCGACTGCTGCAGCGACGGGGACCGTCACTGCCCTGGCGACCCCCACGGCCGCCCTTACCCAGACGCCATCGCTGGCGCCGACACTTGTAGCGACTCCACCGGCTACGCCAATGCCTGCACAACCCGCCCAAGCGACGTCGCTGCCAGACGCACAGTTGCGGCGACCTGAAGGCATCGCCGTTGATCGCGAAGGCAACCTGTGGGTGGCCGACTATGGCAGCGATCGGGTGGTGAAGCTCTCACCTGATGGCCGGCTGCTGCTGAGTTGGGGCAGCCATGGGTCTGAGCCGGGCGAGTTCGTCGGACCCAAGGGCGTGGCTGTCGACCCGACGACGGGCCGGTTGTACGTGGCCGACACGGGCAACGCCCGCGTCCAGCGACTGGGTCCCGACGGCACCGCCGAAGCTACGTGGCCTCTGCCCTGAATCAGGACGCCGCTTCCGTAACCCTTCTGTAATCCAACCATAAATTTGGGGTAATGTACCGCCCCTACAGTGTTGGCATATGCCCTCAGCCGAGGCCGTGCAAGTGGTCGAGACGGGCCGCGAGCCAGTCGCCGTCGAAGACGCGTTCGCCATGCACTACTCCGCCGTGTTTCGCCAGGTTCAACGCCTCATGCGTGATCCTGACGACAGTTACGACCTGACCCTCACCGCCTGGGAAAAGGCGCAGCGGGCCTGGGACCGTCGGCCCTCGGTGGCACTCGAGATCAAGCCTTGGTTGTTCCGCATCGCTCGCAACGCATGCGTCGACGAGCTGAGGCGACGCCAGCTGGTGCGTTGGGAACCGCTCGAAGGGACCGGTCGTGGCGGGCACGGGCAGTTCGGCGAGTGGCCAGTCGCGCCAGCGTCGCTGCTCACCAGTGACACCCACGATCCTGAACGAGAAGTGCTGCGCAACGAACGCGCGGAGCTTGTGCGTCGTGCGCTGCGGCGCTTGCCGAACCGCTACCGAACCTGCCTCCTCATGCGCGAAGCGGAGGGGTTATCCTGCGAAGAAATCGGTAACCAGCTGGCGTTGTCATCTGGCGCTGTGCGGACAACCCTATGCCGGGCGCGGCAACGCTTGCGCGTCGAGTACATCGCTCTGGGTGGCGAACCGGCGGCCGCCTGAGCTTACTGCAGAATTCGTCGGCTACCCTCAGGGTGTGGCAGTGCCGGCGTACTGCGCTTCGCGGCACGGGAAAGTCTTCCGAATTACGCGCTCCTCGGAGCTTGTGGCCACCGACCGAGTACGGTACGCCTTACGTGCGGTGCCAATCTTTTTGCGTGGGGAGGACGCGGTTGTCGAAGTAGCTCGCGAGTACGACACGACACTCGTCCGCGACAAAATTGCCCTCGGTCAAGCCATTCCGACTCCGGAAGACACGTTCGAAGAACTGTGGCAGCAGCTGAGGTTGGACCTCGGGGTAGGCTACGGCTGAACAACCGGCTGCTATCCTGGGGAACCATCGCCGCGCACGCGCAACGGCGCGCGACCGCGCGTGTTGTACTACCTCGAAGCTGAGGCGGAGGAAGCAACCACCATGACGCTCCAACCAGAACACATGACCGCGTCGGCCCTGCCTCCGGGTGGTGGACTGGATCGCAACATCGCTCTGGAACTGTGCCGGGTCACTGAGGCGGCGGCCCTGGCTGCCGCACGCTGGATGGGTCGCGGCAACAAGAACGCGCTCGATCAAGCTGCCGTCAACGCCATGCGCGACCGCTTGAAAGTCATTCAGATGGACGGAGTGGTCGTCATCGGGGAGGGTGAAAAGGACGAGGCGCCGATGCTGTACATCGGCGAGCGAATTGGCAATGGCCAGGAACCCAAGGTCGACGTTGCGGTGGATCCCGTGGATGGGACCACGCTCCTTTCGAAGGGCCTGCCAAATGCGGTTGCCGTGGTGGCTCTGGCCGAGCAGGGCTCGATGTATAACCCGCCCGGCATCGTGTACATGGAGAAGTTGGCGGTCGGTCCGGCCGGTAAGGGCGTCTGCTCGTTGGAGCTGAGCGTGGAGGAAAATATCGCCGCGCTGGCTGCGGCCAAGGGCGAACGTGTCGACGATCTGACCGTGGTCGTCCTTGATCGGCCGCGGCATGTCGAGTTGATCGATCGCGTGCGCGCCACTGGTGCTCGCATTAAGCTGATCACCGACGGTGACGTCGCCGGCGGCATCATGCCGTGCCTCCCGGACACCAACGCCGACATGTTGATGGGCGTCGGCGGCTCACCCGAAGCGGTGTTGACTGCGGCTGCCCTGAAGTGCCTGGGCGGTGACATCCAGTGCAAATTGTGGCCGCGCAACCCCGAGGAGCGGGTGGCCGCCGAGAAACTCGGCCTGCCTCTCGACCAGGTGCTGACGATCGACGACCTGGTGCGCGGTAGCGACGTGTTCTTTGCCCTGACCGGTGTCACCGACGGGGAACTGGTGAAGGGCGTGCACTATTTCCCGCACGGCGCCACGACCGAGACGCTGGTCATGCGCTCGCGCTCCGGTACGCTGCGTCGCATTCAGGCGGTCCACAACTTTGAAAAACTCGAACACTACGCCGACCTAGCTGGCATCTGAGGGTCCGCTACACCCGCAGCGCAAGGAGCGGCACGACCGCTTCGTCGGGAGTGAGCCCACCGTGGAGTCCGCGAAAGACTGTGGCTCTGGGCGGCGGCGCGCCCTCGGCAGTTTCGACGGGACTTACGAGCTGCATGTTGCGGCGCGGGAACAGCAGCACCTCGCCGATCCGCGCCGCCGCCTGCTCGGACAATTGGCCTGGGCCGAACAACCCAAGCGCCACGGCATCCTCGCGCAGCAGGGCGGCGGCCACGTGGCTAAACCGCTCGCAAGCATAGCCAAAGACTTCGGCCGCTCGCCCAGGCTTTGGGTGCAAGTAGGCAACCCGCCGTTCGCCTGCTGGGGCCACTCGCAGCATAGCTAACAATTGGGGGTGATCGGCGAACGCGACGCTGAATTCGGGCGCCGTGTCGACGTGCCCATGGTCCGCGGTCAACATCACCAGCGTGTCGCCTCGAGCTGGGAGTCGCTCTAAGAGTCGTCCGATCTGCAGGTCGAAGGCGGCCACCTCGGCGCCATGCTCGGGGGTGAGTGGTCCAACCAGGTGGGCGATGGTGTCGATGGTCGGCCAGTACGCGTAGATGTACGTAGGCTCGTCGCTCTCAGCCACCAGCCTCGACACGACCGGCTCGATCGAGGAGGTGCTGATGTAGCCGCTGAACGTGGCGCCCTGGTGCAGCATACGGGTGAGCGCGGTCCCGGCAAAGTAGCCGGGGTTGACCGCAAACGTACGTGCCACACCTGCAGCGTGCATGCGGCTGTACATCGTCTCAGCCCAGAAGAAGCTCTCTGGCGCGCAGCCGAATTCGGGATCAGCAAATGTCAGGCGGCGGTTATTGGCCGGTCCCCAGCGGATCATCTCGGCCAGGGTGTCGAACTCAGCCAGGTATAGCGTGTACGCCAGCAGCCCGTGCTCAGCCGGCGCCACCCCTGAGTTGATCGATCCGAGGGCAGCCACCGTCGTCGTGGGAAAGACTGAGGTGATCGGGCTGTAGCTGACCGACTGACTGCCTGACGCGGCCCGAGCAGCCAGCTTGCCCAAATTCGGTGCATTGCCCGCGGCGATCTCTCGCTCAAGCTGTACGTACCCGAGTCCGTCCGCGACGATCAGGACGACGGTGTTCACTCCGCTCGTCATCCGCTCAGGCATGAGCCTGTCGTCCAGCGAGGGCAAATCGACAGGCGCCGCCGCTGGCGCCAGCAGCCGCAACACGGTTGGCGCGATGTTAGCCAGGCCCAACCCAGCGAAGTCCGGTCGGACGAATCGTTCGCCATCGAGATCGAATCTGGGCAGGTTGGCGATCGTCAGCATTGTTACCAACTGTACCCGCGCCTAGCGCCCCAAGACGCCAACCCGGCTAGTACACTCGACCAGATGATCCAGATCGACGCTGACGACGGCGCCGTGCGGGTCGAGTTGCCCCACGGCGAAGCAGCGACGATCGAAGGGTTGCAGCCTGGCACACCTGTCGAGCGTGGCACCCAGCGCGCCCTGTTCCTCGAACCCGACGAGGCCGAGACGCTGGGAAAAATGATCGACTATATTCTTGGCCAGATCGCCAAAGGCCAGCTCAAGATCCAGCCAGTGTCCCAGGAGCGGCTAGAGGCCGTTCGGCCGCGCATGTTCGGCCTATTCGAGACCCCGGTTCGAGATGCTTGAATCGACTCCACCAGCGCCGATTCAAGTTGGCATCTTGACCAAAGGCCGGCCCATGCTGGCGACGGTGATCGCCAATATGGTTCTGCAGGACGAGTACCCCATCGAGATCTTCATCGTCGACACGGGTGATCAACCGGCGATCAAACGTGTAGACGTCATGTCGGTGCTGCGTTTGGCCCAGGATCGGGGGGTGCGGTGCGAGTACGAGCTGCACCGCGATCGTCACCGCGCGTTCTCGGGGGGCCGCCTCAAGCTGCTGGAAAGTTTGACTGGACCGTTGCTCGCGTTCATGGACGACGATATTGTCCTGGCCAGCATGGCGGCGGTGGCTTCACTGGCTCGCCGGGCCACGGAGCTTGGTCCAGAACTTGGTTGGGTAGCACCCTTTTGCGTCAACGCTGGCGGCGCGCGCGGCTTTCTCAAGGACCGACCCCACTACTCGCCCGGGGGCATCTTCGGCCAGGACGACGTCGTCAGGAACATCCTGCTCGAGTATTACAACAACAACACCGACGTCCTCGATGCGCGCGGCCCGCGCGAACGGGTCTGGGAGCTGGGATTCCTCACCGAGCTCTTCCCGGCCCTTGGCCGTACCACCGAAGTCCAGCACGAAACCGTCAGTTATCACCTGGACTACGATGGCGGGATGCGCTGGGATTTGATGGAGGAATCGCTGCTGGCGGCCACCAGGCGCGAGCTCAACCGCCTGGTGGCGAAATACGCCTCGCCGCCGCCCGAGAGAGGACCGGCGTAAGGCTCTCACCTCCGGCTGCAACCCTGTCGCGGCTGCGCCGCGTTGCGCGCGGAGGCGCCTTGACTCCGCTCCGCTCAGGTTGAACCTCGCGCTTGAGCGCGATGGTCAGCACCTGATCCATGTGGTCGACGAACGTGAACGCTATGGCTTTGCGCACCCGCGCCGGAAGTTCCTCCAGGTCACGCCGGTTGTCGCGCGGGACCACCAGCTGGGTGAGCCCGGCGCGATGTGCGGCCAGTACCTTTTCTTTCAGTCCACCGATCGGCAGGACGCGCCCACGTAGGGTGATCTCGCCGGTCATGCCCATGCTATGGTCGACTGGCCGCTGAGTGAGCGCGGAAATGATCGCCGTCGCCATGGTGATGCCAGCGCTGGGTCCATCCTTCGGCACTGCTCCGGCTGGAACGTGGACATGCACGTCGCGGTCCGCGAGTGGATCGTCGGCACCCAAGCCGAGCGCGCGTCCGCGCGCCCTGGCGAAGGTGAGCGCAGCCTGCGCCGACTCTTTCATGACGTCGCCGAGTTGTCCCGTGAGCAGGAGATTGCCCTTGCCCGGCACGATGCGGGCCTCGACAAACAGGACTTCGCCTCCGGACGGCGTGTACGCCAGGCCGGTGGCAACCCCGACCTCGTCCGCGTGCGCCACGATCTCCTGCTGGAAGCGGGGTGGCCCCAGCAGCTCGGCGACCGAGCGCGGCGTCACCGCGATCGACGTCGCCTCACCCAGGACAATGGTTCGCGCCGATTTGCGCGCCACGGTCGCAATAGCGCGCTCCAGGTTGCGCACGCCGGCCTCGCGGGTGTACTCACGAATGATTCGACGCAGCGCAGCATCGGAGACACGCACCTGCTTTGGGTCGAGGCCATTCTCGGGCAGCTGCCGCGGCACGAGGTAGCGGCGGGCGATCTGTAATTTATCGTCTTCGGTGTACCCGGGCAGGTCGATGACCTCGAGCCGGTCCCGGAGGGCCGGCGGCACGGTGTCCAGCACATTGGCGGTGGCGATGAACAGCACGTTGGACAGGTCGAATGACAGATCCAGATAGTGATCTCGGAAGTCTGCGTTCTGGGCCGGGTCGAGCACCTCGAGGAGTGCCGACGAGGGGTCGCCCCGCCAGTCGCTACCTACCTTGTCGATCTCGTCGAGTATGAAGACCGGATTGCGTGAGCCGGCTCGACGCAGCGCCTGGATAATGCGCCCCGGCAACGCGCCGATATAGGTTCGCCGGTGGCCGCGGATCTCGGCCTCATCGCGCACACCGCCCAGGCTCATGTGGACAAACTTCCTGCCCAGCGAGCGCGCAATCGACTGGCCCAGGCTCGTTTTGCCGACCCCGGGCGGCCCGACCAGGCACAGGATGGGCCCGCGGACTGTGGCGGCGGTCTCGGCGTCCCGTTCGGCGCGAAGCTTCATCACGGCCAGGAATTCGACAATCCGATCCTTCACCCGCTGCAGATCGAAGTGGTCCTCGTCCAAGATTCGCTTGGCGTGGCGGAGGTCGAGATTGTCTTTGGTCACCACGCTCCACGGCAGGTCTGCAATCCATTCAAGATAGGTGCGCACCATCGAATGCTCGGGGCTGGCAGTCGGGATGTTGGCCAGCCGATCGAGCGCGCGGTCGGCTTGTTTGATCGCCTCCTCGGGCAGTCCAGCCCGGGCCAGCCGTTCGCGCAGGTCGTCCAGAGCAACCTCATGCTGGTCGGTCTCACCCAGCTCCTTACGAATCGCCTGGAGCTGTTGGCGCAGATAGAACTCACGCTGTCCCTTGTCCATCGACTCGCGGATCTGGGATTGGATCTTGGAGCCAATCGCCAGGACTTCCAACTCGCGGGCTACCAGCTCGGTCACCTTGCGGGCGCGTACGAGCGGATCGAGCTCCTCGAGAATCTCCTGGCGCTGGGCCGATTCGATGTCGGTGTTGGCGGCTACGAAGTCGGCCAGACGGCCCGGATCGTCGACGTTGCCGGCCGCGATGGCCATTTCGTCGGGCAGCACTGGCGACAGTTGCACGACGCGTTGGAACGAGGTCTGCAGGTTTTTGACCAGGCCCTCAACTTCCATCGACGCCGGCAGCTGTTCGGTCGCGGCTGGAATGACGACGATGTCAGCTCTGAGGTACGGCGTAGTCTGGGTAGGCTCACCCTCCAGCTTGATTCGTGCCGCGCCCTGCAGCAGCACCTGGAGCGAGCCATCAGGCAGCTTGAGCAAACGCACGACGTTGGCCGCGGTGCCGACCGGATGCAGGGCTGCCGGGTCGCTGACGACGGCCGCTGGGTCGCGCTGCAGGAAAAGACCGATTGGCTGGCGGGCGGAGACGGCGTCGCTCAGCAGTTGCACCCAGGGCTGGTCGGAGACCAGAAATGGCAGCAGCATGCCCGGGTAGAGCACGGCCACCCGGCTCGGCAAGATGGCTAGGTTGGAAGGCAGCTCCGCGTCGCCTGTCGCAGCGGCGGCGATGGCCGGCATCCCAATCGAAACTGCCCCAGCCTCGAGTGACTCAATTGGCGCTTCTGGCTGCCTCCCGTCTGGGACATCGCCCGTATCGTCGTCGCCGGGCGCCGGTTCGTCGCTCATGGCCTTGCCCGATTCGCACGCAGGGGATCGTCCAGGGAGATCGGAATACGGCTCGACAGTCGCTTGGGCAGCGTGATCTCGAGCAAACCGTCGCGGTAGTTCGCCCGCGCAGCGTCGGTGTCGGTGCCTGGCGGCAGGGGCACCGAGCGCTCGAAGCGGCCATACGGAATCTCGAGCGCGTGATAGCTGCGTTGTTCGTTCGCCGCGCAGCGCGCATGCCGCTCATGTCGCAGACCGCGCACGGTGAGGAGGTGCGGCTGGATGTGCACCTCGGTCTTTTCGGCCTCGACGCCGGCCAGGTCGAGGAGGACGACGATGCAGTCCTGGGTCTCGTACATGTCCAGGGTCGGGCTCCAGGCTGGCGTGGGCTGTGCCGAAGCCGTGAATAGGATGGTCGCGCGTTTGCCGGCCCGGTTGAAATGCGCCAGATAGCGCTCCATCTGGCGCTGCAACTCGTCGTAGTTGACCATCGCTCTTAAGGGAGTGTAACGCTGGGCCGGCACTGGCGAGGAAACATCGTCTGGCCAGGAAACCGCATCGAAGCGCGCCGGCTGGGGTGTTGGGTCAACCCTCCTGCCAGGTACTATGTCGGCCCCAGAAAGGGACAAGACCGTATGAAGCTCGAGTGCTTGCAGGAGGACTTCGCCGCAGGCCTTTCCGTCGTCGGACGGGTGGTGCCGGCCAAAAGCACGCTGCCGATCCTGAGCAATGTCCTGCTCTCGACTCGCGATGGCGAGCTGCAGCTCACCGCCAACAACCTCGAGTTGTCGGTAGCCCATCGCGTCCCAGCAGCCATCGCTCGGGAAGGCGAAATTACGCTGCCGGCGCGCCTGCTGTCCGACTACGTCGCGCTGCTCGACCACGGGCAGAAGGTGGGGCTTGATCTCAACCCCAAGACCCACAAAGTCCACCTGGCCTGCGGACGCTACGAGGCCAACGTGGCCGGTATCGACGCCGAGGATTTTCCGCCCATCCCGGCGGTCAGCGGCGGCCAGAGCTTTTCGATCCCGGCGGGTCTGCTCAAGCAGGCCATCAACGAAGTCGTCTTTGCGGCTGCCCCAGACGATACGCGACCCGTGCTCGCCGGGGTGCTGCTCAAAATGGGCGGCGGATCACTGACGCTGGCTGCCGCGGACGGGTTCCGTCTGGCGGTGCGCGTGGTCGAGCTACCCGAAGGTGGGCCGGACCTGCACATGATCGTTCCGGCCAGGACGCTGACCGAAGTCGCCCGACTACTGTCTGACGCGGCCGACGACCAGGTGGCGATCAACACCACGCCCAACGGCAATCAAATCTACTTCGCGTTTGGCAAGACCGAGATTACCAGCCGGCTGATCGAGGGCCAGTTCCCCGATTATCAGCGCATCATCCCGGCCGACACCAAGACCAACGTCAAGATCAGCACCATGGATTTGCTGCGCGCGACGCGCGCAGCGGCGGTGTTCGCGCGCGACAACTCGATGATTGTGCGACTGGAGTGCAGCCCCGCCAAAGACGGCGCCGAGCTGGGGCTCGGCTCGGTGGTGGTCAAGAGCACCAGCGCCGAGATGGGCGACAACGAAGGCAACCTCGACGCCACCGTGGCCGGCGACGACACCCAGATCGCGTTCAACGGTCGCTATCTGCGGGATGCGCTCGAAGCGATCGACACGCCCGAGGTGCTGCTCCAGATCACCGGCCCCAGCTCGCCCGGCATCATCCGCCCCTCAGGTGAACCGGACGGGTATCTGCATGTGATCATGCCGATGCATGTTTCAAGATGAAGGTATTCAGCGCCTCGCTCAACTCGTAGCCCTTCACTGATCGCCTGCGCCATCGGCCACGTCCTAGCCCGTCGAGGGTGATCGTCTTGAAGGCCGCGCGAAAGAACTTGCGCTTATCCTCGACGGGCATCCCCAAGACAAGGGTTCCAATGCCCTCCGTGCGCGCCATCAGGACATACTGCAGGGCACGCTGACGCGCTTCTTTCTCCGTACCGAGCCGCTCGATCTCATCGTGGATTGCGAGTCGGCGGCTCTTGATCTTCGCGGACTTCCGCTGAGCAGCCTCTCGTTCGATCAGCCCATCGGCGATCGCATCGACCAGGCGGTCCTCTTGCGCAGCCAGCTCGTGGAGCTCGTCCTCGAGGACACCCCGCCCATCTGACGGCTGGGATGCACGCTCCTGCTGTATGGCTTCCTCGAAGTGCTCAGCGACGTTCAGCTTGCTGAAAACCCCGTCGAGGATCTCGCACGCCTGCTGCTCCGCGTAGAGGTCCAGAATCCGAAATCCCTCGCAGAGTCCGACCACCGACCGACGGCAGTTGTAACCCGTGGTGCCCGCGCCGACCACATTGTCGGCGCACTTCGGACAGCGCAGGATTCCCGACAACGTATGGGGCGACGCCATCGATCCTGCCTTGGCCGGCCCTCGGATGCTGCGGCGGAACTTGTCATTGAGTCGCTCCCAGGTCGAGTGACTTACGTAGCCCAGTTCGGGCACGGCATGATCCGTCGGATCAAACGTGTCGAGTACGTCTGAGAGCATGCCACGCCGACGCGCTTGCTCGCGTCGGCGGCCGAAGGAGATCACTCCCTTGTACAGAGGGTTCTGGAGTATTCGAGAAATGTCTGGTGTGACCCATTCGCGATCGCCTTCGCCTCGCCGTCGCGGCCGCAACTTGCCTTCCTGGTTCAGCCGTTTGGCGATGGAGTTTAGCGATGGCATCTCTTCAAACAGACGCCAGACCTCGTCGATCAGAGGCTGCTCGCCTAGATCCTTCGCAGGGACGCGTACCGGCATGCCATTTTTCTTGAAGCCCTTGACAACGAGCTGGTAGCCAGGCGGCGGTACAGCCCGTAGCATCAACTCGTCTCCTTGTTTCTCGGCGCGCTTCATGATCCCGTCCCAGGTTGTATCGCGGATGTCGCGCCATTCCCAGCCGGCCTGCAGCGCCTGTATATCCCAGAGTCGCGCGTCGGACTTGTTGCGGAAATCGTAGACCTTGTCGCGCGTGACCAGGATTGCCCGCGCTTGCTTGACCGCCTGCTTGATGATACGTCCGTCCATACAGTCCTCGTCGCGCGTGGCGCGTTTGACGTCAAGAACGCCGATTCCGTGGATGAGGCCGTTGCGCAGGTCGTCGAGAACCCGCCGAGTCTGCTCGCGCGCCGACAGGCTCTTGCCGCTGACGCCCTGCTCGTCGTAGATCTGGCACTCGTAGCCCAGAGCTTCGCAGCGCTTGGGCAGGTCAACCGACTGTACTTCTGAACGGTAATTCCCGATCTGAGCGTACGTGGAGTTTCGAACGATCACACCAATGATTTGATCGGTCCGCATTACCTTCATCGCAAGTGCCCAAAACTGAATGAATGTAGGTGAATCATGGTAAACGCCTGACCTCTGCTCGCGCTAGCAGGACAATGCCTCGGCCGGCGTGCAGCCCACCTAGGACAGTGTGCCCCTCAGTCAGCGCGAGCGGAAGCCTGTTCGGTGTCATCGTGCCCGTTTGAGCTGTCGCGAGATTCGCGCACCCTGTCTATTTGCCGCATCAGGAGTAAGAACATCACTGCGACGTCCGGCGGCATTGGAACTCGGGGAGCAACCAGCGACCGAGGCGACGTCATCGCGCCGTCGCATTCTCGCGGCACTGATTCAGGCGGGTATGACACACGGTCTCGATCGCCCATCGAGTTTTCCGAGCCAGTGATCAGCGTCATCGGGCGCCTCGGGTAACTTGTCGGCGGCAGATGGCGAGCGATCCACGAGGAGGCGCGCCCGGAAGCCAATACCCCCGCAAGCGGCGCTCGCCAAATAGGCCCGGGGTACGCCATATCGGTCCCAGGACGCCTTCCTGGTTCGCTCCCATCGCGTCTATCGTGGTGAGCAGTATTGGAATCCGTTCTCCAAGGTGCTTCTCGGACGCGACGTATGCCTCGTGCGCGAATCGGAGCTCGGCGGCCTCGCTCGTGGTGACCACAAGGACGCTCGGAAAGCCCGCGTAGTCGACCGCCGCGAAGCCGCGATCGCGATAGCGATAGTACGCGGCAATCTTGGCGGCATACTCGTGAGCGCGCTCGGTCCCACGGTCGTATTCGAGGAAAAAGCCGAACCGCCGTGGCCCGCGGCGGTAGCAGCCATAACCATCGGGTCGAAACGAGCCAGACCCACAGGCCGCTGCGCTGCGCCAGTCCTCGAGCGCATCGTCGCCACCGAGTTCGGTCACGTGACGGGCGGCCGAGACAATTGCCACGAAAACTGCGTTCGCGCCGACTGTGTGGGCGAGGTGCCGCAAGAATCGACGCGTGTCCCCACCCCTTCCCAGAAGGCCGTGACGTCGCGCCGCAACCGCGGGAGGGAGTAACAGGCGGCGCGCGGCCTCTTGCCGGCCGCGCCGCGTGAGCTCGACGAGCGCGAGGCGATTCCGCCGGCCTGAAGCGGGTCCGAGCGTCTCGAGGGGTGCTAAGTCACTCTGGATTGGGCGGAGCCATCCGTGTGCCTGGAGCTGCAGTTCCAAACGGCCGACGCGCGCTTCGGACACACCAAGAACCACGGCCAACTGCCCGCGCGTCAGAAGTGGATGGCGGGCGACGAGGCCAAAAAGCTCTTCGGCCCTACTGTGGAACCGCCGATGCTCGCCGCTAGAAGAGCCCTGAGAGGTTGGCCAGGCGACCACCCGTACGCGATGGGCATGTTCGCCTGCGCGATGAGCTACCTGCTGGAGCAGCGAATACCAGGCCGCCACCCGGGCTTCCGAGTCACCAGCAGTAGCAACGCCCACCACAAAGAGCGGTTCTTCGTCTGGGTCCGTATCTGACGATTGACGTAATTCGAGCAGCCCGCGCAGCACCGGCCTGAAACTGGCCACGGGGCTGGTGCCGACGTCTGGCAGCAGGAGCAAGCCTCGTGGTTGCTCGCATTCCCTGTTGTTCTGGACGAGTGTCGCTGCCGCCGGCAGCCGCACATGTCGCGCGCGGCCGGATTGGCTCAGTGCCAGGGTGCGGATCCAGGGACGCTCCCACGCCACGACGCGCACCGGCCGGTCATAGCCACGAACGACATATGCGAGCAGTCGGTACGAGACAACGAGCATCGGCACGTCACGTTGGCGCACCGCATCGGCCCGGCGGGCAGGCCTGCCGTACGGCAACTGGTCGACTGCTTCCTCCGCCTGCGCGAGGCCTCGTCTGGCGAGCATCGCACGTCCGGCACTGGCGATTGTCCAGAGTCGACCAAGCGCGATCCGACCACCGGACCCGGTCGCGCAGTCTCGTATTGGGCGAGTCCGGCCAAGCGAAGGCGCAGGAGGAGTTGTGCGGCGGACCTGGCATGCTGCAATCGGAGCAACACAGCCACGACATCCGTCGGGATGCGTGGACAGCACGCGAGCAAGTGCAGCGCCGCGCGACCGGAAGGCCCAATTCGCGGTCGCGCGGGCTGCCCTGTCTGAAACTTCATGTGCCTGGCACCTCAGCGCCGATAACCACACCCCCTGCCGCGGGCGTACCCGTGTTGGGAGGGGCCGGTTCGGGTGGCTTGGCTGACTCTTCCGATTTGTCGGCTTCCGAGACTTTTTGTGGACCACGGATGCGCTCCATGGCCGACTGCAAGTCGAGCTCGACGTCCAGTGCGTCACGGCCGTAGTGCTCCGCCGACAGTCGGGCGAGCCGGCTGGCCAGCTGGTCGTCACCATCCGGTGGCGGCTCCAGTTGCACGCTGAATGTCGGCAGCCGCTCGCCCGTGCGGACGTCGGTCAGCCGCGCGTAACACTGGTAGTGGCCCATCTCGAGCAGGTCCTGGGCGTCGAGCCCACCGCCCAGCTCTTCAGCAAGATAGGCGGCATCCTCGGCACTGGTGTGAAACGCGAATAACCCGTCAAGGTTCGAAAACACCGACGCGCGCAGATTGCGCGTGCGCTGGGCGTCGGTCAGTCGGTCCAACCGCGACAGGGTCTGCGTCGCCAGCAGCACATTGGCGCCGTATTTGGCGAGCTCGCCGAGTAGTTGCTCGTAGTCCGCGCCCGGCAGGCTGTGGAACTCATCGACGACCAGCGTCACCGGCTTCCTCTGTTCGGGAGTGAGCAGCGCCTGGGCAGAGATGGCGCGTGCCGCCAGGTTCAGTAGCGTGCCACCGATCAAGGCCGCGGTATCCTCGCCGACGTCGAACGCGTTCAGGTTGACGATCACCAGTTTCCCGGTAGCCACGAGCTGGCGAAAGTCAATGGTCGACCTGGGTTGCCCGGCGATCTGGCGGGCCACGCGGCTGCCGAGGTACTTGTGGACCTTGGTCTGGACCGGATTGATGATCTCCAGCTGAAACCGCTGGTCGAGCGACTGAAAGTAGCCTTCGAACCACTGGCGGATGACTGGATCGCGGGTCTTCTTCAGAACCTGCCGGCGAAAGCCAGGTCGCTCGAGCACGGCTGGCACGTCCAGGATGGTGTGCTGGGCGCCGCGACCGCCGCGCGGATCTTCGGCGCACATCGCTTCGTTGGCCTCGAACAGCGCGAGGACGGCGAACCGAAAGGCATCTTCCATGCGCGGCCCCCAGTAGCCGTCGAACTCGCGGCGGAAGATGCGCAGAGCGTTGGCGGTGGCCTGATCGCGATCCCAGCCCAGGCCGGTGTCGAGCAAATTGATGCCGAACGGCCGCCGCCGGTTAGATACGTCCAGGTAGACCACGTCCGCCTGACGCTCGCGCG
>JBPCIO010000373.1:0-10727 GCA_051006215.1 Chloroflexota bacterium
CCGCGATCTGCGCCTCCAACGTGGCGCTCGGCGCTATTCTCTCCATCTGGCGTAGCTCTCCTCTCGGTGGTTTGCGAGACCTACCGCTGGAGACTACGCCACCTCATTTTCCAGCAACGCCGGTACGTGATCGTCCAGCCGATCACGTAGCCACTTTCGAACTGAATATCGTCCCAACGCAGACCGAGCGTTTCGCCGCGGCGCAGCCCCTGGCCAAGCCACAGCAGCGCGAAGAGCCGTAGGCGCGGATTTGGCTCGAGCGCTGTGAGGAGCCGGCGGCCGTCTCCAAGCATCGGCGCCTGGTACTTGGCTCGCCCGTTGCCCTTGGGCGGCTCGACGTGTACGGCTGGGTTGCTGCCCAACTTGCTTCTCTCTACGGCCAGGGTGATGGCCGTGCGGAGTCGAATGAGCGCCGACTGGCGTGTGCGGAGGCCCACACCGGCTCGCTCAAGGTTCTCCAGCCACGCTTCGATCGTCTCGGTGCGCAGCCTGCCCAGTCTGAGATCGCCGATGTATGGGGCAATATGCAGTCGAACGAGGACCTCATAGAGCTCGTATGTCGTTGGCTCGCGGTTGGGCTTGACGATATGCTGGAGCCAGTAGTCCAACCACTCGCGCAGAAGTGGCGCACGGCCAACCACAGCAAGCCCGCTGCGAATCTCTGTCCGAAACTGGTCCATTTGCTCGACTACCGCTCGTCGCGTCTTGCCGTAGAAAGACTTGCGCACACGGTGGTTGCGCCCGTCTGGCGCGCGTTCGCGCTGCGAGTAGGGTTCAGCACAAGCAGGTGACGGTTCGGGTTCGCTGCCACCTGGAGCCGCCCTCGCTGGGCGCCGAAGTCCAGGCGCCCCTCCCAACGCCCGTCTACGCGCCGGTGAACATCGCCTTCGCCACCGCCGCGGGCGCGTCCCCGACGGCGTGCCACCCTCTGATCAGGTCCTTGGTCCATTGACGCTTTCGCTAGCCCGACCCCTGGTTCTGCTCATCTGCGTTCCGGGTATGTGTTTGTCAATGCTTCGGAACGACCGTCGATCGCGCGATCGTCGTCCAGCGGTGTTGTGGGACGCTCTCAGGGCCGTCGACCAGCGCCTCGAGCCGGCGTCGACTGACCAACACGCGCGCACCAACTCGGACCGTGGGCAACTCGCCGGCGCGGGCGGCCTCATAGGCTTTGCTCAAGGAGATTCCCAGGAGGTCGGCGGCTTGCGGAATGGTAAGCGTGAGGGCTTGTCGATCATCTGGTACTTCCTGGGCGATCCTACGCATGGGTCCTCCCGTTGGTTTCGCAACTTCAAGTCGCGGGTATCGGTCTGTGCAGACGCCTGGAGTGCGCTGCCGACCGCCACGATTGCAGACGGGATATAAAAATCTGTCAAAAGGTCGGGGATTCAGCGCATTCGCCGGCCTGCGGGAGCTCGAAAGGGTCCGGGCTGCGACCGTGCCCGTCAGCAGGAAAAACGATCACGTTCCGACTTGGTCCCAGTTCGTTTTATGCCGGCAGAGCATCGTTTTATATCGCGGGACGCAAAGTCACACGGCAGTTTTATACGCCGGGGTACGGCCGTGTTTTTCGAGACATCGGGATAGTGCACCCACAGACGCCTCAAACAGCGTCGACGGGGGAGTCAAGCATTCCTGCCTGGACGCAGCCTACTCCCTTCGGAAAAGCGCGTTTTCAGCGGTGGGGAAGCCGGCCCACTACACGTCGTAAAAGCTGCGGGTGTGGCCCATCTTGGGGGCGAGGTACTGCTGGATCATCAGTGCGACCTGGCGTAGATGACTCATATCGTGGGCTGCCCATTGGTGGGCGATGTCGACGACCCGAATCTCCCCCGCCGTGTCATGTTCCCCGACACGCGCCAACTCGCCTGGGCCAAGCGCTGCAAGCCAGGCGGCGTGTTCGGCCCGTTGGCGCCCAAGATCGTCGAGCAAGTCGTCCAATTCACGCGCCGCGTAGCCACCCGCGACGAGTCGCGCCGGCGGGTCAATCGAGCGAATCAGCGGCCGCTCTTCACGCAGGAGACGACCGATGCGCTCAACGAAAGCAACTCCTTCGACATCATGCAGGTGCGCAACGATGTCTTTGAGCGACCATCCTTGGTCGTTAGGAGCATTCAGCAGGGTGGCCGGAAGCCCGGAGAGCAGCATCCGTAGCACGACCGGTGTGCGTGTAATCAGCGCGGTTGCTGCTGGGTCCAGGGCTATCGTCCCCACGGGTTCACCTGGCGATTCTCATTGCCTCCTCGCGCATGGATCTCGGGCAACGGCGCGATGGTCGAGGACCCAATGGCACTCCAGCCGGCATACACCTCAAGTGTAGCCAGTACCCCGCGATCAACCACTGGGCGTGCACCGACGTCCAAGCCGATCACTTCGGCTGGAGCGACAGATTGCGTCGTGGTTGGCCAGCTTGAAGAACGGGTCTGGTCGCGGTGACTACGTGACGGCCGCGCGCTGGGCGACGGGAGCTCTTGGCTGTACGAGCAGGGCATGCGTCTTGAGGAAGATGATGCCGGCCACCCAGCAAGCCGATCTCGGACCCAGGCACTGGCTGATCGTTGACGGACAGGAGAACCGCGCGTGGGTCATCATGCATGGCCTCGGCCGCCAGGTCGTCCGTCGGCAACAGCTAGAGCCAACCAGGGAGGAACCCGCCGAATTCGACGAGCTCGCCAACGATCCGTGCTCTCCTACTTTCACTCATAGCCGGTCGGTCTACCTCGGCGGACCCGGAGGCGCTGGCCGAGCAGCCTCGTGACCTAGCCGGACGACCGCGTGATACGGCCAGTCGACCGCGGGTCGACAGCAGTGGGCTTACCCAAGGATCCGAGAATGTGATCGTCTCGGACCTATGTGGTGGACCCATGAGCTTGTAGATAGTTCACGCAACGCCGACGCACAGATCTGCCGTCCTGGCGGCGGCGCAGGCCGGCCGACGACATAAATGGCCGACGACACAGATATCTGCAGTGGCGACATAATTCACTGCAGTCGAACGCTGCAAGTCCGCGACCAGGCGTGACTCGCTGCACGCGGCAGGCGTCTGGCGACCACAGCGCTGCGGTAATCCAGATCCGCAGAGTGTGCGCCCCGCGGCTGCTCACGACATTCTCGACGCGCGTCAGCAAACGCGCTTCTGGGAGCACCACCGCAAATACGACCTTGTGATGGCCGGTGCCACCGCAGTGCGACGATCACACTGGCCTTGCCTGCTTCACGCCCTGACCGATATTTCCGGTCAATCATTGTCGAAGCCAGCACGTACGCGGGAACGCATTCCAGTGCGGGTGGACGAGGTACGTGCACTTGCGCACACCGCGGCATTCTCAACTCGCCGAGTGACGCAGGCGGTGTCGTGGGAGGTCGGTGCGCCCGGTCTGCTGCTCGTGCGCCCGTCGGCGCTGTCCACTTGCCACGCCGGGTATGAGCCCCCGCACGCCGAGAAATACCAGGAACGCGATGGCAGTGATGAAGAAGCTGGGTGGATACGGCAGATAAAAGCCAACCAGCAAGCCGACCCACACGTACACCACCGCCAGCGCGACCGCCAGGCCGATGGCGTGGCTGGGTTGAGCGGTGAGGTGCTGCGCAACGGCGGCCGGCAGGATCAGCAACGCAAAGATGAGCAGGACGCCGACAACCTGGACCGAAGCTGAGACGATGATGGCCAGCAGAATCATGAACGCCACGCCAAGCAGACGGACGGGCACACCGCGCGCATCGGCGATCTCCGAGTCGACTGACGCGAATAGCAGGGGCCGAAACATCACTCCGACGCCGCACAGTGCGATCGCCGCGAAGACAGCCACGAAGCGCAGGTCGTTGGTTGAAATCGCCAGGACATTGCCAAACAGGATGTTGACGGCCTGGCCAGCAACTTCGTCGATAGCGTCAGGAAGAGCGAACCCAGCGCCAGGGAAAACGCCAGGGTGCCACCGATGGCCACGTCTCTTCCGCGCAACCGATCGCCGAGAAGTCCCATGAATGCCCCCGAGACGCTGGTGAATACCAGCAGGCCCAGAAACACGTCTTGCCCCAGAACCACAGCACCAGTGGCGCCCGCGAAACCACCGTGCGCTAGCGCTTCACTGGCGAATGCCACCCGGCGCAGCACGACGAAATACCCGACCACGCCGGCCAGGATAGCGACGATGGTCCCGGCGATAAACGCGTTCTGCATGAAGCCGTACTGAAAGAGCTGGTTGAAGTCCGCTACCAGGTTCCAGGTTGGCCCCGCGATGTTGCTGCTCGTCTGAAACACCATCTCCTGATCTCCTACGCCCCAACGACGAATCGGTGGCCATCCGGCGTTCCGTGGACGTGGACCTCGGTCGCGTATAGCTGGCTCAGGACTGACGACTGCAGGACCTCCTCCAGCGGGCCGGCGACCGGCTGCCCGTCGAAGATGTAGATCAGGCTGTCGAGCACCTCCAGCAGCGGATTCAGGTCATGCGACACGAACAAGACGCTGATAGTGCGCTGGTGGCGCAGGTTGTCCACCAGGCGAACGACTTCATGCTGACTGCGCAGGTCCAGGCTGGCCAGTGGTTCGTCCAGCAACAACAGTCTGGGCTGGGTGAGCAGCGCCTGAGCAATCAGCAGGCGCTGCTGTTCGCCACCCGAGAGGATGCCGACCGGTTGGTCCGCGTAGGTCAGCGCACCGACCGCTGACAGCGCCTCCTCGACCGCGTGGCGTTGCACGGCGGAGGCCCGCCCGAACCCCCAGCGGTGGCCGACCAGACCCAGCAACACCAGGTCACGTCCGCGCAGCGCCAGGTCAGCCTCGAGCGTCCGTCGCTGAGGCACGTAACCGATGGCCGAGTTACCCCGGCGCGGCGGCGCGCCCAGCACGTGGACGGAGCCGGCGCGCGGCTTGACCTGTCCGAGCAGCAAGCGCAGAAGGGTGGTCTTGCCGGTACCGTTGGGCCCGATGAGACCGAATAGCGCGCCCTGGGGTATCGAGAAACTGGCGTGCTGCCAGATCGTGCGATTGCCGAGGGCAACCGAAACGTCCTCCAGGACGACTGCCGCGCCGACGGACTTGGTGTGGAGTTGCTCTTGTTCAAGCTCGAAGTCCAACACGAGCTACTGTGTTGCGGCGTGCTGGAGCGCATTCAGCAGCAGCCGCAGTTGACTGGCTTGCCAACCCTGGAACGTCTGTGTCCCGAGTGGCATGGTCTCCGACACGCCGACGATGGGAATGCTGTTCTGGAGCGCGATCTGCTTGAGCTGCTCGGTGATCGGAGTGACCGTCTGCACGTTATACACCAGGACTCTCATCTGTCGGTTCTTGAGCTGGTCCTGAAAGGTTGCGATATCTCTGGCTGACGGGTCGTTGCCCTCGGCGATGGCCTGCATGAACTCCACCGGTGAGACCAGCTTCAACCCCGTCGAGTAGGCCATGTCGACAAAGATCGACTCGGTCGCACCCACCGGTACGCTGGCATACTGACCAGCGATCTGACCGACCAATTGGCGATATGTGCCGAAAGCCTGGTCGAGCGAAACAGCCTGAGCGTCGAAATAGGCGCTTGCGTCGGGAGTAACCTGCTTGAGCTCGCTGGTAATGGCGGACTTGATCTGATTCACATAGCCGGTGCTGTACCAGACGTGGGGATTGGCGCCGACCTGCAGGCCAAGGACGTCGCCGGCGCGCAACACGGCGGGCCGCCTGGACAGGGTGCCGAGGGCCTTATCGGCAAAATCGTCGTAGCCCAGGCCGTTTTCGACAACCAACGCGGCAGTCTGGAAGGCGCGGACGTCGCCCGCGGTGGGCTGGAACTCATGTGGGTCGGCGTCGGGGTCGGCCAGGATGGTGGTGACGACGACGCACTGGCCACCGAGTTGCTGCACCAGGTTGCCGTAAAAGTTCTCCACGGCCAGGACCGGTGTGGGCTGCGTGGGACACGGGCCGTTGATGGTCGAGGAGGAGGGCGTCTGGCCGACAAGTGTGAAGCCGTCACCGTTGAACTCGAACGGGAACCGCTCGCTCAGCCCGCGCACCTGAACCTGGCCGTTCGGGTCGAGAACCCAGGTGTGCGACCCCTCGGAAAAGGAAAGCGCGCCGTCTACGCTATGCCAGACGAGCGTGCCGTTGGTCGTGGTCTGCGTGGATTGGCCCTGGTCAGGGCGATAGCGCTCGTCGGCCGTACAGCTGCCAACGCGATCGGGGATCTGGGTCTGGAGTTGGGCAAAGCCGCCGCGGAAGGTACACGCGGCTTGAGCCGCGGCTGCTGAGGCGGGCAGAACGAGGGCGGCGAACAGCGCTATAGCAAGGCCGGAACGGAGCATCGGACCATCCTCCGGGATCACGTGAACGATACGAAGTATCGTCCCAACTGCTCATAGCATGCTCCATACTGAGACGAAGTGTCAAGACGCAGCGCGGTAGTGTACGCGTCACAAAAGAGATGAAACGTCGTCTCGGTTGTGTGGCTGAGGACGGAAGCAGCGGGCCGTTGGCCGCTCAGCCAGTCAGCTCGCCTTGTCCAGGCAACGCGCGCACCGACCCGCGAACTCCAGTGTGTGCGTGTCGACGCGAAACTGCAGGCGTTTGGCGAGCTTCTGGATCTCAGACTCGATGACGCTGGCGTCGACAGGTACCACCGCGTTGCACGAGCTGCACAACAGGTGGTGGTGGTGGCCCTCGTCGCACACCGTGAACGCGTGGCACGCGCCGAGATGTACCCGTGTGAGCACGCCCAGACGTTCAAGGAGGTCCAGCGCGCGGTACACCGTGGCGCGCCCGATACCCTGCGGACGCAGCTCGTCCACAAGCGCTTCGGGGGTGAACGCGCCGGATTTATCGGCGATTGTGTGGACCACCAGTTGCCGCCGCCCGGTCAAGCGCAGCCCCTCGTCGTCGAGGCGGCGGAGCATCCACTCCGCGCGTGACAGGTTTGCGCCCCGCGGCGCGGCCGTGGTCCGTGTGCTCATTTGTCTCACTTTATCATACGTTCTGAGACGGGCAGGCGAACCAGCTCCTCAGTCCGGTAACCAGGCCACCGAGCCGTAGCCAGCCAAATATGGCAGCGATGTGGAACTGCCGCTCGCGGCGTCCACGACAAAGCCCCCCAGCCGCCGTACACCATCAGCCGCTTGCCGTCCGGCGACCACGCCACTGACGGGTCGTCGTCCAGGATGTCGGGGATCTGGCGCAGGTCCGATCCGTCGGCATTCACCAGCCACGTTTCCCACGGAATGCCGTGCGCCTCAGCCGATCCAACGCCCAGCCGGCCGGCGAACGCGTTGCCAGGCACATGCCCAATCGGCGCCAGCAAACTGATAGCAGTCAACGCTAACTGCTGGCCGTCAGGCGAGAAACGCGGGTAGGCGACGGCGAGAAACGGGCCTGGGGCGACCAACTGGGTATCGGTGCCATCTGGAACGGAGTGGACGAAAATCGCCGCTCCACGCTCGACCGAGCGAACAAACGCGATGTGTCCACCGTCCGGGGAAGGACCGGGGTAGCGCGCGTCGTCGAGCAAGAAGACCGGCACATGGCCGTCGGGCGAGATCTACGTACGCTGGCTCGGGGACCTCGCCCAGGGTGATCTTGGCTATTCCCCGTTCCGTCGCCGCAATGTGGCCGACCTGATCGGCGCGGCCTGGCAGAATACGGCCATTCTGGCGATCTCCTCGGCGGCCGCGGGATTACGCCTGGGTGTGCTTGTCGGAATCGCCGCGGCCGTGTTTCGGGGCCGCTGGCCCGATCGGTTGATTTCGACACTGGCTCTCTCGGGACTCAGCGTTCCATCGTATTTTATCGCCATTCTGCTCGTCATCGTCTTCTCCGCACAGCTCAAACTCTTGCCCGCCTCAGGCATGCACAGCGGCGACGCGGACCTCATCGATTTCATGAGTCATCTCGCGATGCCCCTGATTTCTGGATCACTGGTGACCCTGGGCGTTACTGCGCGTGTAGCCCGCGCCAGCGTGGTCGAGACGTTCGGGGCGGACTTTGTCGACTTGCTGCGGGCCAAGGGACTGCGCTGGCGTCAGGTTCTGGCCCACGTGATCAGAAACGCTGCTTCGCCAGTGCTGACGACATCAGGCCTCCAGGTCGGCAATCTCCTCGGGGGTGCGGTGCTGATCGAAACCATTTTCAGCTGGCCAGGTATCGCCGCCCTGGTGTACACCGCGATCAGCGCGCGCGACCTGCGCGTGGTGCAGGGCGCCACGCTGGTCATCGCGGTGACGTTCGTTTTGCTCAACCTGGTGGTCGATCTGCTCCAGATGGTGATTGACCCGCGCCAGCGACGGACCGCCTGATGGCCACGACATTCCCAACTCGCACGCCGCCCGCCGGCGCGGAGGCCTGGCTGGCCTCCGATATGCCGGTGTCGCCGCGATCGTATTTCGCGGATGTCCGCATTCGCTTGCTGCACAACCGCGCCGCGGTGACGTCACTCGTCGTGCTCGGCTCGCTCATTCTGGCCTGCGCCGGTGCAGCCTTCCTTTCGCCGTACGACCCGAACGTCGGCGAAGTCCTCGACAGACTGCAACCCCTTGGCAGTCCGGACCATACATCGCCAAGAGCGCCAACAACGTGATCTGGGCCAGTGAAGGCTTCGCCTACCACCACGACGACCTGCGCGACCGCTGGAGCCAGTATGGCCGGTATACCCGCACCGTGCTCGGCCGTGGCGCTCTCTTCAACGGCCCCGATTACGTTCAGGCACAACGCTTTCGGTCGTACTTCCAGAAGTCCATCGCGCAGCTCATGGCTGACCTGGACGTGCTCATCACGCCCACGTCCACAACGCCAGCGGAGAAGGCCGCGACTGTTGACATGGCGAAGCGATTACTTGGGGTGAGCTACACCGGTATGTGGAATCTGATCGGGCTGCCAGCGCTCGCAGTACCTTGCGGCTTCAGCTCGAGCGGACTGCCGCTGTCCATGCAGATCGTCGGCAAGCCGTTCGACGAAGCAACCGTTTTGCGCGTGGGCGACGCGTACCAGCGCGCCGTCGACTGGCAGTTGCGAGTCCCACCGATCGCTCAGGCGGTCGCCGCATGAACGACCTGCCGCTGACCATCTCCGACGCCGCGGCGGCCCTCCACCGCGGTGAGTTGACGAGTGTCGAGCTCACCCAAGCCACGTTCGAACGTGCCGACCGTCTGGACCCTGCGCTCGGCGTCTATCTGCGACGCATGGACGATTCGGCGCTCGCTGAAGCACGACAGGCGGACACAGACCTCTCGAACGGCATCGACAAAGGTCCGCTGCAGGGCATTCCGCTCGGCATCAAGGACATCATTGCGACGGACAACGCGCCGACCACCGCCCAGAGCCTGGTGCTTGACCCCGCGTAAGGAAGAGATTCGAGAACGCATGCGGGGGTGGCAGACTCCCGCAGGCGATCTACCAGGCATTGTTTGTCCAGGGCCGAGGTGCCCTGCGTCGTGAGCTCACCGCCTGCGCACCGGACGTGCGCTCCGCGTCCCGCGGGCACGCACCCGAGCACGCGGCAAGGGCTTTATCAGTGACGAGGTCCTCATCCGTGAGCGGCCGGCCGAAGCCGACGACCGGGCCGTACCTGGCCATTGGGAGGGCGACCTCATCATCGGCCTCGACAGCTCCGCTATCGGCACCCTTGTCGAACGGACTACTCGGTTCACCATGCTGCTCCACCTGCCTCGCATGGACGACCACCGCGGCCCCAGGGCCAAGAACGGCCCAGCGCTTGCTGGGCGCGGCGCCGCAGCCGTCGAGCTGGCGCAGCACGCCCAACTCCGCATCGACACCGGTCTCCAGGTCTACTTCTGCGACCTGCACAGCCCCTGGCAGCGTGGTACGAACGAGAACACCAACGGTCTCCTACGCCAGTATTTCCAGAAGGGCACGGACCTCTGCCGATACAGCGCGGACGACCTGGCGGCCGTCGCCGCCACGCTCAACAGCTGTCCTCGCAAGACGCTCGCATGGAGAACTCCAGCGGAGACCCTTGACGATTTCCTACACTCGAGTCAAATCAATCTAGGCAGCGTTGCGACCATCCCTTGAATCCGTCCAGGGGGCGACCGTCAGGCGCGGTCGAGGTAACCCTGGACATCGGCGTCTCCTTTGACATCGACGTGCGTCGGCCCGCGTCGGGCGCGGACCGTGTCGTGCGTCTTGAACGTACACGAGCGCCACGCCACGCCGCGGACGTCTGGTCGGCGCGAGGTAGTTCGCGTAGCCGCAGCAGTTGAGTATGGGCCCGATGTTCCACCCAGCGCGTGGAGTGGGGCCGTGCATCGAGCCGCTGCCAGGTGGCGATCGCTGACGTGCACCGCGCGAGAGCAGCAGCCGACGGCTAACGCTTAGCTTCTCGGAAGAGCCAAATCGTCACGGTGAATGACACATCCTGACGCGCGTGAGATTGTCGGCGATCGTCCTGGACTCCCGCAGGCCTTCGAACGTCACCGTAAACCGTCTTGGTGCCCTCCGTGCGATTCACCGTGGGCGGTGACGGCTTACCTCGACGGTCTTGCGTTGGTCTGGCCCTATCCGATTGGTATTGGGTTTTCGTGACATGTCGGGCATCCTGGTGATCCCGGTCTGAGGCTCCCGCTTCCAGCTGCCGGCGGTCATGAGATCCCGTGACCGCCCGTGCGCAGCTTTCCTGGCCGTCTCCGTTCAGATCCTGGCTCATCAGCAAATTTGGTGAAGGCCCTTCCGGTAAAGCTAGATCACGAGTAGGCTGGCGGTGGGAGAGCCGCGATGAACGTCGACGAACTGTTGG
>JBPCIO010000374.1:0-7822 GCA_051006215.1 Chloroflexota bacterium
CTTCAATCCTGCCCAGAGGCCGCCAACCAGCGCCCTGAACTGTCGCAGTCGACGGGTCAGTGGCGAAAATGTGCAACCTGCATTACGCAAGTTGCATAATGCGACCTGCGAGAACCGACGTGCGTGAGAACCCTTTCCGCGGCGTGTTTCGATCTCGAAATGGGTATACTACGAGCCGTCTCGCGAGGCTGTTGTAACGGTAGCAACCGACCCTTCCAAGGTTGTAGTAGGGGTTCGAATCCCCTGCCTCGCTCCCGCGCTTTTTGCGTTCAGATCCGGCTTCAGGCCGACGCTCCAGGCCCCGTTGATCTGCTCGGTCCACGTTACTCTGTTTAACGCGCTGACCGCCCATAGAACGAGCGCTCGGCCGGCGCAACTGGTCTGAAGGTGGCGCAGAGGGCTGGCGTCTGACCCCGCAGTCGTGCTGGGACTTGTCGCGCGGTGCGTGAAGAGCATACCTATCCCGCCAGACCGCACAGCTTCCGCTCGCGACGGCCCCAGTACCGTGCTCAACAGCGGACCTTCGCCTGCTCCGTCATCGTTACGCAAGCGCCTGCACCCCGCAGACGACGGGTTGCGGGACCTCACCCAGATAGGCGTGACGGTAGCTATGGTGGTCCTCCAGGCGCGAGTGAGAGACGTACTCGAAAGACTCGTTTATTGCGCCCGGCTTGCGGCTCAGTCGCGAATCAGGTCCAATCCGGCCAGGCTCAGCTCTAGTCCAATTCTGGCGGGTGGAAAACACGTGGTTTCTGTGCAGGTCTGGTACGCGAGCTCCAACACTAGCTTGGTCGGACCAAGATTCTTGGTGAACATCAACGGCAGCGTCATGCGGAAGGTGCCTTCGTAGACCAGGAACTCCTCATCTACACCGTCCACATGGAACGGGCGTGGCGCTGGCCGGTCGATTGCTCCGGCTGTCAGCCCCTCCAGCGGCTCGACTCGCAGGTGTAGCGGTGTGTACCCATCCGGAACCGGCGTCGCATAGGCATGCATGCCCGCCTGTATGGCGAGCTGCACATGCAGCCGGACCTGCTGGTAGGGGCGGTAGGTGGGCGAGTCGGTCCAGGCCTGAAGTTCCAGGCCGCTGAGCTGGGTGTGCTCGGCGTGCGGCGCAACACTGCCCGTAGCGCCAAATGCGTACTCCTCCGAAAGCTGCGCCGTCGGGCGAACACGATAGCTCTGTTCGAAGTGCTTTTCGACAATCACGCCCTCTTCGTCCAGGACGAATGTGCCCGGGTACGCCACTCCCCGCTGTTCTTCACGGGTGGTGATCCCGTAGACGGCATGTTGCTCCGCAAGGTGCTCATTCAGTAACCCGAGTGCGCGTATCGTGTGACTGCCCTCGTCTGATAGCAGCGGATAGCTGATCCCGCGCTGCTCCGCAAATGCGGCGAGCGTGTCTACGCTGTCATAGCTGACGGCAAATAGCGCGACGCCGTGGAGTTCCAGTGACGGCCACGCGTGTTGCAGCTCCACGAGCTGCACTTTGCAGTAGGGTCACCAGCGCGCACTGCGGTAAAAGACCACCAGCGCCCGCCGACCCGCTCGAACAGCGTGTACGTCCACTACACGACCTGACTGGTCGGGCAGGCGAATGTCTGGGAAATGCGTCCGGAGCTGCGGACCGATGCGGTCGAAGTCCAGGGCTGGCAGTTGTGGAGTTGTCATCTGTCGCTCCTCGTCCATCGTTGATATTCGTGAAAGAGCCTCGAGCGCGTGCTCTCCGACCACGGCGATCAAGTTGCCCTCGTGCCTGTCTTGCTCACCGAGGCGTACTTATTCGAATGGAGCAGATGGCGAGCACTGTCGGGCAGGCGTGCGCGGGCAATACTCGTGCGTAGCATAGTTGACTGATCACAACACTACACCAGCGACCTAGTCTGGCAAGCGCCAGTGCTCGCCCGCAAGCAGACGTTGACGTCGAGTGGCTGTTAAGCGTCGGTATGGTGTTCGCGTAGCCTGACTGTACCGGGAGGTCAACTCAAACGGTCGTCGGATGACTTCCAGCAGCGGGTACTTCAGCCAACTGTCACCCCTGGGGCTGGCGAACGGCGCTGTGGATGGGCTAGGTGGTTACGCTCGTGCCGCTCGGGTTGCGCCAGGTAGTCGAAGCGATCGAGCCCGCCCGCGTGCCGCGCCTCTTTCGTGAACGCGCGAACCGCGACAGCCAAGACGGCCAGCGGCAAGCATGTAACCGCATTGCCTCGACCCCGGTGGCGATCATGACCCACGACCTAGCACCTGTCGGAGTACGCGCGCCCGGACGTCGCCAGAATAACCACCAGGCACACGTGCCAAGAAAGCACACGTGTCATCACGAAACCGCTGATGCGACACGGCTGCCATGTTTGCGGGCCGCCGATTTTCCAACTGGGACGCGTCGTGTGCGGGCCTGCGCATCGCCTCGATCGGGGAGCGTGCTGAGGGTCCCATCAACTCACCTCCGAGACCACGCGGCGCCTCTCTCCTCCCGCTAGAAGATCGGGTACAGAACGGTGGCGCGATCCTCGGCCCTCAACGAACTTTGAGGTGATCCTGGGATGCTTGGCGTGCCCTGGCGTTGGGCACAGCTGCTGGCTCCAGCGTTGCGAGACAACGTCGGTCCGGGTAGAGCAGGTCGACTCGCAGAAGAGATTGGATGGCGCCCTGCGCCGACTACCACTCCACTCATGGTCAGCATGTACCTGGCGTGACACCGTGATGGTTAGCCCCCGCCCGACGCCTTGAGCTTCGTCGCCGCCGCTCCGACAGTCTGCGGCGGTCTGCAACCCGAAAGACCAGTCACACGCCGGCGGCTTGAGCGCTACTGCTTGACGGCACCAAAGGTCAGTCCGCTGACGATGTGCCGCTGCATGACCAGGGCCATCAGCATGACGGGCAAGGTGATCATCGTCGCCGCTGCAGCCAGCGGACCCCAGTTGAACTGTTCGAAACTCATCAGGTTGAACACGGCCACCGGCAACGTGCGGGTGTGGGGGCCAGACAGGATGACGGAGAAGACGAAATTGTTCCACGAGAAAATCACACTCAAGATAGCCGTGGCGACCAGTCCAGGCTTCACCAGCGGCAACGCGATTCGCCACAGCGCGCCGTAAATGGAGCAGCCGTCGATCATGCCTGCATCCATCAACTCGGGCGGCAGGTCCTCAAAGAACCCGATCAGCACCCACACGATGATCGGCAGTCCTACCACCAGGTGACTGATGATGAGGGCAAGGTGTGTGTCGGTCAAGCTCAGCGCGCGGAACACGATAAACCACGGGACCAGAAAGCTGAGGCCGGGGGTGATGCGCGCCAGCAGGATACTCACCGCCAGGCGATCCTGTTTCCAGCGGGCGATACTGAACGCCGCCGGGACGCCGAGGAGCATCCCCAGCACCGTGCAGCCCACCGCCACAATGGTGCTGTTGAGCAGGTATTGGAGGAATGGACTGCTCGGGTTGTTCAACACGTACCGATAGCCGTCCAGGGTCGGATGCAGCGGAATAAAGATCGGGGGCGACGCGCTGGCCTCGAGGTTGGTTCGGAAGGAGACCGAGATCATCCAGAAGAAGACGAACAGCATCGGCACCATGAACACCATAATGAGCGCGAAATACGCGATCTCTTCGGTGTAGCGCCTCACCGTTTTCAGACCCACAGCCCCCTCCGCACGCGCATCACGATCAACGAGATGGCGAGGATGATGGCAAAGAACACGACAACCATGGACGACGCCATGCCCATGTGGAAGTACGAAAAGGCCATATTGAATAAGTAGACGTTGATCGTTTCTGAGGCGCCGCCCGGACCGCCCTGGGTCATGACGAAAATGATGTCGAAGGTCTTGAGCGAATCGATCAAACGAAACAGCATGGCCGTTACGATCGTGGGCCGTACGAGCGGCAACGTGATGAGCCACAGCATCTGCCACTTCGTGGCGCCGTCGATCATCGCGGCCTCGTATGGCTCGTGTGGCAGCTGGGCCAGTCCAGCCAGAACGATAAGCATGATCAGCGGCGTCCACTGCCAGGTGTCGACCAGCGCCAGCGCCGGAACCACGGTGTTCGAGGCATACGTCCAGGTGCCCAGAGGCAGTCCGGCGCGAAGGACGAAGTAGTTCAACACGCCGAGTGTGGGATGAAACATCATCACGAAAATCAGCGCGATAGCCACCGGCGTGGCCACCATGGGCAAGATGGCCAATGTTCGCAGGAGTCCGCGTCCCCAAAATTGCCGATTGAACAGCAGGGCCAGGGTGACTCCCGCCAGCGTCTGGACCGACACGCCCAGGATGGTGAAGTAAAACGTGATCACCACGGAGTTCTTGAAGCGGTCGTCCGTAGTGAACAGGGTCGCATAGTTGGCGAGTCCGACGAACTGGGGTGCGGCAATGCTGGAGATGGTCCAGTCCTGGAGACTCATCCAGACCGTATAGCCCAGCGGTCCGGCGAGCATAACCACCACCGCCACAACCGCCGGCAGGGGCAGGATAAAGCGCGCGTAGCGATCCATGCGGCCTGATGCAAGCCATGTCGGACCGGCCGCTGCCGGTGCCGCATCGGTCAGTGTGCGAGATGCGGTGTTGGTCATGTGGTGTCAGCCGTTCGGTGGGCGTGGCCCGGGGCCGACAGAACGACTGTCTGAGGCTTCATGCTTGCCCGAAGGCATGGCCGCTACGTGGTATCTTTATCCAGAATGGCTTGGAACGCGGTGTTCATTTTTTGGACGACGTCTTTGGATGACGAGCCGCCTTCGATGGCTTGCTGGAGGAGCGCGCCGACGTCGTCGCGGTACTGAGTTACGGCAGCAATCTCCGGCAGTCCGGGTTTACCGATCTTCATTCCCTGAAGGTAGGTGTCCACCCACTCCTTGGGCATACTGCCGCCCTCTTTCACCTTCGGATCGTCCCACGTGGACAGCCTTGCCACCCCGACTCCGCCCAACTGTTCCTGAATGCCAAGTGTCTTCCCCGTCAGCCACTGCGCGAAGAGGAAGGCGGGGCCGGACTTTTTCGTCTTCGCGCTGACCGCCACGCCACTCGTATACGTGGGCGGAACCTGACCGCCTGGTCCTTTTGGCACGAGCATGTAGCCGACCTTGCCTTTGACGGTAGATTTCGAAGCGTCCTCGAACTGAGTGAAGAAGTTGATGCCGTCTTCAAGGAACGCCACCTGCCCCTGCATGAACGCGGCAGTCACTTCGTACCAGTTGAAGTTGACCACCCCAGGCGGGGCGTAGTCGTGCGCCATGCGCGTGTACCAATCCACGGACTGCTCGCCGCCGGGACTATTGATGGCGGCCTTGCCATCCTTGAAGTACTCGCCACCAAAATTGAAGAACTGGCATGGCCACTGGGTCATGTTGGCGTTCTTCAAGCCTCGGGCGCACCAGCCGTACACCTGGGGTGGGTTGTGCACCGCCTTGATGGCAGCCTCCAGCTGGGTGTGGTCCTGGGGCGGCTGGATGCCTTTGGCGTCGAGCAAATCTTTTCGATACGCCATTATGCTGACGTCGGTGAAGTTGGGCAGGGCCAGAATCTTGCCGTCGGTGGCGGTGATTGCCGCGATGGCGGCGCCAACGGTGTCCTTCAGGTCGAGCTCCGGACTGATCAGCTTCTTGTCCGACAGCATCTCGTTCAGCGGCAGGTACCAGCCACTCCGGGTGAAGAGTGTCTTCTCTACGTGCAGACTGGTGACGAAGGCATCCAGCGTACCGCCGCCCCCCGCAAACTCGACAACCAGTTTCTGACGAGCCTGGATCTCTGGCAGGTCTTCGAAATTCACCGTGATTCCGGTCAGATCGGTGAAGGCTGGCAAGGCCTGCTCGGCGACCGTAGCCCACGGGTGCTTGACGAACGGAATATACAGCTATTCGCCTTTGAATTGCTTCCAGTCAAACGCCGCGTCGGCCGCGGTCTGCGGGGGCACGACCGCGGGCGCGGCGGTGGAGACAGGTACGGCCGGCGAAACTGCCGGCGAGCCAGCGCTGCACGCGGCCAGGAGCGGCACCATCAGGGCGCCAGCGGCTCCAACGTGAAGGAAGCTCCGACGAGTGAGCGTGTCCATAACCGGTTCCCTCCCCAGGGTGTTCGAGTATACCGCTGCCTTCAGCCTCGAACGAGTCGCCCTGCAGGAATTCCAGGCTCGCCACACGGTCTTCGTGACACGTTGCTCCTTGTTCCATCTCAGCCGTGATGGCCGCGGCGCATCCACCGCTGAGTGCCCCGGCTAAACTGGAGAGAGTGTTCACCAAGTCGGCGGCCTTCTACGACGCCATCTACGCCGCGAAAGACTACGCCGGCGAAGCCGCGAGGGTCGACGCGCTGATCCAAGCCCATGGTCGCACCAGCGGCAAGACGCTGCTAGATGTCGCCTGTGGCACCGGTGGTCATCTGGCCTACCTCAAGCACCACTACGTGTCGGAAGGTCTAGACCTCGACCCGAACTTGCTCGCGATCGCCCGCGACCGACACCCGGAGCTGCCCTTCCACCACGCCGACATGGTTCAGTTCGATCTCGGGCATACGTTCGATGCGGTCGTGTGCCTATTCAGCGCGATCGGGTACGTCGTGACGTTCGAGCGGCTGCAATCGGCCATTGCCGCGATGGCTCGCCACCTTCAGCCCGGCGGTGTGCTGCTGGTCGAACCCTGGCTTGCCCCTGACGGCTACACGACAGGCACGATTCACGCACTCTTCATGGACCAGCCCCGGCTCAAGATCGCTCGTATCAACGTGGCCGCCGCTCACGAGCGGGTCTCACTACTAGACTTCCACTACCTGGTCGGCGCGCCAGGGGGTGTCGAGCACTTCACTGAACACCACGAACTGGGTCTGTTCACCCATGACGAGTACCGCCATGCTGCCATTGCGGCCGGGCTCGAAACGACGTTCGATCCGCACGGTCCCATCGGCCGCGGGCTGGTGATCGGTGTGCGTCCGTTGGGCGACGTCGTACGCAGCCAATCGGCGCCGAACTAAGCCGTTCGATCCATTGCGCACGCGCGATCTTGCCTGTGCTCACGACAAAGTTCATTTCCATCCAGCCTCCGACGGCGGTAGCGAGGGTTAGACCCGAGTGCATGACTACCACGCAGGCGGACTGGTCTGGCGTCGAGCGCCCCGCGTATCGCACTCCTTTCATCAAGCAGCGCCACTTTCCTTCGATCTCCTTCAGCATCAACTAAGGCCCGCTGCTCAGCGTCATGGTCGGCCCTGTAGCCGATACTCTGATAGATAGAGTTTGACGTGGGATTCGCAAGGTCGGTACAGAGGACCACGTACTCGGCACCAGCGCTGAGCGCGGCTGCCGTCGCCGTCACCGTCACAGCGGCGCCGTACCCCTGCCGACGACGTCTCGGAGGCGTATAGACCGGCCCCACCCTGGCCACCCCGGCGGGCGGGGGTGCTCACCGCGGCCAGCGAGACGAATGCGCCTGCGTCCCGCCACAGGTGGACTTGCCCAGAGCGTCCCCGCTGCTCGGCCACGGCGCGCCAATCCCAGACTGGCGCGTGAGGTTGCGCTTCATCGTGAAAATGCGCCAGCCAGCTGGTCACTAGTTCGATGTCGGGGGTGGTCGGGGCGTGGTCGCGGCGACGACCGCCTCGCCGGAAACACTCCGCGGCCCAGGTCAGTTCCGCAAGCCGGTACATGCGCATAGCAGTAAGGACCGCCGAGGGCCGCCCAGTTCGGGCCATCCAAGTCGCAGCGAAGGCTCTGGTCGATTCAACAGCTCCGACGACTCCGGGCAGATCCCGGCCGATTTCGTCGAGGAAGTTGGCCAGAGCGGCTGCCGTCTCCGGTGGCATCCGCGACACGAACAGATGGTGGGGAGGCGT
>JBPCIO010000375.1:0-21654 GCA_051006215.1 Chloroflexota bacterium
GTACTGCAGTTGCCAATGTGGTGACGGCGCCCTCAAATGCGCGGTCACCCCTGTTCGAACCGCCGGTCACAACCACCGCGTCGCGGCGCCGAGCGGCCCCAACTTCGATCAAGCCCACTGTTGCCGAGCCCCCTAGCGGCCCGGGAAAACGGGCTTGCCCTCGACGGTGATCTGTCGAATGAATTGCTCACTGCGCGAGGTAATTGCGTCCGGCCCCATTGCGTAGGCTAGGTCCTTGTTGAACCGCTGACCCTCGTGGGTCGCCCACCACAGCATGCGCGTCAACGCCAACGCCTTCGGCTGATCCGATTCATTCCTGTACGCGAGCAGCCAGGTTGCCGTAGAAATCGGATAGGAGCCGTCGCCAGGCGCGTCCACGATGCTGAAGCGCAGGTCAGGCGGAATTGTCTGGGCACTCGCCGCCGCGGCGGCTGTGACGCTGTCCAGCGATGGGTCAACGAACTTGCCAGCTTTGTTCTTGACCATGCCGTAGCTCAGGCTGTTCTGTACGGCATAAATCAGCTCCACGTAGCCAATGGAGTAGGGATCCTGCTGAACCTCACCGGCCACGCCCGGATTTCCCGAACCGCCCAGCCCCACCGGCCAGTTGACCGAAGTGCCCTTACCGACCTTTTGCTGCCAATCTGTATTGGTTGTGCTGAGATAGTCAGTGAAACCAAAGGTCGTGCCTGAGCCATCCGAGCGGTGGACAACGACAATCTCCTGACTGACGCTCGACAGGTCGGGGTTGTCGGCGACCAGCCTGGGATCGTTCCACTTCTGAATGTCGCCCAGAAAGATGCCTGCCAGTGTCTCGCCGCTGAACTTGAGTTTTGTCTTCACATTGGGGATGTTGTAGGTGGGCACGATGGCCCCGAGCGCAGTCGGGATATGGAAGATCTCGCCTCCCCGGGCGGTTGTCAATTGCTCATCCGTCATCGGCGCATCCGACGCACCGAAATCAATGGTCTGGTCCTGAATGCCTTTGATCCCGCCGCCAGAGCCGATTGGCTGATAGTTGACCTGGACCTGAGTGAGCTTGCTGTACTCGTCGAACCACTTCTGGTACAGCGGCGCGGGGAATGTCGCTCCAGCACCGTTCAGCGCTTTCGCTTCGCCCTGAAACGCGCCGGTGATGGCGGCACTCGCCGCGGCGGCCACCGAGGGGCTGGGTACAGTGCTCGCCGACGCGCTTGGTGGCGCTGGAGCTGGGGCCGCAGCAGCCGGGCTGGGCTGGCCAGCTAACGGTGCACCGGTCGGCTTCGCCGCTACCGCAGGCGTGCTTGCTGTGCTGGGCTGTGTGCCCGGGCCGCAAGCGGTACCAATCAACATCAAAACGACAGTCAACCCGCCCGCAAAGCGAGTCCGGGTGCGAACGTTCAGGGGTCTCATCAACATCACGGTCTTCGAGACCACCGTACTGTCTGGTCCGCGAACGGGGGTGTCACTAACGTTAACGGACGTGGAACACACGGTAAGCAGTGTGTGAGACGCTCTTCCGCAAAGGTGGATCTAGGCTCTGTGTACGTAGGAACGCTGCAGGTGTAGGCTGCGGAGGTGCGAATGGCCTCGGAACGGGCCGGCCGCCGTTTTAGGGGAGGTAGGCGCAATGTACGCGCGTGTTACCTGGACCGAGGGGCCGCCCGATCGGTTGCAGGCGGCCACAGATGCACGGCAGATCATCGAACAGGATCTGAAGGGTCAGGCCGGCTGGGTGGCAACGGCGCTGCTGGCCGACCGCCAAACGGGGCGCGGCGCGTCGGTGGGCTATTGGGAGACCGAGGAAGCGCTTCGGGCTAGCGAGGCAGGCCACGCGGCCAGGATGCAAACGGGACAGACTACGGGCTCGCGCGTCCGCGAGATCGAGCGCTACGAGATCGTCCACCGGGAGCGAAGCGCCCCGCCACGAGAGAACACCTTCGTCCGGGTCAACGACCTCCGCGGCACGCCCGCCAAACTCGACGACACGATCACGTTCATCCGCGAGCGGGTCGCCCCATTGCTCAAAGGACAGAAGGGTTTCCGTGCGATGCTGATGGGCGTCAATCGGGAGACTGGCCGCTCGTTGGTGAGCTCCATTTGGGACTCAGCCATCGAACGAGAGGCGAGCGACGCGGCGCTGACCGAGCTGCGCCGCCAGGGCAGGCAGATTGCGGGCGCCGAGCAGACGAAAGTGGAGCTCTACGAGGTGGTTGTTCTATTGGAGAAGACCACGGGAGCACTGGCTAGCACCGCTGAGTAGCACCAGGCGGAGCCGGACCACATAGGAGGACACTGCCGTTGCGCTATCGGACGCGGGCGAACTTCTGGAACGTGTGGCAGTCGGGCGGTACCGAGCCCCGACTGACTGCGAAGGCGTGGGTCACCTCGCCCACGTAGAGGTCTCCGCGGCTGTCGATCGCCAGGGAGTGTGGCGCGCAGAGCATGCCTGGATCGCAGGGATTGCCACCGCCCCAGCGAGACAGGACGCGCCCATCCGGTGCTAGCACGCCGATCCGGGCGGGGTAGTTCACCGTCGCCGGCCCCAGGCGTTGCGAAACTTCGCCAACCCGCCGCCACAGCTCGGCGACATGCACGACCCCGTCGGCCCCGACCAAAAGGTGGGTCGGGCGCTGGACGTCCAGCCACTCGTCCAGGTACACGCCATCCGGGCTAAAGATCTGGATCCGGTCGTTCTCCCGATCGGCCACGAACACTCGACCATCCTTGTGGACGCCGATGCCATGTGGCAGGTTGAACTGGCCTGGACCGGTGCCCGGCTGGCCCCAGGACGTGATCAGGCCGCCGTCCGCCGAGAAGTGGTGGACGCGGGCGTTGCCGTAGCCGTCCGAGACGTAGAAGTCGCCGCTCGGGGCGAACGCCAGGTTGGTAGGGCAGTTGAAGGGCGGGCCACCTTGCCTGATCGTCCCGAGCAGGGTAGAGCCGGAGATCCCTGGCTGGGGTCCAACGTAGCCGGTGTCCGAAGGCACACCCGGGCTACCGAGGGTGAGCAGCAGCTCGCCGTCAGGAGTGAACTTCTTGACGGTATGGTTGCCGTCGTCCACGCACCAGACCGCGCCATCCGGTCCGATGGTGATGCCATGTGGGCTGGCGAGCGGTCGATCCTGGAACACCCCCTCGCCCCACGCCTTGACGAAACCACCGTCGCGGTCGTAGACCATAACGCGCGCGGTGAGGCGCGTGAACAGGTAGACGCGATCCTCGGCATCAGTGGCGACCCCGGCCACGTCGGCGTGCGTCCAGCCTGTTGGCAGCTGCTCCCAGCCCTCGACGAGCGTGTAGCGGTACTCGCCATTCCCGAATGTTTCCACGATGCCCTCCGATCATGATGACGGACTATGCTTGCGCATGAGGCCCATACATGACCAGCAGGATCAATCGCGCCATCCAGGAGCTCGAGCAGGATCAACCCATTTATTACACGGGCGGCCACACGGGCCATGTGCTGACGCATGGCCAGGGCTGCGCCGACGCCCATACCTGGGCCGATTACATCAACGTTGGCATGGAGCACGGCGCCTTCGACATGACCGGCCTGGCTGCCTATATGACCGGCCTGGTCGACGGCGGCCCCACGCCCACCGGCCATCGCACGCCGACCGTGATTGTCGAGGCACCAGTCAACGGCACCAACGAGGCGAATGTCCGCTTCAACGCGTGGCAGTTCCGCCAGATCCTCGGGCGTGGTGTGCACGGCGTGCTGCTCTGTCAGGCAGAGTCGGCGGACGCCGTGCGCGCATTCGTCGAGGCGTGTAGATATCCACACCAGAGCATCGGGCAGGACCCGTCCCTGCCGCGCCCGATCGACCGACTACGCGGAGCGACGCTGAGCCGGCCGAGCGGCACACTGCTCGGCGTTGGACAGCGCGGGCGCGGCTCCGAAGGCACCGCGGCGCGCATCTGGGGTTTGGACGCCGAAGCGTACCTGGAGCACTGCGATCCGTGGCCGCTCAACCCGCGCGGCGAGCTCTTGCTCGGCGTGAAGCTCGAGAGCCCTGAGGGCGTCGCCCAGTGCGAGGCCATCCTGGATGTGCCGGGGCTGGGCTTCGCCGAGTTGGGCCCCGGCGACCTCGGGCTGTCGCTGGGCTACGTGCGCGTTCCCCGCGACCCGTATCCGGCCGAGATGACCGAAGCACGCGCGCGGGTCTTCGCCGCCTGCCGCGCCCGGCGCATCGCGTTCCTTGAAGGCGCCACGCCCGAGACCATCGTGGCCAAGCTCGACGAAGGCGTCCGCGTCATCGCCGGCGGCAGTGAAGCAACCGCAACCATCGGTCGCGCACACCGGCGGCGGTAGCCGCGTGCCATGTCTGCTGCAGACGCTACGCTACAACCTGGTGCGGGCCAACCAGCATGACCGCCCGCTTCGCTTTGGTCTCGATGCTTGTGGCGGGTGGGACGGCGCTCGCGGTCCTGCTCGCCGCCCTGGCGTTCCTGCCGCCATCGATGTGGGAGTCTTTCGTGCCGATCGCAACGATCCTCGGCGGCGCAGGCGTGATCGTCGCGGGCGCTGCCGCCGCAAGGACAGGCGAGCGCATGGCGCGGCCACTGCGGCAGATGGTGGGTGCGGTAGAAGCCGACGGGGTTGGTCGCCATGCCTTGGGCGAGTTCGCACGTGATGCACCGGCAGAGGTTGCGGGACTCCTATACGCCCTCCAGCACGCGCACGCGCGCCTGCACCGCACGCTTGGTGAGCTCGAGCGCGACCGTGCCCAGATGGCGACCGTCCTCGAGCATATGGGCGATGGGGTGCTGGTCCTGGACCCCGACGAGCGGGTCGAGCTAGCCAACCCTGCAGGGGTACGGCTGCTGCGCGCACCGCCGCCAGTTGGCCGCCGGTTGGCCGAGGTCGCGCGGGACCCCGAGCTTGTCGAGGTCGCCCGCGCTGCGCGCGCGGTTGAGCCGGTTTCTCACGTGGTCGAGGTGCGCTCAGGCTCGGGCGCGCCGCGACTTTGGGTGCAGGTATCCGCCACGCGGCTGCCAGACGGTCGGCGGACGCTGTTGCTACTACAGGATGTGACCGACCTGCGGCGAGCCGAGGCGGCCCGACGGGACTTCGTCGCCAACGTCTCGCACGAACTGCGCACGCCAGTGGCCGCCCTCAAGGCGCTTGTCGAAACCCTGGAGGCAGGCGCGTTGGACGATCCCGAGGCTGGTCCCGACTTCCTCCGTCGCATGCACATTGAGGTCGATGGGCTTGCCTTGCTTGTAGCGGAACTACTCGAGCTTGCACGCGCGGAGGCCGGCCGGCTGGCGTTGGAGCTCGAGCCATGCCAGCCAGCCGAGTTGGTGAGCGATGCACTGGAGCGGACGCGCCCCTACGCCGCGCGGGTAGGACTGCAGGTCGATCTGGCCAACGCGCCCGAGCGCCTGATGTTCGTGCAAGCCGACGCTCGGCGGATTGGGCAAGTCCTGACCAACCTGCTGGCCAACGCCGTCAAGTTCTGCCCGCCGGGCGGACGGATCGAGGCCGGAGCCCGCGCGGTCGACGGTTGGGTCGAATTCTGGGTCGCTGACACGGGCGTGGGCATTCAGGCCGACCAGCTCGTGCGGGTCTTCGAACGCTTCTACAAGACGGATCCTGCGCGGACGGGAGCCGGCACTGGCCTGGGGCTCGCGATCTGCAAGCACTACATCCAGGCCCACGGTGGGTCGATCTGGGCGGAGAGCGGCGGCGAAGGCCAGGGCGCCACCTTCCGCTTCACCTTGCCTCAGTTCGGCACCAACGTCGAGGTCGGTCCTCCGCTTGGTCCGAGTCTCTCGCAGTTGCAACCCTCGCGGGCGCTCGGCAGGGATGGGCACCAGGCCAGAGGTGCTGGGAGCCGCAACGCCCTAGTCGGCTGAGTGCACCAGTCAGGCGTGGGGTTTGGCGAGCTCGCTCTGGGCGGTCTGGCCTGGCAGATCGCCCGAGATGATCATCGCCAGCACCTCATCGGTCGTGACATCAACCTTGTTGACGGTGCCAACGAGCTTTCCGTGGAGCATCACACTGATGCGATCTGCTAGATCGAAGACATCATGAATGTCGTGACTGATCAGGAAGATCCCAATCTTCTCGGTCTTTAGTTGCTGGATCAGCGTTCGCACCTGGGCGGTCTCTGCCGGGCCGAGCGCCGCGGTCGGTTCGTCCATGATGAGCACGCGTGCGTTGAAGTGGATCGCTCGGGCAATGGCCACGGCTTGACGCTGGCCACCGGATAACCACCCAACAGCGGTCTTGAAGTTCTGGAATCGGGGGTTCAGGCGACGCATCACCGAGCGCGTCGCGGACTCCATCGCCGAGTCGTCGAGTGACCCATCCCGAGTGACGAGCTCGCGTCAAAAGAACATATTTCCTGACGCGTCGATGTTGTCGGCTAGCGCGAGCGTCTGATAGATGGTCTCGATCCCAAGTGCCTTGGCATCGCGTGGGTTCGCGATCACCGCGGGCTGCCCGTTGATGCGGATCTCGCCCGCGTTGGGCGGGTGCGCGCCTGACAGGACTCGCATCAGCGTGTTCTTGCCTGCCCCATTGCCCCCCACAAGACCAACCACTTCGCTCGCATGCAGACTCACGGTCACGTTGTCGACGGCGTGCACGCCGCCGAACGAGAACCGGATGTTACGCATCTCCACCAGCGGCGTTGTCCCACTGTCAGTCTCGGTCGTGCTCATTTGGAGCGACGCCGAAGGTAGGTATCGAAGCCGACCGCCGCGACCAGCACAGCGCCCACGACGATGTCCTGGGTGGGCGAGTCGACTTTCAACATGACCATGCCGGAGCGGAGCGACTGCATCACTACCGCCCCGAGCACAGCACCGGGAATGGTGCCAACGCCGCCAGATAGCGAGCTGCCTCCGATCACGGCGGCCGAAATCACGTCCAGCTCGTTCTGTACGCCCAGGTTCGTGACAGCGCTGTTGAGACGCGCAGTCGCGACCGCCGCGCTGATGGCCACCAGCACACCCATCAATGCGTACGTCAACATGATTGTCCGGCGTACGTTGATGCCGCCCAGTTCGGCCGCCTCGGGATTGCCGCCGATCGCAAACACATACCGCCCGAACCGGCGGCGGGTAGCGATGAACGTCATCACCAGCGCCACGCCGACCAGAATCAGCACGGGATAGGCGATGCCGACCGGAATTTTCAGCCCGCCGGGGGGCTCGGCAATCTGGTGGGCGACCGCGTACTGATGCGCCAGCGCCTCGGGCCACAAATAGCTGTTGGCGATCCACACCACCCCCAGCACCGCTCCGCAGCTGGCGGCTATGACGAGGACCGTCGCCCAGATCGGCCGCACGGGAAACCCGTACGCCTGGCGCCGGCGTCGATTGTTCAGGATGCTGAAGACGATCGCAGCGCATCCGAGGCCCCCAATGATCCAGCTGCCAATTTCGCCAAGAGACCCGCTCGGGCCACCCCCAAGCAGAGCAAATATCCCGTCCATTGGGCCAAGCGTCTGGCCTTGCGCATACGGAAAGATCAAACCCCGCCAGACCAGGAAGCCTCCCAAAGTGACGATGAACGACGGCACTCCGGCATAAGCAACGATCAGCCCCTGGAAACCACCGATGATCGCTCCGGCCACAATTCCTATCGCCAGTGCCACAACCCAGGTGTATGGCTGGTTGAAGCCGAGGTGAAGTGCATTCGGGATCCACTGGACCTGCACCATGGCCATCGTGTAGCCAAGAAAGCCGAGCAGCGATCCGACCGAGAGGTCGATATTGCGCGACACGATGATGAGCACCATCCCGGTGGCCATGATCCCAATCGACGCGCTCTGGACCGAGAGGTTCCACAGGTTCCGTGAAGTCAAGAACAGGCCACCGGACATGATCTGAAACGCAATCCAGATGACCGCCAGCGCCACGACCATGCCAATCAGCCGCGTGTCGATGTCAAGTGACCGCGACAGCGACCCGAGATCGCGCTGGGACCGCGGCGGTGGGACGGCTTCTGCGTCTCGCGCCAACGTGGCCTGTGTCATAGCGCCTCTTTCGTGTGCCGGGGTCGAAGGAGCCAGAGAGGCCCTTCGACCCGCAACTGAATTGACTTAGACTAGGAGCAAACTGCGACGCTGCCAGCGGGTACGCCCTGGCACAGGGCGGCTTTGGTGATCCAGCCTGCGTCAAGCACGATGTTGAGATCGCTCACGTTGATCGGCTGCGGCGTGAGCAGAATAGAGTTCACCGTCACGTTGCCAGGTGTGACGAACGGCTTGGCGCTGGTGACCTGATCGATGGTGGTCCCACCGCACAGTTGGACTGCCGCCTCGCCGGCCGTCTTGCCGAGCATGCGCGCGTCCTTCCAGACATCAACCGTCTGCAGGCCGAGGGCAACCCGGTTCAATGCCGGGGCGTCGCCGTCCTGACCGGAAACCGGGACCTTGCCCGCCAGACCCTGCCCAGCCAGCGCTGAGACCACGCCGCCGGCCATGCCGTCGTTCTCGGCGAGCACCGCGTCGACCTTGTTCTGCGACTGCGTCAGGAACTGCTCCATCTCGGTTTGTGCCTTCGAGGGATCCCAGTTATCGGTATAGGTCTCGCCGACAATCTTGATGTCGCCGCTGGCCACTGCCCCCTTGATGATTTCGTCATAGCCGCCGCGGAGGAAGTCCGCGTTCGCATCCGACTTGTTGCCTTTGATGACCACGTAGTTGCCTTTTGGCTGGGCGCCGTAGACGGCACGGGCTTCCATACGGCCGACCTCGACATTGTCGAAGGTGATGTACAACCCGTTCGGATCCTCGATGAGGCGGTCGTAGGCGATGACCGGAATGCCCTGGCTGATAGCGCTGGCGACAGCCGGCTTGATCGCGGTTCCATCCTGGGCCAGGATGATCAGGACGTTCGCGCCCTGAGCGATCAGGTTCTCGACGTTGGACGCCTGCGTCTCAGCAGACGACTTCGCGTCATTGGAGATGTAGGTTGCGCCGCCGGCGCTGAGCGCAGCCTTGATCGCGGGCTCGTCCCACTTGGCCCAGCGCTCCTCCTGGAAGTTGTTCCACGAAACACCAACCGTGCAGCCAGCCGGTTGAGCATGCAGTTGGCCTGGAAGCCCCCGAGAAGCATGCTCGCGCCGACCACGGCCGGGAGAAATCTCGACGCTTTTCGCGCCTGTACCCGCACTGGTGCGGTGAATCTTTGACAAATCATCCCTGGATTACCCCTCTGGGCCCCGACAATGGGCCACAAAAAATTGTCCTGCGTAGACTACTACGCTCAAAGGCACTGCGTACTGTATGCGAGGCCGAACCTCTGCCAGGTTGAAGATTGCGTTGGCTGCTGTTGTGGTTCTGGCCGTCGGCGGCGCGTTCGCGGTTCGACACGTGGTCACGCCATCCAGATGCCCACCCATCGCCGATCACCCCGAGTGGTCGGTGGCCAGGCGGTGGGATGAAGCCCTGCTCGACGCCGTGCGGCGAGCCCTCCCCGCGCCGACAGTCCACGCCCGAAATCTCTTCCACACGTCGGCGGCCATGTGGGATGCGTGGGCAGCGTACGATCCAAACGCGTCCGGCTACTTCGTCACCGAGAAGTATCGTCCGTCGGACCTCGGCGCGGCGCGCGAGGAAGCCATCAGCTACGCCGCCTACCGCGTGCTCACTGCGCGCTACATCAAGTCGGTCGGTGCCAGCCAGTCCCTTTCGGAGTTCGACGACCTGATGGACAGCCTGTGCTACCCACTCGACGTCGACACCGTCGAGGGCAATTCGCCGGCGGCAGTGGGTAATCGGATTGCCGCGGCAGTGATCGACTACGGGCTCACCGACGGATCGAAACAAGAGGATGGCTACGCGGACCCTGACTACTCGCCGGTCAACCCGCCCCTCGCCGTAGCTCGGTCGGGCACGACCATGGTCGATCCGAACCGCTGGCAGCCGCTCCAACTGGAACACATGATCTCGCAAAACGGGATTCCCGTGGTAAACGGGGTCCAGCAATTCATCGGATCCCACTGGGGCGGCGTCAAAAAGTTTGCCTTGCCCCCTGGCGGACGCGATCGGCTGCCCTTCGATCCGGGCGGGCCCCCGCGGCTTGGAGACCCAGCAACCGACCAGGCCTATAAAGACCAGGCGCTCGAGTTGATCCGCGACAGCGCAATGCTCGATCCAACGACCGGCTCTACGCTCGACATCTCTCCAGGCGCCGCGGGCAATAACACGCTGGGGACCAACGATGGCCGCGGACGAATTCGCAACCCGGCCACGGGTAAGCCATACCTGCCAGATGTAGTGAACCAGGGTGACTTCATGCGTGCTCTGGCCGAGTTCTGGGCAGACGGTCCCAATTCGGAGACGCCGCCAGGACACTGGAACGTCATCGCCAATAGCGTCTCGGACACGCTTTCACCGGACCTGAGGATCGGTGGGCAGGGTCGGTCCGTCGACCGACTGGAATGGGACGTCAAGCTGTATTTCGCCTTGAACGGCGCGGTCCATGACGCCGCCATCTCAGCCTGGGGGGCGAAGGGGCACTATGACTCCGCGCGGCCGATCTCCATGATCCGGTACCTCGGCGGGCTGGGGCAGTCGAGCGATCCGACACTGCCGGCCTACAACCCGGAGGGCTTGCCGCTCGTCGCTGGTCTGGTTGAAGTGGTGACGAGCCGAACAACAGCTCCAGGACAGCGCCACGCTGCGCTTGCGGGTCACGAGGGCCAGATTGCTGTCCGGGCGTGGGCTGGCAGCCCCAGTGATCCCGGAACGCAGTCCGCTGGGGCGGCCTGGATCCTGGCGGTGGACTGGATGCCGTATCAGGCGCCCACGTTCGTGACTCCCTCGTTCGCGGGATCCTTCTCAGGCCACAGCGCATTCAGCCGCGCTGCGGCAGAGGTGCTGACTGGCTTCACCGGCAACGAGTACTTTCCGGGCGGACTGGCCGAGTCCATCGTCAAGGCCGGCTCACTCAAGTTCGAGGCCGGCCCTTCGCACGACGTTCCACTCCAGTGGGCCACATTTTTCGATGCCGCGGATCAGGCTGGCATCTCGCGCCTGTACGGAGGTATCCACATCTCGGCTGACGATCTCACGGGTCGGCGAGTCGGCGCCGAATGCGGCCAGGCAGCCCTGTTGCTGGCAGCTCGGTACTTCCATGTTGAAGCCGATCCGTGAGACGGCTCCGCTCGCTCAAGGTCGCGGTCGGAGCAGCCATCCTCATCGGGCTAGGGCTAGCGTTGGCGGGCTTCGCGCTGCCCAGCCTGCGTGACGAAACACCGACGCAAGCAGTCGGGCCACCCCACTTCGTCGACGAGACGGCCTCGGCCGGTATCGACCACGTGTACGCGGGTGACGCCGCGTTTGCCGTGGGCGGGGGCGTCGCCGTGTTCGACTGCGACGGCAACGGCAAGCCGGACCTGTACCTGGCTGGCGGCAGCAACCCGGCCGCGCTGTACCGCAACGATACTCGCGTTGGAGGACCGCTGAAGTTCACCAGGCTCCCCGATCCGGCCACCGATCTCGTCGGCGCGTTGGGCGCGTATCCGATTGACATCGCCGGTGACGGCCATGTCGACCTGGTCGTGCTACGCAAGGGCGAAACGGTGCTCCTGCGTGGTCTCGGCGACTGCCGCTTCGACCGTGCGAATGAGGCATGGTCGTTCGATGGCGGCAACGCCATGACGACCGCGTTCAGTGCCAAGTGGGAACGGCTGGCGGCCTTGCCCACGCTCGCGTTCGGGCGCTACCTTGGCCTCGAAGAAGCCGGCGCCCGCTCGTTCGACTGCGCGCCGAACGCGCTGTTCCGGCCCATCGCTGACGGCGCCAGTTATGGCCCCGGGACACCCCTGGAGCCAGGCTTCTGTTCGCTATCCATGCTGTTCAGCGACTGGGATCGCTCCGGGCTACGTGACCTGCGAATCACCAATGACCGTGAGTATTACGTTGGCGGGCAGGACCAGTTGTGGCGAATCGCGGACAGCCAGCCACCCCGCTTGTATACCGACGCGGACGGCTGGGTGAGCCTGCAGATCTGGGGCATGGGCATCGCCAGCTTCGACCTCACCGGACACGGCTACCCCGACGTATTCCTTACGAGTCAGGGCGACAACAAACTCCAGACGTTGGCGACTGGCCCGGGCCATCCGACGTATCGTGACATCGCTCTCAAACGCGGAGTCACCGCCGCCCAGCCGTTCACCGGGGGCGACGTGCGGCCTTCAACCGCTTGGCATCCGGAGTTTCAGGACGTCAACAACGATGGCTTCATCGACCTGTTCGTCTCGAAGGGTACCGTGCGTGCGGAGCCCGGTTACGCCAGCCGGGATCCCAACGACCTGCTCTTGGGTCAAGCCGACGCGACATTCAAGGAAGCCGCCGATGCCGCAGGAATTTTGAACTATGGCCGTGGTCGCGGCGCCGCCCTGGCCGACTTCAGCCTGGATGGCATGCTGGACCTCGTCGAGGTCAACTACGGAGAAGGCGTACGGCTCTGGCGAAACGTCGGCGCGGGTGAGCCCAACCAGCCAGTGCAAATGGGCAATTGGCTGGGGATCCGACCCACACAGCCCGGCCCCAACCGCGACGCCATCGGAGCCTGGATCGAGGTCCAGGTCGGCAAAACGGTGCTGCGACGCGAGCTGACTATCGGCGGCGGCCACGCCAGTGGGCAGCTTGGCTGGACCCACTTCGGATTGGGCCAGGCACGCTCGGCGCAGGTTCGGGTCACGTGGCCAGACGGAGAGGTTGGCGCCTGGCTGCCCGTAGACGCCAACCACTTCATAGTTCTCGATCGAGCCACCAGCCAGGCGCAGGTGTGGCTACCGCGATGATTCCAAACGCTGGGCTGCCAACCGCCAGCCGCTGCGCGCACTGGGGCCCGTTGAGCATCGCGCAGGTGTGTCCTGGCACGCGGGCTGCGAAATGCTGACGCGTAAGGAGGTGGCGTGACACACAACCTCGAACCTGCGAAGCGCGGCGAGCAGACTCCTGAAGCTTCACCGAACAAGATCGATGGGCCGCTGCCTGGCTCGGACGGACCGGTTCCAGGCCCCAATGCCTCCGGCCTGGCTGAGCCGATCGAAGCAGTCGAACGAGCCTCAGGTGTGGACCCGGGCAGCCCGACTCCAACACAGAAAGCGCAAACCAAAGACGCGCACAAAGAGGAAGACCGGCGCTAGCGAGCACCGTCCTGCACAGCCGCCGATGGCTATCAGAAGTAGGCGGCCCGCGGTATCCCAGTGAAGCTAACCGAGTTCACACAGCGTCCGAAGCCCAGTTTGAATTCGCACTCAGGGTCAGGTGCACGCGGGTGTGGCAGTTTCGGCCGGCGTTGAACGCGAGGACGGGCACGTGTTGTTGCAAGCTCCGGGGGAGTGCATGATTTCCACGAACCCCATGGGGGCAGACAGGCACGCATTCTGGCCCTTTATGCCCGGTAAGTGAACTCATTCATCGATCAGGTTGTCCACTGTTGTCGGGCGACTTTCTGGGCGCCAGCTTCAAGCACAGCCTCGTTCAGCCTGCTGACCCCTCGACTCGACGTGAGTGGGTGCAGTCGTTCGCGCGTGCGCGTCGCGCGATCTACTCCGAGCTGCAGTTCAACTTCGAACGGGTTCCCAACCCGTGGCGCCGATGTGGCCGATGCCTGGAAAGGGAAAGTGGTACGAGAGCACCATGGCGCGCTCGCGCCGGGCGCGCTCGACCAGGTCGCGACGCGTTTTGCGCGACAGTGGCGGCAGCGAGTCGAAGATCGGCGACCAATCGGGGTGTTCGATCTGCAGCGGGTGGTGCGCCAGGTCACCGATGTAGATAGCCATCTGCTGGCCAGCGGTGAAGGCCACGCCCAGGTGCCCCGGCGTATGCCCGGGCAGCGGCAACAAGCGCACCCCCGGCGCAATCTCCTGCTCCCCATCCGCCAGGTCTAACTGCTGGGCGTCGGCCAGCGGCATCAGCTTGTCTGCCAGACGGTGCTGCACGAGCATCTCGGGTGTGCTGAAGTGTTCCCAGTCCGCCTGGCCAAGCCAGTAGCGCGCCGAAGGGTACATGAGGTGGGCAGCCTCGCCGCTGCCGACAGTAACTCCTCCGATGTGGTCGGCGTGGGGGTGACTGATGACGACCGTGTCAATGTCACCGGCTGAAACACCGACCTCGGCCAGACTGTTGGCGAGCTTTCCTACCTCAGGCCGCTCCGGTTGGACACCGTAACCAGTATCGGCGAGGATGCGGCGCTCTCCGACCCCCACCAGTAGACACGTCAACGCCAGTTCGAGATTCCCGTGCGCGTTGAGGCTGACGTGGGGCTGCCAGTTCTCGGCCGGGGCGTCACGGAAGATGCTGGAAGGGTCCATCTGCAGAATGGCCCCGTCGGAGACCGGCTGCAACATCAGCGACCCGAGTCGTACAGGCTCAGTCGAGGACGACATGATCACGGCACGGTACATCAGCCTACCCAGAGCCGGGGCCGATACCACGCTGTACAAACCCGGCGGGTGCTAGCAGTCGCACGTCCAGCGCACAGCAGACGGCCCACCGTTCGGAAAGCGAGTGGGCGCATTGCCCGAGTGAATTCACCGACGTACACTACGCTCTCCACCACCTGGTGGGAAGCGCTTCGGCAAGTGCTGCGGGAAGAGGGTCGTGTGTTCGGAAAACCTGGTCGTCCACCGGAAGATCGATTGCTGCGCCGGCGGGAGATCTACGAAGCCGTCGCTCCAATGATCCTGTCGGTCGGCGTACGCCAGCTCAGCATGCGGCAGGCAGCCGAGGCCGCGTGTCTGAGCATCGGCGGCCTCTACCACTACTTCCCAAACAAACGGGATCTCGTACTGTACGGGCTGAACGCCGCCGCCCTCGAGCGGCGGCGCACGGATTTCTGGGTCCGCTACGGGCACCTGGAAACCGAGCAGCCGGCGCAACTCCTGGACGCGCTCGTGCATGCGTTCGTCGAGAAGATCCAGTTTGTGCGGCCGTCGGTTCATGCCTCGCTTGAGCTCGGTCCGGAACCCTTCTGGGAGAGTTTCGAGGTATTTATTGACGCGGGCATCAATGACTTCGCGGAAGCGCTCGGGCGCGTTGCCCGAATGGGTCCACGTGATGCACGGCTCTTCCAGCGTGCAGTCCGGCGGGTATTTTTTGCCGCACTGCTGGACCCGAGCACAACCCCAGACGAGGCGCGTGCGGAACTCTATGCGTTAGTGACGGGTCGACCACTGACGCTTTCTTCGCAAGCAGCACTGGCCCCGCTCGGTCAACTGACTGCCTCAGGTTCTGCCGGCGATTAGCCAGGTTTTCCGAACACAAGACCCTCTTTCCCTCAGCAATTGCCGAAGCACTTCCCGCCAGTTGGTGGAGAGCGTAGTGTAGGAACGCGCACCTGCCGAGCAACTACCGCACGGCCCGCTGGTACGAGGTTCCGCCGCTCGACGACGAGGCTAGGACTGACGATGCCTGCCGGTCGGGGGTGGCCCGCATCGGCAGCAGTGTTCCGAAGGGCGCCCCGGACATCCGGTGCACCTGCAATGAAGGGTCATCAACATCGAGGTTTATGGACGAGGAATACACCATGTCTGTCGAAGAAAATAAGAACGTCGTTCGCGGCTTCTACGACGAGGTCCTCAATGGCCGGAACATGAAGGCACTGCCCGAGTTTTGGCATGCCGACGCCGTGAACTACTTCTTCGGCTTGCCTGAGCCCCTGCGCGGTCTGGGGCTCTGGAGGGCTTCGCAGATCAGATCTTCAGCGCTTTCCCCGATCTCAAGATTACCATCGAGGAACTCATCGGCGAAGCCGACCGTGTGTGGTGAATCGCTGGACCGGTCGCGGAACCCACCAGGGTAATTTTATGGGCGTGCCTCCGACGGGTTCACCGGTGACCATCAGTAGCATTGACGTGTATCGCCTTAGCGGAGGGAAAATCGCGGAGGAGGGGGCGTCGGCCGACCTGCTTGGTGTGCTGCAGCAGATTGGAGCGATGCCTGGTCCGGGCGGCTAAAAAGCTGCGATCATCGCCGGCATCCACCGGTCGAGCCGGCGGGTGGCAGCAGTGTTGAATGTCACCGGGTGGTAACCGGCTCCAGCTCGCGTGGGTCACGACAATCCAACCTGCCGCTCAGCGCCTACTGCTGGCGGGTGATGGCAACCAGGACTATCACCCCCATGCCGGCCGCCAGCGAAGGCAGCATTCGGCGGGTGCAGATGGCTACGACCAAGGCGACCACATACGCTGCCTGGTCCCAACCCGGCAGGCCGGGTCGACCAGCCGGAGCGACGATGCTGGGCGCGACTAAAGCTCCGAGTACGGCCGGGGCTACGTACCGGAGCCAGCGTTGGAGCCGCGCCGTGAGCGCCTCAGACATGGCCACCAAAGGTAAGGCTTTTGGCAGATAGACGGCGACGGCCATGCCCAGCACGATCAACAGTTCGCTCGCCATCACACTTCCGCCGAGCGACGGAGCACCCGCTCCAGGGGCAGACCCACCAGGCTCGCCAGCAAGCCGGCACCCATGACGTTCCAACCGCTCGGCAGGTAGACCGCCCCGGCCACTGACAACACGCCGCCCAGCACGGCTACCAGCGCGAGCGGAACGGACGTACACAACAGGACCGTCAGCACCAGAAAAACCAGCGGAAACACTGCTCGAAGCGGCGCGACCCACTCGGTCGGTGTTTGGGCTCCGAGCAGGACCCCGGCGGCAGTGCCAGCGACCCACGCCACGTACAGCGGAATCCACGAGCCGACGAGGTACCCGGGCTCCAGCGCAGCTTTCCGCTGAGCAACCGCCAATGCGTAGTTCTCGTCCGTGACGCAGTAGGCGAGCAAGGCCCGCGTCCGGCGCGAGCGATTGACGAGCATGGGTGCGATCGAAGCAGTGATCAGCGTGAAGCGCAAGCTCAGCGCCAACGCGCTCAAGATGACCACCCCGCCACCCTCCGGCCACAGTGGCAACGCAGCGAATTGACCCGCTCCCGACCACACCACGGCCGACATGACGACGGCGGCCCACGGGGAAATACCGGCCCCACCTGTACTCGCGCCGAAGATAAGCCCAAGGATCAACGTGCTCGGGGCGAATGTCAGCGCGGCCAAAAATCCGTCGCGCATGCTCGCCGGTCTGACCGCTGCGCTCGTGCTGCACGACATCCTGCATAGGGTACGAGTGGTCTCGTAATCTCCGACATACTTCCTACATGCTGGATATCGCGCTGGTCGGCACGGGTGGAACCATGCCCCTACCGAATCGCTGGCTGTCCAGCGTTCTGTTGCGCTGCGGCAAACACCTGGTCTTGTTCGACTGTGGCGAGGGAACCCAGATCAGCTTGCGGGAGCTCGGCTGGGGGCTCAAGGACATCGACCTCATCTTGATCAGCCACGTCCACGGAGACCACATCACTGGCCTGCCGGGGCTACTGCTTACCCAGGCCAACTCGGGCCGAATCGAGCCGGTCGAGATTGTTGGACCGGCGGGGTTTGGCGCGGTTGTGGCGGGTCTCCTGCTGGTCGCCCGGCATTTGCCGTTCGAGGTCCACTGCCGCGAACTGGACTCCGGCGACCACGTCCAGCTTGACGACCTGAGAGCCACCTGTGTCGCTGCCGAACACCACGTCGACTGCCTTGCATATCGGCTCGACGTGCCGCGCGGACGGCGCTTTCTGCCAGACCGAGCCCGCGCCCTCAACGTGCCTATTCCGAATTGGAAGCGACTCCAGCGAGGCGAGATGGTGGACGGAGTCGATCCTTCTGACGTGCTCGGTCCGCCCCGTCCGGGTCTGTCAGTCGGACTGGTAACCGACACCCGTCCCACCGACCCAATCGCGCAACTGGTCGCAGGTGTCGACGTGCTGGTATGCGAAGGCACCTTTGGCAGCGACGAGGACCAGCCGCGAGCAGTCGAACGCAAGCATATGACGTTCCGCGAAGCCGCGCGCCTGGCCAAACAGGCACACGCCGGACAACTTGTGCTGACCCACTTCAGTCCGTCCGTGGTCGCACCAGAGTCATTCCTACAAAACGCACGGGAGGTGTTTGCCGAAACGATTGTCGGCCGAGATCACCTGGTGCTCAGCTTGCGTTTTCCACCACTGGCATAGAAAGGGGGTGCTCCTACGTGGTAGGAGCACCCCGAATGCACCGAATTCAGTATGCGTAGGGTGCGACGCGCACTTCGACGTGGATTACCGGACTGGTTTGAGATTGGCCTCGACCCACCCTGCATCGGTGTTCCGATGGGCCCACACTCACGCCAGCGCGTCGCTGGTGACCCCTATTCGGCCGCGTTCGCCGACGGGGCCGCTAGCCATCAACTTGCCAGCGGCAGAAGGTGGAATGGGGCTTGCGTATAACCATCAGCACCTCCTTCGTCCAACGATTGGACACCTTTACCCTAGCACTCGAACTGCCCACCGGCAAGTGTCTTTTCAGTAGAATCGTGCTGTCCGGCACACGCCGGGTGCTGTCCACCTATGCCGATCTACGAGTACCACTGTGCCGACTGCAAGCGGCGCGTGAGCCTGTTCTACCAGACGTTTTCCGCGGCTGGCGCGGCGGCGCCGGTTTGCCCAAACTGCGGCTCGGGGGGCTTGTCGCGGCTAGTCTCGCGGGTGTTTCAGCTCAGGAGCGAGGACACACAGCTGGAAGACATGGCCGACCCGTCCAGCTTCGGCGACATCGACGAGAGCGACCCAAAGAGTGTGGCGCGCTGGGCGCGCAAGCTGGGCCAGCAGATGGGCGAAGACCTGGGCGACGACTGGGGTGAGATGGTTGACCGCCTGGAGGCGGGCGAAGATTTAGGTGACGAAGCTGGAGGTGAGGGGCTCGGGGGTGAAGGGCTCGGAGGTGAGGGGTTCGGAGGCCCCGAATCTGATGAAGTCGGAGTTGACCCGGACTAGGGCCGCGCCGCATGTTCAGTCCAAGTAGCACGCCTACGAAGTCTGGGAAGTAGCTCGTACAAATAGCCGTGCGTCGGTGTCGGCCACGCGCTGGATATACGCTTCCAGAAGCGCCTCAGCGTGAACGACATCCATGCCGATTTCTCCGGCAGCTTGACTGATCGTCTTGCGCCCGCCAAAGCGGCGGACCGCTAATTCCCAGACCGGGGCACGATCAGTTTCGAGTAGCTGCCTGAGCGCCTCTACTAGCGTGATCGGGTCACGCGGAGCGGTCGGCCGAAGTTTGGCCAGGCCAGCCGCCACCGCCGCCAACTCAGACGGCCGGAGTACCATGGCGTAGCCATGCAGCGGCACGCCAAGCGCCGCGCCGGAAGAAAGCGACTCAGAGCCAATCACTGCTGTCCCCACCGATCCTAGCACGGGTGTACGCTGCCTTTTCCCGACGGCGACCAGAGGCGATCGTTCACCTGACCAGGCGCGGGGGCTCGAATGAGCCGACGGGCTGCCTCAGCCGCAAGGGCGCTCGGGCTGGCGCTGAGCGGGATGCTGATGGCGCTGCAGGTTCAACCCGTCGCGGCGGCCGACCAGGATCATGCCGCTGACGTCGAGCGCGTGCTTCAACTCTCCAACGCTGGGCGGCAAACCGTCGGCCTCGCGCCGCTGAAGCTCAGTCCGCAACTGAGTGCCGCCGCGTTAAGCTACAGCCAGGTGCTGGCCGACGGCTCGTGCTTCCAACATACCTGCGGGCTGGTTCCCAATTTCGTCGACCGCCTGGGCCAGGCGGGCTATACCGGCTGGTCAGCCCTCGGCGAGAACATTGCTGCCGGCTACTCGACGCCCGATGCAGTGGTGGCGGGCTGGATGGCATCAGCAGGCCACCGTGCGAATATCCTCTCGCCCGACTATGACGAACTAGGCGTCGGCGTGGTCGGTGGCGGACCCTACAGAACCTACTGGACCCAAGAATTCGGCTTGCGACCAGTTGCTGTTCTGGACGCGGCGCAGCTGCCGCCCCAGGGTTCGGGCGATCTCCCGACCCGCACCGAACTGGAATCCGCATCGGGCGAGTAGGTGAGAGCCTGGCCTGGGCTGCGACCCGAATCCCCTCAAGCGCGCGTCCAACGCATGGATCAGCGAAGTGCACCGCTTGCCCCATCGAGTTAGCCCAGTGGCGCCAGACCTCGTCGATGGTGGACGACACGCAGGTCTCGCGCTGGCGTCGGGGCTTTTCATCCGCTCGCACGGGCGGGTCAATCTCCGGCATGGGTGTAGATCACTTGAGCGGATTTACCCGTGGAACCGGCCGTGAAGGCGATGTGGCGTCCGCCCATCTCTAGATGGCTGGTTCGAGCATGCTTTCGGCGGCGTCGACGGCAGTAGGCAGCGTTTGGGCATCAGGTGATCGGCTGGCGCGTCGAAGTTTTCCTGCCACAAGGCCTGGTGCACGAGAACGTCGACGTATTTTTCGCCGATGTGATGCCACTCGGTCGGGCCCCGAGGGTCCCAACGCGGACCTCCAGCATACGCAGGCCACCGCCCCAAGGCTGATGCGTCACTCACATGCCGGTCTGGGACTGACCCCGACGCGTTCGCGGCCAGTCGTTGGCGTGGATCACTGGCGCCTCGTCTAGGCTTCGGCCGTCAACGGGGTGCCAGTGACTAACCGCGGGTGGGTGTGCTAAGGCTTTGAGGGGGCGGGGTTAGCCGGGGCTGGGTTGGTACCAGTGCCCGTGTTCCCTGCTGGGGCTGGCGCATTCGGCTGGCTCGGCGGATTGACGTTGATCGTCGTGCTCGTCGTTGGGGCCGGGTTCACATTCACGTTTGTTGTCCCGCCGGTCATGCTTCGCAGTGGCCCGGTGAACAAGAACCAGGCGATGACCGCCAGCACAGCGAGGACGATCAACACCGTGATGAGGTTGATACCCGCAGCTGCGGAGCGATCACCCCTCGAGTCCACGACCGGCTCGGGTGCGTTCACATTGATCTGACTCATTGCGACCTCCTTTCTCCTAAGATCTCGTATGGAGCACTTCGCGTGCCAGCCACGGTCCTAGAGCCCTTCCCCTAGTGGATAGGCGTCGGCATCAGCCACTGTGCCAGGCATTAGGAGCGCTGGCACGCCTTCTTTGGCAAGAGGTGCGCGTACCGGCGCTTCTGTTTGTCAGGCCCGCGGCCTGTTACTGAGGTCGGTAACTAGCGGCGGAGACCATCCTCCTGGTTAATCTTTGGACGTATCTCCTGCTGCTCGACCTTGAAGCGCTCGAGCGCTTCGCGTTCGAGGCGGTACTGACCACCAGTTCGCGTACGACGCGCGAGCAGTAGCCCGTCATTGATCCAGCGCAGCACGGTCTTGGCACTCACGCCGAGTTCTTTCGCCGCCTCGCCTGTCGTCAGCAAATCAGGCTCTGCTGATGACCTGCGCAACCGTGGTGTTACGTCCACATCGCCAGTGTACTACGCGTTTGTCCTGTTTGCACTAGTTTAGCCGGAAGACCGGCATAAACCGTTGAACTTGCGCCGGTGGTCGCTAACGGACGCGCCCCCAACTCACTGGGCGGTTTCGATGTTCTCGGCACCTGGTGGCGTTTCGATTGCTACACAGTCGAGGCCGGTGCGATCCGGCCCGCGCCAGGTGCGACGCTTGAGTCATACGATCCCTGGGCCAGCTACGCTCAGGCACGTAGCGGCTGGGGCAGCGCAGCCGGCAAGGCGCCCTACGAATCGCTGCTCGACCTCGTCTGGGACACTCGCCTGAAGCCAAAGGCAAAGGGTGAGCCCCCCGAGCTTGCGCCCGAGAGCGAGCAGACACTCCTGGCCTGGTGCGCTGAGCACGGGCTGCTCGGTCTG
>JBPCIO010000376.1:0-3877 GCA_051006215.1 Chloroflexota bacterium
CCTCCTGTGATGGGCACGGGGGCTTTCGTATCCCTCGTCGTGGCCATACCACGTCACCGGTGCAAGGAGGGGACCTAACCCGCTCTTGTGAACCATGCGGAACTTGGTAAGCCCGTATCACTCCTCATCGAGGAAGGCAACTCGTAAGGGAAGCCCATGGTGGTGCGGGTAAGGGATGGCGGAGAAAGCGAAGGTCGAGCTGTAATGGCTCGGATAAGGGTTGCGCCCAACGGCAACATCACCCTCCGCGAAAGCGGGCAGACTTCCGTCGGGTCTCTCATCACGAGAGAGCTTGACCAACCGGCCAAAGAGGCAAGCAGATGATGGGGAGCACGGCTGCTTCGGCAACGCTTCCTGGTGCTACCTCTCACAGACCCATTGACTGGGACGCCATTGACTGGCAGACGGCCAACCGGATTGTGCGTCGGCTCCAAGTGCGTATCGTGAAGGCAACACAACAAGGCAAGCCCAACAGGGTGAAAGCCCTGCAACACTTGCTGACTCACTCGTTCAGTGCCAAAGCCTTGGCGGTGAAACGAGTGACGGGTAACCAGGGACGAGACACGCCCGGCGTGGACCACGTCACGTGGCGAACACCGGCAACCAAATCGGCGGCCATAGGCTTGCTGAGCAGTCGGGGCTATCGGCCCCTTCCGCTGCGGCGGGTCTATATCCCGAAGAGCAACGGCAAGACTCGACCTTTGGGCATCACGACGGTCCAGGCATACTGCCAGACCAAGCAGTCCGTCTTGTGAATCACTGGTCGTTACCCATCCTTTCCACCCGCTGACAGGCCAGCGCCTCCACATCCTGTTCGAGCGCCGAAGGCCGATTGGGCGACTCTACATCTGCGAAGGTGGGCCGCAGGGCACGGTAGCGCTACCGGAGCAGTTCACCAATTTGGGAGCGGCGCCTGCCGAGCACCCGTTGACGTACGAGGTGCTGAGCGAACTAGTGGCGGTCGTGGCGGCCATGGCGAGTCACCAAGGGATTGCCAAGCACACGGCAAGAGGGTAGAATCTTGTATATAGATGCTATACAAGACCGAGGATCTTGGGCAGCTCAGTGTGCGCCAGCTGCGGGGCCGTCGGCGACGTCTGGCCCGAGCGTTGGGCGATGTGGAGGTGACGCTGCAGGGCACGCTGATCAGCCAGGGACGGCGATGCGGAAAGGAAGGCTGCCGATGCACTCGAGGCGAACTCCATGGCCCCTACCTGTATCTCTCGTTGGCGCGTGCCGGAGGGCAGAGCCGGCTGGTCTATATCCCAGCCAGCTTGGCCGAGGCGGTCCAACAGCGCGTAGAGATGACCGCGCGGCAAGAGGGTGTGTTGGAGGAAATCTCGGCCCTCAACCTGGAATTACTGGCGCGGCGGGCGCTGGACTGAATGCTAGTCAGCGGCCTCTGGCGAGAGCTGGTGGCGCCGCTGGCGAATATGCTCGAGGCCGCGATCGCCGGGCCGTCAAACACGCCGGGCGACAGGATGAGAGAGTCGAGTGACCGGACAGTCGAAAGTCACGGCGTCCCATCTGCGCCGAAGCGCGATCATCTATGTGCGTCAATCCACGCTGGCGCAGGTCCGCGAGCATACGGAGTCAACGGCGCGGCAATACGCGCTCTCGGCAGAAGCCTGTCGGCTGGGCTGGCCAGCGGCACGGGTGGAGGTCATCGACGCCGACCTGGGGTTGTCCGGCCGTTCGGCCAGCAACCGTGCCGGCTTCCGCGAGCTCGTCGGTCGCGTCTGCGTCGGCGAGGTGGGAGCCATCTTTGGCCTGGAAGTGTCGCGGCTGGCCCGCAGCTCCGCGGACCTCCAGCGGCTGCTGGAGATGTGCAGCTTGACTGACACGTTGATCGTCGATGCCGACGGCATATACGACCTGAGCGACTTCAACGACCGCCTGCTGTTGGGGCTCAAAGGCACGATGTCGGAGGCCGAGCTGCATGTGCTGGCGGGCCGGCTGCAGGGCGCGAAGCGGGCTGCGGCAGCCCGAGGAGACCTACGGTTCCCGTTGCCTGTGGGCTATGCCTACGATGACGAGGGCGCCGTCGTCCTGGATGCCGACGAGGAGATACGCGCCGCCGTAGGCGATGTGTTCGCGGCGTTTGGGGCCCGCGGCTCCGCCTATGGCGTGGTGGCTGCCTTCCACAAGCGTCGCTTCCCACGGCGGGCATACGGTGGGGTCTGGGCTGGGGAAGTGCGATGGGGACGGTTGACCCATGGGCGAGTCTTGGGGGTATTGTCGAACCCGTCGTACACCGGGGCCTATGTGTTTGGCCGCTTCCGCTCGCGGCGGGTGGTAACCCCCGACGGAACCATTCGGACCGTGACGCGCGAGGTGCCGCGCGAGCAATGGGCGGTGGTCAGCCAGGACCATCACCCCAGCTATGTCGGCTGGCAGCAGTTCCTGGATAATCAGGCCAAGTTGAGCGCCAACTGCACGCATGACGGTGCGCGGCCGCCGCGGGAGGGCGTGGCGCTTTGCCAGGGAATTCTGCTGTGCGGCAGTTGCGGTCGGGTCATGACCGTTCACTACCAGGACGGTCCGGCGCGCTACGACTGTGCTCACGCGCGGCATGACCACGTGGCGACGCCGGCCTGCCGGTCGGTGCGGGCCTCGACGGTCGACGATGTCGTCGTGGAGCGCTTGCTGGCGGTCGTGGCGCCTGAGCAGGTGGCCTTGGCTCTGGCCGCGGCCGACGAAGTCACAGAGCGGCGCGCACGCACCACTCGGGCAGCGGAGCTCGCGGTCGAGCGCGCGCGTTACGAAGCGGAACGGGCCGAACGGACATTTCTTGCCTGCGAACCCGAGAACCGGTTGGTTGGGCGCAGCCTCGAGCAACGTTGGGAGCAGAAGCTCACGGCCCTGGCTGAGGCTGAGGCAGGGCTGGCCACCCTTAAGGCTGCCGCTGCCCCGCTGCCGCCGCGTGCCGAACTGGAGGTGCTGGTGAGCGATCTCCCTCGACTGTGGGCGTCTCCCACAACGTCCGACAAGGACCGCAAGCGTCTGTTGCGGACCCTCATTGCTGACGTTACGCTCCTCTCCGAACCAGCCGGTGAGCGGCTGCGCATCGGTATTCACTGGCGGTCGGGTGCCACTGAGGAGCTGCTGGCTAGCCGCCCTGACCCAGCCAACGTTAGCCGGCGGACACCTGAAGGTGTTATCGACATCGTGGCCTGCTTGGGACCAGATCACAATGATGAGGAGCTGGTGACCTCCTGAACAACGCCGGACACCGGACCGGCACCGGGCGCTGCTTCGACGTCGCCGCGGTGCGCTGGATTCGCTATGTCCACGGGATTGCGTCACCGCCTCTGCTGGCGACTGGCGAAGTGACGGTCGCCGGAGTCGCCGACCGGTTGGGCCTTAGTCCAAATGTGATCTACTACTGGCTCGAGCACGGTCAGCTAGCAGCGCGACGGGCGCCTGGTGGCAAGTGGTGCATCCCGTTTCCGCCCGAGGTCGAGCAGGCCTACCGTGAACGGGCGGCCACATCCGGTCATCTCGGCCGACAACTCCAAATTTCTGCTGCGTGAGGATGTAGTTTGAAGCCACCATCCCGACGATGAGAGACAGGGCCATGCAGGCTGTGTACCTGCTTGCTCTGGACCCCATCGCCGAAACCACCGGGGACGCCAATTCCTATGGATTCCGGTCCGAGAGATCGACAGCAGATGCCATCGAGCAGTGCTTCGTGGCCCTTGCTGGGAACAAACGGGCGGAATGGATACTCGAAGGCGACATCACGTCCTGCTTGGACGCATCTACACACTACCCAACTGACTCACGGAAATCATCAAAGAGTGGTCCGAGGGAGCTTTGAGCGACCTGTGGGAGCTCAATCCGTAGTCCTTTGCGGCGTCCAGAGCGCAGGTGCATG
>JBPCIO010000377.1:0-11273 GCA_051006215.1 Chloroflexota bacterium
TCCGTACACCGCACGGTCTCGCACGCGTGGTCGACGGCGCGAACCTGACCATCAATCGCGGTGAGATCTTTGGTCTGGCCGGCGAGTCTGGCTCCGGCAAGACGACGCTGGTCGAAGCGATCTTGCAGATCGTGCGCTTCGCCAATCGCGAGGCGACGGGCCATATCTGGTTTACGCCGCGCAACGCGAGCGCACCGGTCGACCTCATGACGCTGTCTGTAGCCAAGCTGCGTCGGTACCGTTGGCAACATTTATCGTACGTGCCACAGGGGTCGATGAACTCGCTCAATCCGGTCGTCCGTATCGCTGACCAGATCGTGGAGGCGATGACCGCTCACGGAGTTGACCGAGCGGCGGCGCGCGACAAGATTCCCATGCTCCTCGAAAAGGTGGGGCTGGAACCGCGTGTGGCGCGACTGTATCCGCACGAGCTATCTGGTGGTATGCGGCAGCGCGCGATCATCGCGACCGCGATCGCGATGGATCCCGAGTTGATCGTGGCGGATGAACCGACGACGGCGCTCGACGTGAACGTGCAGCGCACCATTCTCGAGACGCTGCTGACGCTCCGCCGCGAGTACGGGGTCGCCATTCTGCTCGTCAGTCACGACCTTCCGGTGCATGCGCAACTGGTCGATCGCACCGCGATCATGTACGCGGGGCAGGTCGTCGAGGTTGGTGACGTGCGCTCGGTGCTCAAGAACAGCCTGCATCCGTATACGCGCGGACTCATGCACTCGATCCCCACCGTCGGCGGGGAACGTCTGCGAATCGACGGCATCGCCGGCGTTGCCCCCAGCCCTACGAGCTGGCCAACTGGCTGCCGTTTTCACCCACGCTGCCCGGTGGCGATGCCGGTCTGCCAGAAGCACGCGCCGCGCTTGGCGGAGGTGGCGGCGGGTGACCGGCCTCTGCCATGGGGCCCGCGCCATATAGATGCGGATCGCCAGGTCGCGTGTCACGTCTATCCGGAGTCGACTGTGCGAGAACTGGTGTGACCGCCTCGGACGGCCCGCTCATTGAGATGCGCGAGATGACGAAGCAGTTTGGCAACTCGGCGCCAAAGGGTGGTGGGGTGCTAGCCGCTGACCGGGTTTCGTTGACCCTGGCGCAATCACCACCCCGGATTCTCAGCATCGTCGGCGAGTCTGGCTCGGGCAAGACGACGGTGGCGCGGGCGCTGCTTGGACTTAGCCCGCCTACCAGCGGCAGCGTCTTATACCGGGGTGCGAATGTTTACGGTCTGCACGGCGCGGCGATGGCGATGTACCGCAAAGAGGTCCAGGCTATTTTTCAGGACCCATACGGGATCTATAACCCGTTCTACCGCATAGACCGCGTCTTCAACATGCTTTTCGACAAATTCAAGCTTGCGTCTGGCAAGAAGGAACGCTCGGAGCTTATCGAGGGCGCTCTACGCGCCGTGAACCTACGGCCGACGGATGTGCTCGGGCGGTACCCGCACGAACTGTCCGGCGGAGAGCGTCAGCGCGTCATGCTGGCTCGGGCGTATCTCCTGCGCCCGCGAGTCATCGTCGCGGACGAACCGATCTCGATGCTTGATGTCGCCGTTCGGGCGACCTTCATGAACATCTTGCTCGATTTCAAGGAACAATACGGCATGTCCACCGTGTTCATCACGCACGATCTGTCGAGCGCCTACTATCTTGGCGGCGACATCCTGGTTATGGCGCGAGGGCGGGTGGTGGAAGAGGGCCCGGCCGAGACGGTCATGCAAAAACCGTTGCACCCGTATACACAGTTGCTCCTGAAATCGATCCCGTCGCCGGATCCAGACCAGCGCTGGGACGGTGCAACGTTCCCGACCAATGCTGCTTCGCTTGACGCGCTCGTACGTCGAGACCGGTGCCTGTTCGCCGAGCGGTGTCCGTATGCGAAGCCGGTCTGCTGGGGGACGCGACCCTCCATCCGGCCAGTCGACCAGCAGCGCGTTGCCTGTCATCTGTATCAGACCAGCGACCAAATGGACCTCCACCCCGACGTGGCAACCGAGATGCACACGCTCTGACCTGGGTGCGTGAAGTGGAGACCCGCGTCTGCGACCTCCTGGATCAATGCCTTACGTGCGCTCAGCCCTTGACGGCGCCGGCCGTCAGGCCCGAGATGAACTGCCGCGACAGCGCCACGTAGGCGAGCAGCACCGGCAACAGTGAAATGGTGACGTTCGCGAAGATCAATCCCCACTCGGTGGAGTACGTTCCGTAGAAATTGATGATCCCGACCGGCAGGGTATGCGTATCCGGTCTTGTCGACAGGATGAGCGCAATGAAGAAGTCGTTCCACATCCAGACGCCGTTCAAGATCACCACCGCCGCGAGCGCCGGACGCATGAGCGGCAACATGACATCCAGGAATACGCGGAAGTGACTCGCGCCGTCTATCCGCGCGGCATCCTCCAGGTCTCGCGGCAGGGTGGCAAAGAAGCCGACCAGGATCAACACTCCGAGTGGGATGCCGAATACGGAGTACGCGATGATGAGCCCGGGCAGAGTTCCGAGCGCGCCGATTTCCCGTAACAACACGAACAGTGGCAGCATGATCAGCTGAACGGGCACGACCAGCCCACCAACGAACAGCAGGCGGACCCCGGTCCGGAGGCGGAACGAGAAACGTGCGATGCCGTAGGCTGCCAGACACGCCAGCGTTGTGCTGATGATGACTGAGGACGTGGTGACGATCACACTGTTGGGAAACGTGGTCGAGATTGCCGCCTCCTGCCAGGCTCGCACATAGTTTGACAGCGTCCACGACTGTGGCAAGCCGTACGGGGCCGCGAAGAACTGCTGGACGGTTTTGAACGATCCAAGTACCAAGAACACAATCGGCACGAGCACCAGCAGCGAGACGACGATGAGCAGAGCATGCCAAACCACTGATTCGAGCAGACCGCGCGTGCGCGACGCACTCACTGCAGGTCCCGCTCCCGGCGTCCGAGCAGCGTAAGCAGCACACCCGAAATCGTCGCCACGATCACGAACAGGAGCACGCCCTCCGCAATCCCATAGCTCATGTGCATGTTGCTGCCGAATGATCCGCCGATGCCGAAGGCATCAGAGTAGATGAGAGTGCCCAAAACCGATGTTGCCCCATCGGGGGATCCGGTCGGGCCGCCGAGCACGTAGACCAGGTCAAATGAACGGAAAATGATAATGAACGACAGCACCGTCAACACCGTGAAGGCGGGCGCGAGCAACGGGAAGGTCACGTGCAGGAACGTGAGCCACCCATCGGCACCGTCAATGCGCGCAGCCTGACGCAGTTCTTCGGGCACCCCTTGAAGACCCGCCAGGTAGAGGACCACTGCAATGCCATTCCACTGCCAGAACTGAATAAGGGTCACCACTGCCAGAGCCAGGGCGGGGTCGGCCAGCCAGTTTCGGGCAAAACTGCCCAGTCCAACGTCGCGGAGGAAGGGGTTGATGGCCCCGATATTGGGACTCAGGAGTGTGTCCCAGATGAAGCCGGTGGCAACGGCGGACGTGATCACCGGCAGGAAGATGATGGCTCGGTAAATATGGGCCCAAGGCGAGCTGCGGTTGAGTAGCAGCGCTAGGCCGAGCGAGACAGTGTTCTGCAGCACGAAGATGCCAGCGAACATCGCCACATTGTGACTAGCTGCTCGGAAGAAGGCCGCACTGGTGATGATCTGTCCGAAATTGGCGAGACCAACGAATGGTTTGATCTCGCCGAGACCGCTCCAGCCATAAGTGCCGAGCCAGAAGGCGGTGGCTGTCGGGAATACGAAGAACACGGCGTAGAACGCCAGCGCGGGGGCGGTGAACCAGACATACGCGGGCACCCCCGAACGAGCCACGACGCGGGCGGGCAGTTCCACCGGAGCTGCCACACCCGCCAGTGGCCTAGGCGCTGGTCTTAATGCCACCCTGCATTGCCTTCGCCATGTCTGCCGGAGTGAGGCGGCCGGTGAAGACGCCCATGCCGTCCTTGGCGAAGATATCCAGGGCCGAGCCAAACTGCGGAGTGTCTAGCCAGACCGCCACGTTGGCCTGGCCGGCATCGACCATCTCCTTGGCGACTCGGTCTTCGGTTGAAGCTACGCCCTTGCCGACCGGCTGCGCAATGGTGTTGGCGACCAGTTGCTGTGCCTCCTTCGTTCCCAGCCAGCCGACGAATGCCGCGGCTTGATCGGGCGCTTTGGTCTTGGAGTTCACCGTGTAGATGAGCTCCATGCCCGTGACAGTAGTCGGCTTGCCACCGCTGGTGGCGGAGGGTGGGAATCCAAACACCCCAACGTCCACGCTGGGGTTGACCTGCTTGTAGCCAGTGTAGTCGGCAGAGCCGCCGGGAATCATGGCGGCTCGGGCGTTGGCGAATTCCGCTTTGCCTTCGGCGTACGAGACCGATTGGAAGCCATCGCTAAAGTAGGGCTGGAGCGCCGTCATCAAGCTGGCCGCGGGTAGGAGCTTGTCGTCGGTCAGCTTCACCTTGCCAGTCATCAGATCCTGCGAGCCTGACTCACCCAGGCTGCTGGAGACCGCCAGGTTGTACAGGAAGTACGGGAGAATTCCGTCCTTACCCGGCATCTCCAACGGCGTCACCCCAGCGTCCTTGAGTTGCTTGCAGACGGCAAGCAGATCGTCCCACGTTTTCGGCGCGGTGATGTTGTACTTCTGAAATATCGGGCGTTGGTAGAAGATGCCAACGGTGTAGGCCGCCAGGGGGCTGCCCCAGACTTTGCCATCGGCGCTCTTGACCTGATTGGCGGCAGCCGCGATGAGGTTGTCGACGACGACCTTGCCGCTCAGGTCGAGAATCTGGCCAGCCGCAGCGGCAGCGGCGACGCTCGTGCCCGGCCCGAAACCGATGATGTCGGGAGCGGCGCCTCCAGCGATGGCAGTGCTGAGCGCGGTGTTGTAGTCCTCGCCACGCTTGAAGTCGAGGTTGATCGTGACGGCCGGGTTAGCGGTGGTAAAGACCCCTACCAGCTTGGTGAGCGGGTCCTTCCACTCGGGATGGTTGCCCCACATGGTCAGCGTAGCGGACGCCGCAGGTTTGGCCGCCGGGGCCTGCGTGGCTCCACCGGTGGCTGGCGCCGCCCCGCTTGCCGCGGTCGGCGCGGCAGCCGGCTGCTTTGGGGCAGCGGGTGCGCACGCTGAGACCAGGCCAGCGACTGCTACTTGGGCCGCCCGGCCTAGCCATTGGCGTCGCGTGAGGCCTTTGCGCTCAGTGTGGCCGGTCACTTCGTGGGGTTGCATGCCCGCGTGGCCCTCGCTTTGCTGCTGAGGTAGTTTCCTTGCGGCGCTCGGGCCGCGGCTATCGTGACGCCATCCTACGATATTGGATTGGCAGATGGACGGTCCTCTGGGCGAGGGCAGGCAGCACCTGCCTCCGCCAGTCCTACGTCCGCCGCTCGACCACCGGGCGCATGTTCATCCAAGCTGGCGGCTCGGCCGCGCTTGAGCGAATTCCAGGACATATTGGACCTGGCCGGACGGGTCCCTGATGCCGAAGCACGTGCCGAACGGCATCTGCCGCAACGGCAGACTGACTTCAGCTCTGGTCGACATCTCGCGGAATGCTGCTCCAGCGTCGTCGACCACCCACCACAACTCGGGCGTGTCGGCCGCGGTGGGGTCAATCGGCTCATCACTCGTGATGGCGTACCTGGCGCCGTCGCCAGCCTTGAATTGAACAAATGTCGGATGATCTCGCTCGACTTCGATCCCAAGCACGTCGACCAAGAAACGCTTTGTTGCCTCGACGTCGGTGACGTATTCCAGGGCGAATCCGAACCGCGCTGCATGAGAGGTGACCACTGGCGTTGGTGCTCCTTGTCGGATGTTCTTCGAGGTCCGCTGCACGGCCTCTTGACATCACCGTAAAGGGTCCGTGCGACAACGTTGTGTCGGGAATTCGGAGTGGGTTTCAGGCCGGGTCACCCCGACCAGTACATCGAGTGCGTCGGCTAGATCAATGCGGGCTCGGCCAGCTCGAACGGCAGGTCGGGCAGCATCGCATCCAACGACCGCGGGTCGACCGCCTCGGCGGTCAGGCTGGCCTGCGCAATGCGGTCTAGCCGAAACGCACGCGGAGCCTGGCGCAGGCGGCACCAGGCGGCGAGATACCAACCGTGACGGGTGCCGAGCAGGCCCGCCGGCTCGACCGTCCGCTGCGTCTCCCGCGCGTCCCCGTCCCGATAGGTCAATTCGACAGCCACCGAGTCGATCAGCGCCTGCTGGAGCACTTCCGCGAGTGGCTGGGCGGCATCGATGTGGGGCCCCTGAGCCACGCGAATACGGCTCACCAGCTTCGAAGCGTGGCTGCGCGGAGCGCTCGCCATGACGCCGGTGAGCTTCGTGAGGGCCGAGCGCCCGGCCGCGGCAAAGGGCATGGCGCGCGTCACCGCAAGAGCCGTTGCGATAGCGGCTGCTTCGCCGGAGGTGAGGTTCAGGGGTGGCAGAGTGGTGTCCGCATTGAGCGCGTAGCCGCCGCCCGGACCCGGCTGGGCCCAGATTGGCACGCCGGCTTCCTGGAGTGCCAGGAGATCACGTTCGATCGTCCGCGTCGTGACTTCGAATCGCTTTGCTAGCTCGCCTGCGCGCATGAGCCGGGGTGCGCGGGCACGCAACTCCTCTACCAGCGCGTACAGGCGATCGGTCCGATTCACAGCTTGAATCTAGCAATACTGCCCGACAGTCCATCGTCCGTAGCCAGGACGGATTGCGCCAAGCCACACGCAACAGGCTGGTCCGCCTTGACGCAGCTACGCCTGTACCACCCACGATAGATGGGTGCCCTATCGGAAGTTTGAGCTCATCGGCGTGCCTTTCGACGGCGGAGCCACGCTTGGCTGGCCGGGTTCTCGCCACGCGCCCGCGCGCATTCGGGCGGCACTGGAGTGGATGACGATGCGCATCCAGAACGGGGTGGTTTACTCGCTCGACACCGGCCGAGTCCATGAAGTCGGCGACGACCTGCTCGGCGACGCTGGCGACGTGGCGATCGTGCCGAGTGATCTGATCGCTTCGCTGCAGCGGTGTAGCCAAGCGGTCTCGGCGGCCGTTCTGCGCGCGCGTGTACCGATCGTTCTCGGTGGTGACGACTCGCTGCTGTTTGCAAGCGTGCGCGGTCTGCATGACGCCGTGGATGGGTCCGTCGGCATCATCCACTTCGATGCCCACCTCGACCTCATGGACGAAAACGAACGCCAGGGCCGCTTCAGCCACTCGAGCGGCATGCGGCGGGCGCTCGAGCTGCAGCGCGTCTCACCCGCCGATTGCATCCAGGTAGCCTCGCGCAACTTCAATTTCGCCAGCTCCCTGGAGTTCAAACGCCGTGTTGATTTGCGGCACATCTCCGCGGTCGAGTGTGAGACGCTCGGTTCAACAGCCGTGGTCCAGCAGGCGCTCGAGCGGACGGCTGGCGCTACCTACCGATTTCTCGCGTTTGACATCGATGCCCTTGACCCAGCGTATGCGCCGGGCGCTGGGGCTCACGAGCCGGGCGGACTCACCGCGCGCTTCGCACTGGACGCGGTCCGCGCGCTGGCGCCGCACTGCCACGGACTGGCGGTCACTGAAGTTAACCCGCTGACGGATATGCGCGACATCACCTCGACCCTGGCGGCCTACCTGGTGTTCTCGTTTGCGGTCTTCGGCGCCGACGCGTGATTGCCGGCTGATTCGGACGTTCGCGCCGTCTGCTGGTAGGCTTGGCCGGGCATGGCCTCATCGCAGGGGGTGGAAAGCGCCCGCGCGTGGCTGCTCGAAATGCAGGCCAGCGTGCGGTCGGTTGACTACGCGCGGGCTCGGCCGCTCTTCGCGGAGGACGTCGTCTCGTTCGGCACGTTCGCCGCGATCGTTTCGGGACGGGAGCACCTCGAGCACGAGCAGTGGCGGAATATCTGGCCGACGATCCGCGACTTCACGTTCAGGCTCGAGCAGCTGCACTGCCTCGGCGCCGACGACGGGCTGTGTGTCGTCGTGCCCTGGGACTCCGTCGGGCAGCGTGAGGATGGGCAGGCGTTCGATCGCCCGGGTCGCGCAACGCTGCTGCTGTCCGTGCGCGGCGAGCGCCTGGTCGCGACGCACTCACATTTCTCGGTAGCTCCCGCTCGAGGTGACTCGCCCAGCCATACGCCGCACTAGACCACGGCGGTCACAAAGCATGCCTCGGCGCCGGCATTCTTTTACCGGCGCCTCGGTCCCACGTCCAGCGCTAGCGCCCGGCACTGCCGAATCCTGGTTGACGCTCACAACAACGACCGCCGCCAAGCTGACGACCTGGTGCTCCTGTCGAACCTTGAGGAACCGACGGGGCTTACAGGAGCCGTCCGGGCCTGAATGGTTCGAGTTGTTTGTCGCGCGTGCCGTGTACGATCTCGGCGGCCACGGCTCGGGCGAGAAAAGGTGAGAGCGTCACCCCACTGTGGGTGACGACCAAGTAATAGCCGTCGACACCCGGCATCGCCCCAACCGCCGACAGGCCGTCAGCTGGAATGGCGCGTATGCCAATGCGCACCGCCTCGGCGGTGACCTGTCCCAGGCCTGGCAGAACGGCCGCGGCGCGCCTGAGCATCTGCTGGACGATTGGCGCCCCGACGTCAGGCTCAGCGTCTGGCGCGAGTGCGTCGTCGACGTCGTCCGCGTGCAGCATCAACCGCCCCGCGCCATCCGCGCGCATGTTGATCGACGGCGCGTGCACAACGCGCTGAAGCTGGCTCGCGACCGGAGGCGTGAACACGAGCAATCCGAGCGTTGGTGCGAGCGGCAATCGGAGCCGTGGCATATCGACGACGGCCAGCGTGTCCGCCCAGCGCCCAGCGCAGTTGACCACCCAATCACTCTCCACGGTCTGGCCGCCTCGCAGCGCGACCCCGCGGGCTCGGCCGCTGTCGACCAGCACATGCTCGACGTGCGCCAGCGTCCGCACGACCGTCCCGTTCGCAAGAGCCGCGCGCAGCATGGCGTGGGCATACACGATCGGATCGAGCCACCCCTCGAGCGGATAGAACGCGATCGGCGCGTCGCCGACAGCCTTCACATCGAGGTTCGGCTCGAGCTCGTGCAACCGATCCGGCGTTACCCATTCGACCGGGTAGCCCCACGCGCGCAGCCGCTCCACTCGCTCAGCCAGCTCAGCCCGGGCTGGGTCGGTCGCGCGCCAGTCGAGATTGCCGCCGCCGTGCCACCACGGCGTGGACCCGAATTCGACGCCCAGAGCTGCGTGCGCCTGCATACCGGACACGTTCAGCTCGTGGTAGGCCCGCGGCGTCTTCGCGTTGGAGTTGATCCAAGCGAAGCTCCGGCCCGATGTACCTGCGCCGACGCGATCGGCGCCTTCGAGCACGGTGACCTGCGCGCCGGCCACGGCCAGCCGAAAGGCCACCGCCGCGCCGATCACGCCGGCACCGACGACAACGACGCGCATGTGTGTCACCACCAGCATAGCTGGCCGAAGTGAATGCCGACCCCGCGCGGCGCGGCTCGGCGAAGCCACCCAGTCCGCGTGATTCGCAGGACGTCGACGATTCGTCCGCTCCTCGGCGCAGATGCCGACGCATGTGCGTTGGCTAGGCGGGTCAACCAACGATCACGCTTGACATCCACTCGGCATCCAATTACCATCCATATGGATGGTAGCGCCAGGTGAGACTGAGAAGATCACCATCAACCTCGGCCCGGTCGATCTCGGGCAGATCGACCTGCTGGTCCAGGAGGGCTTCTACTCCAACCGCACCGACTTCATCCGCACGGCTATTCGCAACCAACTCGCCGAGCATGCCGAGGCAGTCCGCTCCTCGGTCGCCCGGAAAACCCTCGCGCTCGGCGTGCAGCACTACACCCGCCAGGATCTCGAGACGATGCGGGCAGCCGGGCACGCGCTCCACATCAACGTGCTGGGCCTGGCGAGCATCGCCGAGGACGTGTCTCCCGAGTTAGCTCTGGCGACCATCGAGTCCATCTCCGTGCTCGGATCCTTCCGAGCCAGCCCGCCCGTCAGGGCTGCCCTGCGTGGGCGGATCCTGTCGCCGTAGCGTTCGCCCGCGCTTCCCGTCGCACCGCGTTTACCACAAACACGGCGCCATGTCCTCGCCAGGTCGACTGAGCCTCATCCCACAAGGAGTCCGCTGCATGCGTGAGTCCATACCTACTCGAATGGTCGAGGCAGTGCACTTGACCCGCGCCGGACAGCTCGCCGAGGCGACCGCCCTCATCCAGCGCGCCATCGGAGGGGCGCCAGCTTCGGCGATGCGTGCGGATGATCTCGCCAGCACGGACACTACCGTCGAGAGCACCTACCGGTTGGTGAGCGTCGATCCGGTATCGGGCGCGGCCGGTACGGTGAGCACGAGGTACGACACGCCCGGCGCAGGTCCAAGCGAAGCGGAGGCCCCGCAGGAGCCCCCCCGCCACAAGCCTGGCATCGGATTGGGCTTTAGCAGCCCCATTTCGGCTGGCGTCCGGCCGGCCGCGGTAAGAGCCGTCGTCCAACGGGTCCTCAACCGGCCCGTGCAGGGGTCCAACTTTCCGAAGATTTCCCCGTCGGTGGCTGGGTTGGCGCCCGTGCCGGGCATGCCGGCTGCCACCCTTACCGATGCCGAAGCTGGTGAACGTTTCATCGCTGGCACGTACGTGGATCCAGCCGGAACGCGCGGCTATAAGCTGTACGTGCCGAGCGGGTACGCGGGCCAGGCGGTGGCGCTCGTGGTCATGCTGCACGGCTGTAGCCAGACCGCCGACGACAGCGCCGCGGGCACGCGGCTGAACCAGCTTGCCGAGCAGGTGGCCTGCCTGGTTGTCTACCCAGAGCAAGCTGCCTCTGCCAACCCGTCACGTTGCTGGAACTGGTTCCAGGCTGCTCACCAGCGCCGCGGGGACGGCGAGCCGTCGCTGATTGCCGGCCTCACCCGGCAGGTCATGGCCACCTACCATGTCGACCTGCACCGCGTCTACGTGGCCGGGATGTCGGCGGGTGGGGCGATGGCGGCGATCATGGGGGTGACCTATCCCGACCTGTATGCCGCGGTCGGCGTGCATTCCGGGCTGGCCAGCGGAGCAGCCCACGATCTCCGTTCCGCTCTCGCAGCGATGCGGCGAGGCAGGCTAACCCGCCCGACCGACAAGAGCGATGGTCCACGAATGGATCTCCCGCTGATCGTCTTCCACGGCGACCGGGACGCGACCGTACACCCCCGCAACGGTGAGAACTTGCGCACCCAGGCGCTGCGGCTATCCGCCAGTTGGCGCGACCCGCGGTTTTTGTTGACTCAGGGCCAGGTACCTCGTGGG
>JBPCIO010000378.1:0-7337 GCA_051006215.1 Chloroflexota bacterium
GAGTCCGGCGGGGTAGAGGGGCAGCGCCCCTCCGGCGCGCAGCGCCGTGCCAAAGCAGCCAAAAAGGCAGTCCACGTTCATGGATTGCAGCGCCCCTCCGGCGCGCAGCGCAGTGCCAAAGCACAAAACGAATTCCGACACGTCCACGAATTTCGACACGTCTACGAATTTCCACACATCCATGAATTCCGGTTATAGGCATCTGTAAGACGACAAGGAAATTCTACGTTGGGGAGACACTGATGGAGATAGCGCTATCGCCGCTCGAGTTCGCTCGCCGCGCACGGCGGCTGTATGCCGACCGCGAGGCCGTCGTCGACGGCGATCTGCGGCTGACGTACGCCCAGTTCTTCGATCGCTGCGACCGCTGGTCGCATGTCCTGCAGCAGCGGTTGGGCGTGAGCCAGGGTGACCGGGTGGCCTATATCGCACCCAACACGCACGCTCAGCTGGAGTCGTTTTACGCAGTGCCGCAGTTGGGAGCGGTCCTGGTGCCGATCAACTATCGGCTGACTCCGGACGACTTTGCCTACATCATCAATCACAGCGGGGCCAGCGTCGTAGCTGCCCACGCGGACTATCTCGAAGCCGTGGACAGCATCCGCGACCAGTTGCCCAACGTGGAGCACTTCGTGGCGCTCGAAGGCGGACGCCAAGGCTGGCTGGACTACGAGAGCCTCGTTGCCAGCGCCACGCCCAAATATCTCAGGCCAGAGATCGCCGAGCGCGACCTGCTCAGCATCAACTACACCAGCGGCACGACCTCGCGCCCGAAAGGCGTCATGCTCACCCACCGCAACGCCTACATGAACGTCGTGGGCACGCTGGTGCACGTCTCGATGTCGCCCGTCGACACCTACCTGTGGACGTTGCCGATGTTTCATTGCAACGGCTGGACGTTCGTATGGGTCGTAACCGCTGTCGGCGGCAAGCATATCTGTCTGCGACGCGTCGAACCTCAGCGCATACTCGATTCATTGAAACGTGAAAACGTCACCATGCTGTGCGCAGCACCAACGGTCCTGATCGGGATTGCGAGCGCGCCGGCTGAAATGCGCGAGGGCGTGCCGCGGGGTGTGCGAGTCCTGACGGCCGGGGCACCTCCCGCCGCCGCGACAATTGGTCGTATCGAGGGTGAGTTTGGCTGGGAGATCATCCACGTCTATGGCCTGACGGAAACCGCGCCGTTTATCACCATCTGTGAAGTGCGGCCCGAACATGCCCAACTGTCTGCCGAAGAGCGCGCCATCCTCAAGGCCCGCCAGGGCGTGGAGATGATTACCTCGGGCGAGCTCACGGTCATGGATGATGACGGCCACGAAGTGCCGTGGGACGGCGAGACGATGGGCGAGATCGTGGTCCGCGGCAATGTGGTGATGGAGGGCTACTACGACGATCCCCAGGCCACGGCAACCGCATTCCGGGGTGGCTGGTTCCACAGCGGCGACGGCGCGGTGCTTCACCCCGACGGCTACGCCGAGATTCGCGATCGGATGAAGGACGTGATCATTAGCGGCGGCGAGAACATTTCGTCGGTCGAGGTCGAGGGCGTGCTGCTGCGGCACCCCGCCGTTCAAGAGGCCGCGGTTGTGGGCCTGCAAGACCAGAAATGGGGCGAGGCGCCACACGCCTTTGTAATCCTCAAGCCGGGCGCCAACGCGACCGAAGACGAGCTCCGCCAATTCGCCCGCGATCGACTGGCGCATTTCAAAGCTCCGCACACGGTTACCTTCCTCGACGAGCTGCCGAAGACCGCCACCGGAAAAATCCAGAAGTACGTCCTGCGCGGTGGCCGAGCGGCTGTGGTCACCCAGTAACGCTCAGCAGAGTCCAGAAAAGAGGTCGTCCTCGAGCTCGCCGCGAGGGGCCGTGGTCGGCCCATGCTCGCGGGAAAAGAACTCGAACTGCCATAGGCGCTCGGCCAGCGCAGGCGACATACGCATGAGAAAATGGTCCGCCGACATTTGCGAGGCGTGTTCGGCGAGCGCCGCACGTTTTATGGGTACGTACGCGCGAACGTCGACAGCCGTGGTCACCAGGCCATCGGGAACCCCGATCTCCTGAATCGCCTCGCCTGCGTCGGCGCCCGCGGCGGCGCTACCGGGTGCCTGGATGCCAGCCTCGCGCAGAGCGTGCACAAACGCACGCGACCAGCCCAAAGGAATTCGCACGAAGTACAACTTGGCTGGGCGAGCCGCACCACTAGCTTCAAAAGCCGCCAGCGTTACCGCATGCGCCTTGACGTGGTCCGGGTGACCGTAGCCACCCGTGTCGTCGTAGCTGACCAAGACCTGGGGTCGCTCCTGGCGGATGATCTCGACCAGCTGCTCGGACGCCTCGGTCAGGTCGGCCGCGAAAAAGGCGCCCGGCCGATCATTGTCGGGCCAGCCCGCCATACCTGAGTCGAAGTAGCCAAGAGTGGCCAGCCGACTCACTCCCAGGCAGCGGGCGGCCGCCTCGAGCTCGCGGTTGCGCAACGAGCCCAGGCCGGCTTCGACTACCAGGCCGGGCGTGCGCACCTCGCCCAGGTTCCCGGACGTGCACGTGACCACAGTCGTCCGCACGCCCTCGGCGCTGTAGCGGGCAAGTGTCCCGCCCATGCTGATCGTTTCATCGTCCGGATGGGCGTGCACCGCCAACAACGACTTCATCCCGGACAAGAAAACGGCCCGAAGCTTTCTATGAGCTTCGGGCCGTTGGCTGGGGGCACTGTTTGGAAGTCCCGCTCTGAGCCTAGTCCAGCCAGATGGGTGTCAGCGGGGACACCCACTAGAACCGCCTTCTCGCCAGGGTTATTCCCGCACTGGCCGGCCAGGCCAGGTACGCACGCCAGCCCGAACCAGGTGGACGTCGTTGGCCAGCCGCCCGACCAGGGTAAACTCGCGACGAGCATCAGTGCGTCCTTCTGAAAACACCCTCGGCGTCGGGCTCCTGGGTTTGGGCACGGTTGGTTCCGGAGTGGCGCGAGCGCTGCTCGCCAAAAGGGATGCCCTCGAGCGGAGAATCGGGCGCCCGGTCCGGATCTGCAAGGTGCTGGTGCGCGATGTCGATAAGGCGCGTGCTTTAGGCTTGGGCGTGCCACTGGTGACCGATGCGGGAGGCGTGCTGAACGATCCAGCCGTCGACATCGTGGTCGAATTGATGGGCGGAGACGAACCCGCCCGGACGTACATCTTGCAGGCCATCGAGCGCGGCAAACACGTCGTCACGGCCAACAAAGAGGTCATGGCCAAGCACGGCCACGCGATCCTGGCCGCGGCCGCGGCACGCGGAGTAACGGTCGCCTACGAAGCCAGCGTCGGCGGCGGCATCCCACTGATCGGGCCGTTTCAGCTGGATCTGGCGGCCAACGACATCACCAGCGTGGTCGGCATCGTCAATGGCACCACGAACTACATTCTGACGCGCATGACCGAGAGCGGCGCGACTTTCGACGACGCGCTCAAAGAAGCCCAGGCACTGGGTTACGCCGAGTCTGACCCAACCAACGATGTCGAGGCGTGGGACGTAGCCTACAAGCTGGCCATCCTGGCATCGCTGGCGTTTGGCGCGCCGGTCATGCCCGACCAGATTGCGCGCGAAGGAATCACGCGTGTCTCCGAGCGCGACATCCTGTACGCGGCTGAGATGGGGTACCGTATCAAGCTGCTGGCGATCGCGCGTCTGGTGGGGGGGCAGGTGGAGGCGCGCGTGCACCCATGCCTCGTGCATCAGGGGTCCATGCTGGCCAGCGTGAATGGGTCGTTCAACGCGGTGCAGGTTACCGGCGACCTGATCGGTACGGCCTTGTTCTATGGCCGTGGCGCCGGGTCGGAGCCAACGGCCAGCGCTGTCATTGCTGACGTGATAGCCCTCGGCACTGGCGCCGGCCGCGGATCAAACCGCGTGCCGAGCCAACCGCCCGCCCTGCGATCGATGAGTCTGCTGCAAACGCGCTATTTCCTGCGCGTACTGACCCTGGACCGGCCGGGGGTGATGGCTTCGATCGCCACCGTCCTGGGTGACCGCGGGATCAGCCTGGCCAGCGTGGTGCAAAAAGAGAGCGTGGTGCTTGGCGACGACGTGCCCGGGGCGGAGATCGTCCTGACCACCCACATCGCTAGCGAAGCGGCCGTTCAGGACGCAATCGCTACGATGCGCCAGATGCCGGTCATCAAGATGACCGGGCCGCTGTACCGAGTCCACGATCCATAGCCCTCTGGGACCAGGTATCGGACAGCTATGATCGCCCGTGTGCTTGACCATGTCTCGATTCAGTGCGCGGACGTGAATGCCAGCGCCGCTTTCTACGACCTCGTGCTCGCACCACTCGGCGGAACGCGCGTGATGGACTTCGGCAATGTCATCGGTTTCGGCGCAGCCGGGCGGCCGACGTTCTGGCTGGGGCCGCTGTCATCCGGGGAGCCGAATCGAGAAGTCCACATCGCGTTCCAGGCCGCCGATCGGGCTGCAGTGCGCGCCTTCTTTTCGGCCGCGGTAGCGAATGCTGCGACGGTACTCCACGAGCCCCGCGAACGGCCCGAGTACCACCCCGGCTACTACGGAGGATTCGTCCGCGACCCCGATGGCAACAACGTCGAGGCCGTTTGCCACCGACCTGAATAACCTCGTACGGACTTATACTTGGCGCATGCAACGGTTTGGGCTCATGCTGTTCTCGGCGATGTTTGTGTACGGCGGCTGGGGCCAGGCGACGCAGCCAACGTACCGAGCCGAGCAGGGGCGGAAAATCGGCCTGCCGGTCAGCGATGAGCTGGTGCGCGGCAGTGGCGCGGCGATGATCCTGGGCGGTCTCGCCCTGCAGCTTACGGCAGTTCGTCGGCTCGCGGCGCTCGGGCTGGCGTTACAACTGGCGATCGTCTCGTTTATCGGTCACCGCTTCTGGGAGCATGAGCCAGGCCCGCAGCGCGTTGCTCACCAGATCAACTTGTACAAGAATCTCTCGTTGCTGGGCGGCCTGCTGTACTTGGCTGGCGAGCGCTCCTGAGCCTGCACAATCTTCGCGCCTGAACGCGTAGACGAAGCACGGTACGGCGTTGTGTACGCTTGGCTGTGTGTCCGATACACCCGCGAATTACACCAGCGTGCCGCCTCTGGCAATCGTGTGCCGCGGGGTGGACCGGACGGGCGTCCTGTACCAGATGACAAGCGTCATCGTGCGGCACGGCAGCTACATCCACTCGGTTGACATCCTGGAGCGTGGCGACCGAAGCGCGATCTTCTGGGAGTTGTACGACGTCGACGACGAGGCTGCGCTGATAGCTGACCTCGAGTCGCTCGAGGTGGTGGACACCGTCGAGCGTGTGCCAAGCATGCTCGAAGTGTTCGGCAAGCGGATTATCGTCATCGGTGGTGGTGCGCAGGTGGGTCAGGTGGCCATGGGCGCGATCGCCGAAGCCGACCGCCACAACATTCGGGGTGAAAAGATCAGCGTCGACACCATCCCCATGGTTGGCGAGGCGAACCTGGCTGATGCGGTGCGCGCGGTTCCGCGTCTACCCCGAGCAGTAGCGCTGGTGCTGGCCGGCGCGCTCATGGGTGGTGAGATCACCCGCGCCGTCCGCGAGGTGCGCGAAAAGGGCGTGCTGGTGGTCAGCCTGAATATGGCCGGCTCGGCGCCCCGCGCGGCCGATCTGGTGGTGAGCGACCCGGTCCAGGCAGGTGTGATGACGGTCATGGCCGTGGCCAAGACCGCTCGCTTCGATATAACACTCCAGCGCGGCCGCGTCTACTAGTCGGCGCTGGGCTGAACTCGCATCGGGGGTGAGCTAGTCTACTTGAGCCAGATCTGGGTGGCGCCGTCGCCGCCGCTCGGATCGAGCTCGGGTGCGAAGCGACCCACGTACTGGCTCTTCCGCAATTCCTCCCGTACGGCCTGGCGAATCGCTCCTGTACCCTTGCCGTGCACGATACGCGCTTCTGGCATTCCGGCTAAGGACGCGTTTTCGATGTACTGCTCCAGGCGTTCCAGCGCCTCATCCCGCCGCAGCCCGCGCAAATCCAGCTGAAAGGGGATGTCCCCTCGCGGCGTGGCCAACCTGGTCGTGGTGGGCGGGTCCGGCTGAGCCGCGCGACGCTGGGCCGAGGTCGGTCGCGCGGCACCCTCCAGCTCGCGTAGCGGCATGTGCACACGCCGTCCAAGCACCTCGACTTCGACCGTTCCGTCACGGATGGCGAGAATGTGGCCCGGGAGGCCGAGACGTGGCACGAGCACCTCGGCGCCGAGCTGAATTCGAGCCGTCTGGGCAGTCTCCAACTCCGGCTCGATGACCACTGGCGTGGGCGGAACCGCAAAGCCGGGCAGGCTGAGCGCCGTCTGAATGGCCTCTCGGGCGGGCTCCGAGAAACCGCGTTCGCGGCCAGCTTGAATCTGGAGTCGCACCCGGTGCGCTTCGCGGCGCAGCTCGGCGAGCTCCTCATCCGCGGCCGCCTGGGCTTGCTCCCAAACGTCGCGATGCTTCTTATCGGCGGCCTGCAGCACTGCCCGTGCGCGTACCTTGAGCGTGGCGGCTTCCGCGGCTTCCTTCAGCGCGCGCGCTCTGGCGTCCTCCGCCATGGCGCGCTCGCGCGCGATGTCCTGGAGCAGGGCTTCGGTTGCCTGAGCCTGCGGGGTGACATACGTGCGCGCTCTGTCGAGGACCTCAGCCGGCATGCCGAGCCGTTCGGCAATCGCCAGTGCATTCGAGCGGCCTGGCATCCCGATCATCAAACGATAGCTCGGCGAAAGCGTCTGGACGTCGAACTCGACGCTCGCATTTTGTACGCGTGGAGTACCTTCCGCGTAGCTCTTCAACTCCGGGTAATGCGTGGTAGCGACGACGTATGCCCCGCGTTCGCGCAGAAAGTCGAGCAAGGCCCGCGCGATGGCCGCACCCTCCTGCGGATCGGTTCCCGCGCCGAGCTCGTCGAGCAAGATGAGGGAGCAGCTGTCCGCATCGCGCAGCATGCGCACGATGCGCGAGATATGGCTCGAAAACGTGGACAGGCTCTGCTGCAGACTCTGCTCGTCGCCGATGTCCGCCTGGACGCGCTCAAAGACCGCGATCAAGGCGCCTTCATCGGCTGGGATGAACAAGCCAGCCTGCGCCATCAGCGACAGCAAGCCCGCGGTCTTGAGCGCGACCGTCTTGCCACCGGTATTCGGACCGGTGATCAGCAACACGTCGAAATCACCACCCAGCTCGAAGCTGATCGGGACAACGTCGCCGCGCAACAGCGGATGCCGGGCATTGAGCAGCCTGAGAACCGGATGGCCAGCCGGTCGGGGCCGGAGAACAAAATCCGGCAGGCTTGCACGCTGCTCCTTGGCCAAGGCAGCCCTTGCGCGCACCAGGTCT
>JBPCIO010000379.1:0-31068 GCA_051006215.1 Chloroflexota bacterium
GTCGGGTGCGTATGATCCAAGCGACCGCGACACCACCGAGCGCGGGCGATGCGACGAGAAGCTGGCCGGCTCTGCTGCGCGGCCAATCGCCATGGCTGCACGGCGGGCGCGGCAGGCGCAGGCGCGCGCGAACCGCGCGGCATTGCAGGCCTGGCAGGTCGGCGCGGTCGCACGCTTGAACACCCCTCGCGGGCGGCTTGCCGGCGCGCGGGTGCGAGTGGTAGGTCTCGGTCGAACGCGGCTACTGGTGGAGACTGCCGACAGACGGCAATATCGCGTAGCGCCAACCCTGCTGGTGCTAGCCTGAGCTACCCACACGTGTTACGTTCACACTGGCGTGACGCCGCGTCGGTGGCGAAGGAGGACAGCTCATGACCGCCAGGCAACAGCCTCCATCCTCCACGCGCGGCGGGCCGTTGAGTTGGCGGGTGCTGATTTATCGCGTGCCGACAGAGCCTGCCAGCAAGCGGGTGGCGGTCTGGCGTGATTTGAAGCGCCTGGGAGCGCTGTATCTCCAACAGTGCGCGTGTATCTTCCCGAACATCCCGGGTGTGACTGACGAAGTCAACCAGGTGGCGGCCAAGATCCCAGCGCTTGGCGGCGAAACATTTCTGCTCGACGTGCCGCGTCTACAAGCTGAGGATGAGGCCCGCATCGTCCAGTCGTTCCGCGCGCAGCGCGCGAACGAGTACGCCGAGATCATCGAGGAGTGCCAGACGAAGTTCGTGAAAGAGGTCGAGTTCGAGCACTTCCGTCAGAACTACACGTTCGAGGAAGCCGAAGAGATCGAGCAGGATCTGGACAAGATTCGCCGCTGGTTCGACCGAGTGAAAGGGCGGGACTGGTTCAAGGCCGAGCGGCGCGATGAAGTCGAGACGTGGCTGGCCCGCTGCCAGAGCCTGCTGGCGCGCTTCGAGGAAGAGGTGTACCGCCGCAACGGTTCGGACAGCCCGAGCGAGGTGCCCCACGTGGAGCTGCTCGACGCGGTCCCGGCGCTCCGGTCAATCACGCCGCTGCGAGCGGCGCGCCCGCGTCCGAGGCGTGCGAGGTCCAGCAGCGGCGGGGTGCGCCAACTCAACCCGGAGCAGGAGGGCTAAGCCATGCTGCGTCCGGGTCACGGACCTGCGGCGGCTGTTGCCGACTACGATCCGGCGTGGCTCCGCGACCACCTCGAGACTGAGCGCCGTTCGGCAAGCGTGCTCAGCGAAGTGCGCGAGGCGGTTTTCGGCGCACAGGATGGTGTCACCAGCGTGCTGGCGGTCGTGAGCACGGTCGGTGGCGCCACCGGACAATCGTTCGCCGTTCTGGTCGCCGGCCTTGCGGCCACCCTCGCTGGCATCTTCAGCATGGCGGCAGGCGAGTACATGTCGAGTAAGAGCCAGCGCGAGATCTTCCAGGCGCAGATAGCTAGCGAGGCGCGCGAAGTCGAAGAGCGGCCGTTTGAAGCCGAAGCGGAGGTGGCGTTTCTGTTGGCGCAAGAAGGTCTGGACCGCGAAACTGCCCTTCGGGTGGCCCACGATCTGGCGACCAACAAACAGGTCCTTTTGAAAACGATGGTCGAGAAGGAGCTTGGGCTGATCATCGAGCAGGACGCGAATGCGTTGCGCGGCGCGGTGGTCATGGGCGTCAGCTTCGGGCTGGCGGCGCTGGTGCCTATCCTGCCGTACCTATTGTTGGGCGTGAGTACCGCCTTGTGGGTGTCGGTTCTCGCGTCTGGGATACTGCTGTTTATGATGGGCGCCTTGAAGAGCCGCTGGACCGGCCGACACTGGCTGCCCAGCGGACTGGAGATCTTTGGGCTCGGCGCAGTGGCCGGAATCGCGGGGTATCTCTTCGGCACCCTGCTGCCGGCTACGCTCGGGGTAGCCGGCGTGACGAGTTATTAGGCGCGCGTTCGCTTCGCGAACGCTTTGCGCCCAGTGGTGTACAGATTCACCAGCAGCAAACTCATCAGCAGCACGAACAAGAGCGGCCCAGCGGAATTGCGCAGCGAGGCCTGGAGAGTTGGGTTGCCGAGACTTACGGCCGCCGCCGACACCGCGCCGCAGGCGATGAATGCCGCCAGGGTTCCGACGGCGATCTGACCGTCCTCGACCAGTAGTCCGTAGATCTGTTCCCATGCCGCGGCGAGAAACTTCGCCATCGACGCCTCCTTCTAGATGTTGCGTGCCGCGACACGCGCTCCGTGCGGCGCTATCTGAGCCAGCATGCGCACGGCCACAAAGCTGGTGAGGCACACGCCGACGAGGATATAGAGCAGGCTTGCATCGGCAAGTGGCCACTCGACCAACAATCCCTCGGCGCCCCAGAAGATGCCGAACGTCGTCAGCATCGCGCCGACCACGAACTTCATAAAATTCTCGGGTACGAACGCCAGCGGCTTGTGCAGCAGCGAGCCCGCGACCACCACGAACACAAACGCCGCCACCGCGCCGAAGATCGCAGCCTGGAGTGCGGTGCCGCCCTGTGCGCCGAGCGCGATTACGATAAAGGCGACTTCGAGGCCTTCGAGCAGTACCGCCTTATACGAGAACCAGAAGCCAATGTTGTCCCAGCGGTCCATCGTCTTGCCCTGCGCTCGCAGCTCGGCGACCTCGCGCTGATAAATCAGCTCTTCGTCATGGAGCGCGATGATGCCCGCAAAGCGAAGGATGGCCTTGCGCAGCCAGCGCATACCAAACAGGAGCAGCAAGATGCCGACGACGATGTGGAAACTCTGCTTCACCTGTTCCTGGTACACGATCAACGGGGTCCCGAAGACGCCGACGATGACGGCCAGCGTGGCCAGTCCGCCGAGGGTGCCCCAGATCGGGGAGCGCCAGCCGCGGGTGTTTCCGACGGCCAGCACGATCGTGAAAGCCTCGACCCACTCGACCACGCTGGCCAGAAAGGCCGGCACAGCCGCGACGACGAGGGTGAACAAACTCGGACTCATACGCGTGTCATTCCTCATTCTCCAACATAGAGAACAATGTTACGTCTGTACACACAATACGCATTGACAAGGCGACGCGTCAAGTGGCGGTCAGGTGTCGCCGCCCGCGGCGGCTTCAAGGCAGAAGGCCAGTGGGGCTTGTTTGACGCAGGCTGCGCGCGCGACCTATGCTGCCAGGTCGATGGGGGCGCTCAGGTCGCCTTCCACGTGGGGAGGGTTCGTCCTTGGAACATGATCAACCAGACCGCGTAGCTAGCCGCCGGCAGTTTCTGCGGTTGGCGCTACTGGGAGGCACGGCGGCCCTGGCGGCGGCGTGCTCGCCTGCCGCGCCGGCAGCCCAACCAACCACCGCGCCAGCAGCACCGCCGGCAGCCAAGCCGACTACCGCGCCCGCGGCCGCGGCGCCTACGACAGCCGCCGCGCCTACGACCACTCCGGTGGCAGCGGCCGCCGCGCCCACGCCTACGGTCGCCGCGGCCGCCAAGCCCACGACCGCTCCAGCGGCAGCGGCTCCAGCCCAGCCGGCGCCCGTGCCGCGCAACAAGGAGCTCATCTTGATGTGGGCGGGCACCGACGGAAAGTACGTCGACGCCGAGCTCTGGAACCCCTACGCGCCAGACGCGAACCACCAGAATGGGCCCGGTCTGTTCTACGAGCCGCTGTACTACTACAGCGCCTTTGCCGACAAGATGATCCCGTGGCTTGCAGAGAGCTACGAATACACTCCGGACTTCAAGAAGCTGACCATCAAGACGCGAGCGGGCATCAACTGGAGCGACGGCCAGCCCTTCAGCGCCAAGGATGTTGCATTCACCATCACCGAGTCGGCCAAGCAGGGCGCCAAGATCAAGTTTGGCAGCGACGTCGCGACGTTCCTGCAGGACGCAAGTGCGCCCGACGACAACACGGTCGTCGTGAACTTCAAGGTGCCCGCACCGAAGTTCATGTTCATGATGACCTATAAGTACGACCTCGGCCTGTACATCGTGCCGCAGCACATCTTCAGTCAATCGACGGACTGGTCGACGTTTACTGCGTTCGACCTATCCAAGGATTGGCCGGTGACAACGGGCCCATGGAAGGTCGTCTTCTCCTCGCCTGACCAGAAGATCATCGACCGCCGAGCTGACTGGTGGGCGGTCAAGGCCGGCCTGGTGAAGGCCATGCCAGCCGTTCAGCGCATCGTGTACCTGCCCTTCCCGGGTGAGACGCAGACGGCTCAAGCGCATATCACCAACACCATCGATGGGTCGCTCGACCTGCGGCCCAACACCATCAAGCAGATCCTGGCGCAAAACCCCAAGGACATCAGTTGGACGGGCAACGCCCCACCCTACGGCTACACCGACTGGTGGCCGACCTCCTTCTACGTGGATACGACGAAGGCGCCCTGGAGCGACAAGGACCTGCGCTGGGCGCTCAGCTACTCCATCGACCGCCAGCAACTTCTCGACGTCACCTACGCTGGCGCGGGAACGACCACCAAGTTGCCACTGCCAGCCTACCCGGGCCTGCAGCCGTTCGTCGACTCGGTCAAAGACCTCCTCGACCAGTACCCGACCAACGAGTACAACCTGGACAAGCAGGCACAGAAGCTCACCGCCAAGGGCTACACCAAGGGCAGCGACGGCTTCTGGGCGGACGCCAGTGGCCACCTCAAGGTGGAGGTCGGGGGTTGGGCGGTCTTTGACGACATGGGCCCCGTACTCGCCGAGATGCTCAAGAAGGGTGGCATCGATGCCACCTATGTCCATCCGCCGGACATGATCAACCGTTTCCAGCAGGGCGACTACCAGGGCATGCTGTTCGGCCACGGCGGCAGCGTCAACGGCGATCCGTACGACACGATGAAGCTCTACCAGAGCTCATCGCTAGCCATCCCTGGCGGCCACTCTGTCAACTTCTCCAAGTGGAAGAATGACGCCTACGACAAAATCGTGGACGAGATGGCGGTGACGTCGCCAACCGATCAGGCCAAGCTGCTCGACCAATTCAAGCGGGCCATGGCCATCTGGTTGCCCGAGCTGCCCGACATACCGATTCAGCAGTGGTATCACCGCATTCCGTACAACACCACCTACTGGAAGGGCTGGCCCACCAAGGACAACGCGTATGTCAACGGCGCCTTCTGGCACCTGACGTTCCAGTTGATCCTGAACGAGCTACAGCCGGCCTCAGCATGAGTTCGAGTGGTCAATGGTCGATGATCGGTGGTCAGTGTCAGCACGGCGACTCCCGACCCCGACCGTTGACCACGTCAGCACTGCTTCGGCGCGCGCGGGCGGCAGGAGCAGAGATGTCCAACGAGCGCATGACTGATTGACGTATGCGCCTCGACTATCTCATTCGACGGCTGATCCTGTTTGTGGTGGTGGTGTGGGTCGCGGCGACGATCAACTTTGTGCTGCCGCGACTTTCCGGCGGCAACGCTATCCGTAACCAGCTCACCCTGCAGGCGGCCCAGGGCGGCTACGCTCAGAACAATATCGACGCCATGGTCGCCGAGTTCGACAAGGACTTCGGACTCGATAAGCCGCTCCCGGAGCAATACATCACCTACCTCTGGAACATCGCCCACCTGGACTTCGGGTTCTCGATGGCCAGCTATCCTATGCGCGTCAGCACGCTCATGTCCGGCGCGCTGCCCTGGACCCTCGCGCTGCTCGGCCTGTCGACCGCAATCGCGTTCGTCGTGGGCAACTTCTTCGGCGCGCTGCTGGCGTGGCCCAAGACTCCACGCTTCCTGGTGAATGTGCTGCTCCCGCCATTTCTGACGCTGTCAGCGGTGCCCTATTACCTGCTCGGCCTGGTCCTCCTGTGGTTATTTGCGTTCCAGGTGAGATGGTTCCCGATTTTCGGCGCCTACACCCCCGGCACCATCCCCGACTGGTCCGACTTCGAGTTCTGGAAGGACGTTGGCTGGCATATGGTGCTGCCAGCGCTGTCCATCGTGCTGTCGGCGCTCGGCTTCTGGGCGCTTGGGATGCGGGCCATGATGGTCACCGTCCAGCATGATGATTTCGTGCAGTTCGCCGAGGCCAAGGGTCTCAAAGGCCAAACGCTGTTCGTGCGCTACGCCGGCCGAAATGCGCTCCTTCCGCAGATTACTGCCCTCGGCCTGACCATCGGACACATCCTGTCTGGGGCGCTGCTCGTGGAGATCGTCTTCAGCTATCCCGGTATCGGCGGCGTTCTGTACCACTCGATCCGCGCGTATGACTTTTTTGCGATCCAGGGAATCGTCTTTGGGGTGATCGTGTCGATCACGCTGGCAACGCTGGTTCTGGACCTGGTCTATCCTAAGATCGACCCGCGCATAAATTATTCGAAGTCATGACCATCCGGTCGCGGTCCGGTTTCTGGAGGTGATGCGCCTTGGGCATCGCTGTTGGACAAGCTGCGCCGACCGTTGAGGCCGCGCCCGAACATCAACTCCAGGACCAGGCGCTCGGCGGCTTGCGCTACCTGAGGCGTAATCGCCAACTCGTGCTGGGGCTGTGCCTGCTGGGTGCGCTTGCGCTGTTCGTGATCCTTGGCCACGTCTTTTACGATGTCAATAAGTACAAGCCGCTGTCGGTGCCGGCTGGCCGGGCGCCGGCGGCCGAGTTCCCGCTCGGGACCGACAGTCAGGGCCGTGATCTGCTAGCGGTGATGATTGCCGGCACCCCCTTGACGCTGGAGATGGGGCTTATGGCGGGCTTCCTCGGCACTGCGATCGGCACCATCCTGGCCTTCGCCGGCGCTTACTACGGGGGACTGCTGGATTCGATCATTCGCGGTGTCGTCGACGTGGGCCTGACCATACCGACTTTTCTCGTCTTGATCATTTTCGCTATCTCCATCCACTCGGCGATGACTATCGAACAGATGGCGCTGGTGGTCGCGGCACTGGCCTGGCTGTGGCCCACCCGCACGATCCGCTCCCAGGTGCTGACCATGCGCGAGCGCGGCTACGTGCACGTGGCGCGGCTGTCTGGAGCAAGCGGCTTCAGGATCATCTTTCGAGAGCTGATGCCGAATCTGCTGCCGTATCTGGGTGCATCGCTCGTCGCCTCGGTGGCAGCGGCCGTGCTGGCCTCACTCGGGCTGGAAGCGCTTGGGCTTGGCGCGGTCGACTCTCCGACCATCGGTATGACGATCTACTGGGTCATCTTTTACGGAGCCCTGCTGCAGGGGATGTGGTGGTGGTTCCTGCCGCCCATCGCGGTGGTGGTGGTGCTGTTCATGGGTTTGTTCGGGCTCTCGGCTGGCCTGGACGAGCTGGCAAACCCCCGCTTGCGCACGGGCGTTTGATCAGCTGAGGCCGGCGATCACCACGCCTTTGGGCTCGAGGTAATAATCGAGCGCTTCCGGCCCGTGCTCGCGGCCCAGGCCAGATGCTTTCACGCCCCCAAACGGCAGCTCGTCGTAGCCGTAGTGCAGCGAATTCACCCACACGTTGCCGGCCTGGAGTTTCTCGATGGCCCGGTTGGCCTTGACCAAGTCACGTGTCCAGATCGAGGATCCGAGTCCGTAGATTGAGTCGTTGGCCATCTCGATCGCCTGGTCCAGATCGGCAAAGCGAAACACGGGTAGCACCGGTCCGAAGACCTCCTCCTGGACGACCCGCGAGTCACGTGGCGCATCTTCGATCAGCGTGGGCAAATAGTAGTGCCCGTTGACGAAGCCTTCGCCATTCGGCCGGCTGCCGCCGAAGATCACAGACGCGCCGCGGCTGCGCGCGTCTTCCACCTGGGCCTCGATCTCCTGGCGCTGGTGAGCAAGGTGGAGCGGGCCCATGCGGGTTGCGCGCTCGGTGCCTGGTCCGACAGTCTTCTTTTCGAGGATGCCTATCAGTTGGCCGACGAACGCGTCATACAGGGAGTCGTGCACGAACAGTCGCTTGACACCCAGACACATCTGACCGCAGTTGAAGAATCGCCCAACGTCGGCGCTCTTCGCCGCGGCGTCTGCGTCTGCGTCCTCGCACACGATCATCGGATCGCTCCCGCCGAGCTCGAGGGTGACGCGCTTGATTTCGCGCCCGGCAACTTCCATCACGTGGCGTCCCACGGACGTGGAGCCGGTGAACGCGATGCGTCGCACCCGCGGGTTGCGCAACAACTCCTCGCCGACCTCATCCCCTGGACCGGTCACCACGTTCAGCGTGCCGGGCCGCAACGTCTCCTTGCCGCCTCCGAAGGTGGCCTGCTGGATCAGCTCTACGGCCCTCAGCGTTGCCAGAGGTGTCGTCGTGGCGGGTTTGATCACCATCGCGTTGCCAGCAGCCAGCGCTGGCCCCAGTTTGGTGCCCATCAGAGTGAGCGGAAAGTTCCAGGGGATGATCGCTCCGCACACCCCAATCGGCTGCCGCACTACGAGCCCGTAGGCGCCCTTCTGGGGCAGCGGGACGTAGCTGCCGCGCACTTTCGAGGCCAGCCCTGCGTAGAACTCCAGCCCATGCACCAGGTGGTGAATCTCGAGATTTGCCTCGAACAGCGTCTTGCCCTGCTCCGCGGTCAACAACTGCGCGATGTCGGCGGCATTCGCCTTGATCCGCTCGCACGCATCGAACAACAGCGCGCCTCGGTTCTCAGCCGAGGTGTCGGCCCACATCCCGAACGCCTGCTCGGCCGCGTCGACCGCTTGCTCGACGTCCCGGCGCGTACCTTTGGGAGCAGTATCCACCACCTCACCCGTGGCTGGGTTGCGGACCTCGTACGTGTCGCCGTCGACAGAACCAACCGGCGTGCCGCCAATAAGCATCTGGACCATCGTGTCGCTACTCCTTGGTGTACGTGACCCGACGCGGACGCGCCGGTGTTACTCAGCGGCGGACGTCGTTTGCGGGTGCTTCGCTGGCGACCTCGTCCCAGCGCGGCAGCGCCTCCATATCGCCGGGCGTCAACATGGCGAGCGCACCACAGCGATTCGCCAGGCGGAGCGCGGCATCGCTCGCAAAGCCACGCAGCAAGCCTGAAAGGAAGCCGGCGCCGAACGCGTCGCCGGCGCCGACAGGGTCGACAACCCGCTCCACGGGAGTACCTGGCTCATGGATGATGCGATCGTCGGAGGTGAGCGCCAGCGCTCCGTGTGCGCCGAGCTTGATCACGACCGTCGACGGGCCGAGCTTTTTCAACTGACGGGCGGCTCGTTCGGGATCTGACTCGCCGGTCAACAACTCAGCCTCGTCCCTGCCTGGGAGCAGGAGGTCGCAGCGTCCAGCGAGGTCGCGCATGACCGCCCGCGCCGTGGCTGGCTCCCACAGCTTGGATCGATAGTTCGGGTCCAGCACGACCCTGACACCTGCCGCACGCGCCATTTCGGCGGCGGCGAAGACGGTCTCGTGGCATGCTTGGGACAGCGCTGGGGTAATCCCGGTCAGGTGCAGGAACCTGGCGTCGCACAGATAGGCCGGGTCAAGATCCGCCGCTTGCATGCGGCTGGCGGCGGAGCCGCGGCGGTAGTACACCTGCTCGATCGGCCCGGCCTCGCGGCGTTCGCGGACGATCATGCCGGTGGGCGCCTCGGAATCGTACTGGACGTGGGAGGTGTCCACGCCTTCGCCGCGCACGCGGAAGACGACGGCGCGTCCGAACTCGTCGTCGCCCACGCGACTGATCCAGCCCGAGGCATGCCCGAGCCGGCTCAGCCCAATCGCCAGGTTGGTCTCCGCCCCGGCGATGTGCCGACTGAACGTCGAGGCCTCGCGCATGGGCCCAGACTGCTCCGCAAGCAGCAGCACCATCGTCTCGCCCAGGGTAACAACGTCAAGCGTCATTCAGAGTGTCCATCGCGGCACGCAAGCCCGAGGAATTCGCCCGCCGCCACGCGGCTCCGTGCGGTCTCGTACCCAACTGAAAAGGAAGCTCGCCTCGGCCGGAAGCGGGCGAACTCTGTGCATGCCTTTGCATGCGCTACTCGGCCACGGAAGCGCACCGCGGCCGGGACGCCACGGCCTCTGACGGCACCAGGCGGAGCATCCCCTCGGCCGGGAACGGGCGAAGCCGACGGACCGGGCCAGCGGGCGAACTCTGTGCATGTCTTTGCATGGGTTACTCGGGCTCAGTGGGGTTGGACGACCGTTTTGATGCCGTGGCCCGACTTGACATTGTCTACGGCGGCGGCGGCCTCTGAGAGGGGAAAGCGGTCGGTGATGAGGCTCTGGAGCTCCATGACGGGGAGGAGCTCTACCGTGCGCTGGAACTCGAATCCGCGGATGTAGGCACCCTTGATTGTGAGCTCGCGCTCGAACACATCGAACGGGCGCAGCGGGACTTCGGTCGTCGGCGAAGCAACCCCCATCAGGACCACCGTCCCAGCGCGCCGCGGCAGCGCGATGGCGTCCATCACGGTTTGGCGCGCTCCGACCGCCTCGATCGCGACATCCACACCCCGGCCGCCGCACATGTCCCGAGCCGCGGCCTGGACGTCCTCGTGAAGCGGGTCCACCAGCACATCCGCCCCGAGGCGCTGCGCAATTTCCCGCTTGGCAGCCGACGGCTCAGATACCAGGATGCGAGTGGCTCCGGCGCGGCGGGCGAGCTGCAATAACATCAGCCCGATCGTGCCGGCGCCGACGACGGCCACGCGGTCCCCGGGCCGAATGCCAGACAAGTCGATTGTGTGGAGGCAGCAGGACAGCGGTTCCGCCAGCGCGGCCACCTCCAGTGACACACCTGCCGGCAACGGGTACACCGTCTGTTCCGGCAGAACCGCGAACTCCCCCAACCCGCCATGATGGGGGACGCGCTTGTCGCACATGAGAAGCAGCCCCTGGCGACAGTAGAAGCAAGCCCCGCATGACAGGGTCGGATCGATTGCAACTCGATCGCCAGACTGCACATTGGTGACGCCGCTGCCCACGCCGCGAACCGTGCCCGAGAACTCGTGGCCGAGAACGCGTGGCGGTTTCACAAGCGGGTACTCACCGTCCACAATGTGGACGTCGGTTCCGCAGACCCCGCACAGCGCCACCTCCACCAGGACGTCGCGCACCCCCAGCTCAGGCACCGGCCGGCGTTCTAGGCGAAGATCATGCTTGCCGTACCAGACCGCACACAGTTGCTCCATCGCGCGCAGGATACCCCGCGCCGCAGTTCACCCGCGCTACGCACCGCCACGGGTGCTACGCTGAGCGATCGTGCACGTTGTGGGCGACCCTGTATCCAGCCGTCAGCGGGCAAGCAAATGCGGGCGGAGGCTCACCCATGGCTATTGAAACGCGCGGGATTGTGGTCTGGCAGGCAGGCGCCTCCGTCACACCCGAGACCATCCTGGTCGACGAGCCTGGTCCGGGCGAGGTCCTGGTACGCATCCAGGCGAGCGGTGTGTGCCACACGGACCTGCACGTGCAGGCTGGGCATATCGGAGCGCCGCCGATCCTGCTCGGACATGAGGGTGCTGGCGTGGTCGAGTCGGTCGGACCCGGTGTCCAGGACCTGCATGTGGGGGACTACGTCATCCTGGCCTGGCGGGCCCCGTGCGGGGTGTGTCGCTTCTGCCGTCAGGGTCGCCTGCACCTGTGTGCGGCCAGCCTGAACGCCGAACCCCGGCAACATACGCCGGCCGGCGTGTACCCTCCGCCGCTGTTGGGTATCGGTACGTTCGCCTCCCACACCGTGGTCGCCGCGCGGCAGGCGATTCCCGTCTCGAATGCGATTCCCGCGGCACAGGCGTGCCTTATCGGCTGCGGAGTGATGACCGGCGTGGGCGCAGCTCTCTATACCGCAGGCGTTCGAGCCGGCAGCAGCGTAGCAGTGTTCGGCTGCGGCACGGTCGGCACCAGCGTCATCCAGGGCGCCCGGCTGGCCCATGCTGGCCGCATCATCGCCGTCGACGTCGCGCCTCGAAAACTGGATTGGGCGCGTCAGTTCGGCGCCACCCACACCGTCAACTCGAGCGAGACGGACGCGGTCCAGGCAATCCGCGACTTGACCGATGGTTTCGGAGTCGATTTCGCCTTCGAAGCCGTGGGCCACCCGGACGTGCTCATGCATGTGCTCGAATGCCGCGACCTGGCCGGGGTGGCTACGCTCATCGGGGTGCCCGGGCGGGGCAGCACCATCAGCCTCAGCCTACCCCGCTACTTCGACCTGGGCGGCTCCCTGCGGGTGAGCTGGTATGGCGACTGCCTGCCCTCGCGGGACTTCCCGCTCCTGGTGGACTGGTATTCGAACGGCGACCTGCTGCTGGATCAACTGATCACCCAGCGCGTGCAGCTCGATCAGGTACAGGTCGCCTTTGACGCAATGCAACGCGGCGAGACTCTCAAAAGTGTGATCGACTTCTGAAGGCCACGCGCTAGCCCTGCGCCGGTGCCACGTGGTGTCGGCCAGGCACGACCTTCGTCTGTCCCTTTGCCGCAGTCAACGCCTGGTCGATCTCGGCTAGCGCGTCGGGATCGAGCATCACGTCCAGGGCTCTGACGTTCTCCTCGATCTCGCGCGGGGATCGGCACCCGCTCAGTGCGACCGACACCGACGGGTTGCGCAGCACCCACGCTAGCGCAAGCAAGGGCAGGCTGGTGCCGATGCGATCGGCAACCGTCAGCAGGTTGTCGACCACGTCCAGATTCTGGCTCAGGTTTGGCCCGAACAGACGCTGGCCAAAGATGTTGCCGTGGCGGCGCCAATCACGTTCATCGAAGGTGTTCTCGCGCTCCAGCGTGCCAGTCAGCAGGCCATGCGCCATCGGGCCATACGCCATGATGCCGATGTCCAACTCGTCAGCAGTCGGGAACATCTCGTGTTCCCAGCGGCGGTCGAACAGGTTATAGCCGACCTCGTTGGCGCAGATCGGAGCATGCTTGCGTGCCTCACGCAATTCATACGCCGAGAAGTTCGACACCCCGACGTGAAGCGCCTTGCCTTCACTGCGCAGCTCCTCCAGCGCACGCATGGTCTCGGCGATCGGCGTCTCGGGATCTGGCCAGTGCATCAGCACCAGGTCCAGGTGATCGGTGCCCAGGCGGCGCAAGCTCTCCTCGTTGATGCGCTTGATCGTCGAGTAGCGGCCGTCGAACTTGGCCGTCATGGTCACCGGATCCCAGGTAATCCCGACTTTGCTGACCAGGATGATCTCGTCGCGTCGGGCTCCGAGCGCCCGTCCCAGCACTTCCTCTGAGCCACCGAAGCCGTAGTTCGGCGCCGTATCGAACAAGGTCACGCCCAGATCAATGGCGCGGTGGACCGCGGCGATCATCTCCTGGTCGTCACTGCGGCCGTAGTCAGGGTTGCCCATTTCCCAGCAACCGAATCCGATAGCCGAGACCGTCAGACCGGTGTTGCCTAGCTTGCGATATTGCACGTGTATCAGTCTGTCAGGAAGTGCCCGGCTGCGGCCAGTCCCCGGCCGCAACCACGGCCAGCGCGTTCCAGCTGCGTTCAGCCTCCTGCGTGCGCGAGTAAAACGTCCGAAAGGCCCGCCACATGTCGTCGACCGCGGCGTGCGCTGCAGCGTCGTCGGCATGTTCGAGCGCGGCACGCAGCCGAGCACCTGCCGACTCCTGCGCGGTCGCATTGTCCTGAGCGGCTCGGCCCAGTGCTTTGCTCGCCACGAGGTGGCGCTCCAGAAGCAGCATCGGCGAGTCCGTTGGTTTACCCTCCGCTCGAGTCGATCCGCCGTAGTGATAGGGCAGCTGCGTACCGCCTTCGCGATCCCACAGCGTATGTGTGGGTTCGATGTGCGGCGTGACCGACAAATACAGTGTCATGGGCTGGTCGGCAAGGGTGCGGATCTCGTGCCACTCGCCGGCCCGTGCGACGCACATTTGACCTGGCCCCAGGACCGCCGAGTGCCCAGCAACAGTGAACTCCGCCTGACCCTCCAGCACTACAAACATCTCGTGACCAACGTCATGGGTGTGACCCTGACTCACCTGCCCCGGCTCGAACCGCATGATGCGCGAGCGAATCTCAGGTGTGATGACGAGGTTTCGGATGTCGGTACGCGCGTCGAACACTTCGAGGCTCACCCTAGTCCTCCTTGGAGCCAAGATAGGTCTTGACGATGTCTCCGACGAGCTGGATGTCGGCTATGGCCTCGCTGCCGGGCGTGAGCGGCGGCTGACCACTCCTGATGCATTCGCCGAAGTGCAGCAGCTCGAGCTTGAACGGGTTGTCATGCCATGCGTACTCCTTGCGCCAGGGGGTTTTCCGAGCGCCGGCGTCAATGCCATGCAGCGTCACATACGATGGCAGCCCGCGTGCGAAGCCAGTGGGAAACGACACCAGCACCCGCTCGCGAGAGCCGTACACCTCCAGCGTTTCCTTGAAGTCCCACAGCTCGGGAAGGTCAACCCAGCTGGCCACGGCACGCCGTTCGTCTCCGTAGTCCAGCACTGTACTTATCGCGCGTCCGTCCTGCCAGATCTCGGAGCTCAGCACGCGCCGAGGCGTACCGAACAATCCGTGCAGATTGCCGATGTCATGAATCATGCTGCCCAGGATCAGGTTGTAGGCCTGCGCGATGCTCTTGGGGACGGTGGAGCCACCTGCGTAGTCCAGGGCTTCGGCGATCAGCGTAGTCTGTTGACGGTTCCAGTCATCGCGCACGCGGTGGGGAATGTCGTCGAAGCGACGAACTTTGAACTCGGACGTGTGCAGGTCATTGTCAGGGTGAAGGTGATTTACCTGGATGAACCGCACGTCGGACATCTCGCGTACGCGCGCCTGGGCGAACTGATAGGCGGGCTCGTGGCGCTTCATGTAGCCGACCATCAGCAAGACTCCGGCGGTGTCCGCCGCGGCGACCATGGCCTCCGCTTCGCGCACGGTCGTGCACATCGGTTTTTCCACGAACACGTGCTTGCCAGCTTCAGCGGCGGCAATGGAGGGTGCCGCGTGCGAGCCGGACGGACACACGATCACTGCGTCGACGTCGCTCCTCAGAAGCTCGTGGTAGTCGACGAATCGCCGCTCGGGCGACACTCCGTAGTCTTCGCCAACAGCTTCGAGCAGCTTCGCGGAAAGGTCCGCCAGGCCGCCGATTTCGAACTGGTCGTCCAGCTCACGCAAGTGCGGCAAGTGTTGGATCTGGGCGATCGCGCCGCAGCCGATGACACCTATCTTCAATCGTGGCACGGACGCTAACTCAGCCTCGCAATCAGCTTGGGGTCGAGGAAGTCACGCAAAGCGTCGCCGAGCAGGTTGGCTGCCAGCACCGTCAGCGCGATTGCTGTGCCGGGGAAGATCACCAGCCACCATGGCGGTTGGAACGATTGCGCGAGCACCCCGCCCAGCATGTTACCCAGGCTCGGCGTAGGCGGCGGCACGCCTACACCCAGAAAGCTCAGTGCGGCTTCGGCGAAGATGGCCGTGCCCAGGTTAAGTGTGGCAATCACAGCCAATGGCGCGAAGCATTGCGGAGCGATCTGGCGCGCCATGATGCGTATTGGCGAACTGCCAATGCAGCGGGCCGCTTCCACGAACTGACTGTGTTTGACCGAAAGGACGACCGAGCGCGTAATGCGGGTGGCGAGCGGGATCTGCGTCACGCCCACAGCCACGATGACTGTCCCGAGTCCGGGTCGCAATGCAACTGACAACAGCATCGCCAAGATGAGTGTCGGGAATGACGACAGCACTTCGATCAACCTCTGGCTCACCAGGTCGAATCCGCCAGCCAGGTACCCGCTGGTCACCCCCCAGACGACCCCGACCGTAACGCCGAGCACAATCGACGCGACGCTCACCAGCAAGCTGACCCGAAGTCCGTACACGATGCGCGTGAGAACGTCTCGCCCCAGACTGTCCGTACCCAGCCAGTGCTGCACCGAGGGCGGCTGGCGCGAAACGCTGTAGTCATTGTGGAGCGCGTCGTATGGGGCGACCTGGGCCGCAAAGACGGCCACCAAAACCGCGGCTAGCAGCAGCACGGCAGCCGCGGCCCCGAGGGGTGACGAGCGCGCGAAGCGGACTATGCGTAGCGAATGCGGGGGTCGATCCACGCGTAGCTGAGATCCACAATCACATTGATCAGGACGGCGATGGCGCCGTAGATCAGGACCAGGTTCTGAATCACCATCCAGTCGCGGGTATTCTGGGCCTGCACGAGATATGCGCCCAGGCCAGGCACGCCAAAGGCGGTCTCGGTCGCGACCGCGCCGCCAATCAGCGCGCCCATGGCGGCGCCGGAAGCCGTGACGACGGGCAGCAGCGCGTTGCGGAGCACGTGCCGCATGACGACGGCGTTCTCCACCAAGCCTTTTGAACGCGCGGTTCGAACGTAGTCGTCGTGGAGCGCCTCGAGCACGGACGAGCGGGTCAGTCGCGCCAGGCCGGCTGCCAGGCCAACCCCGAGCGCAAGCGCCGGCCCCGCCACCATCTGCAGGTTCTTCACTGGGTCGAGCCACAGCTCGGCAATCACAAGCGGTGGCCGCCACGTAAAAGCCAGCACCAGCACCAGCACCATCGTCAATCCAATCCAGAAACTCGGGATGGCCAAAAACACGGTCATAGCCACGCGCACGCCGTAGTCCTGCCAGGTGTTGCGTCGGGTCGCGCTGAGAACACCAGCTGGTATGCCGACGAGCCAGGACAGAACCACGGCCATCAGTCCAATCTCAAGCGAGATCGCGCCGCGACGCGCGACGGTGTCGCGGATCGGCTCCGCGTTCCAGAACGAGTGGCCGAGATCACCCCGGGCGACGTCAGCCATCCAGTTCAGGTATTGCGCGGGCAGAGGGCGGTCCAGGCCGAGGCTGGCGCGCGCGGTCGCGAGCTCCTCGTCTGTCAGGCGGTACTGCGCCTGACCTTCGGCAGAGATTTGCGCCAGCGGATCACCAGGCAGGATGCGCATGGCGATGAAGATCAGCACGGTGATCCCGAACAACGTTGGCACCGCCAGTGCCAGCCGGCGCACCAGGTAGCGCTGCATGCCGGAGCCTCAGGTGTCGAGCCAGGCCACCTCGACCCGGCCCCACTCGCTCTGGACGCGCTTGTCCAGCCCGAGACCTTTGAGGTTGGCGCGCCACATCAGCAGGTGGTCCGTAAAGCCGATAAACAGCCAGGGCGGGTCCTGGTCCAGCACATCCTGCATCTGATCCAGCAGCGCCCGCCGCTGTGCGGTATCCAGCTCGCGGTCCGACTGTTTCAGCAGGTCGTCGAACCTGGCATTGCTATAGCCGCCGTAGTTCTGAGAGCCTCCTGTCTTGAAGTAGGTGTTGGCGAGTGGCCCGAAGTCTGAGATCGGCCCAGACGGCGTGTCCAATACCAGGGTGAAGCGACCCGCCTTTTCATCCTCCACCAGGAGCGAGCGTTCCGAGACACGGATGGTGACCTCCATCCCGAGCGCTGTCTTGAGCTGATCCTGGATCGCCGGGGCCATGATCTCGGCGTGCGGAGGCACCGAGGCCGACAATAGCTCGACGCCGGGCACGCCGTTCGGAAAACCGGCGCTGTCAAGCAGCTTGCGCGCTTCTGCGAGATCTTGGGACTTGTCGGGCCGATAGCCGGGCAACGTGGCGATGGCGGTGCGCGGAGTTGCGAACTCGCCGCCGTGGGGGACCCACCGCGAGAGGTCAATCTGCTCCTGGGTACTGAAGGCTTCTATGAGGCCCTGCCGATTCAACGCCAGGTGGACTGCTCGTCGCACGCGCGGATCGTCGAACGGCTTGACGTGGGTGTTCATGATGACCTGGTACGCGCCGAATGTGGTCACACGATTGGTCCGAATCGCGTCGGTGCGTTTTGCGCCTTCGTCCCAGGTCTCCTTGGACACGTTCCATGAGAGATCTGCCTGGCTGGTGAGCACGGCGGTGCCACGGTCCGACCATGCAGCGACGTGGATCAATTCGAGGGACTCGAGGTAGGGCAGCTCGCGGTTCCAGTAGGTCGGGTTCCGCACGAGCGTCCATCTCTCGCCCTCTTTGTACTCCTTGAACACGAAGGGCCCGGTGCCTGGCGCAACCTGGAGTTTGCGCAGATCATTGTTGTTCGCATCCAGCGTCTTCTTCGAGTAGATGCCCTGGGTACTATCGGTGAGCAGAAGCAGGAATACGGCCGAGGGCTCGTTCATGGTGAACTTCACGGTCAGCGGATCGACGGCTTCGATCTTGGCAACCGAGGAGTAGCGGTCCTTAACCAGACTCACGACTCCGGCCGGTGGGAAGATCATGCGGCTGTAGGTGGCCACTACGTCGTCGGCGGTCAGGGGAGTCCCGTCATGGAACTGCACGCCACCGCGCAGGGTGAAGGTGTACGACAGGCCGTTCGGGGCGACCTCAAAGCGTTCGGCCAGATCTGGCACGATTGTTTTCAAGCCGTCGACGGGGTTCAGGCGCACCAGGTTGCTGTACAAGTGGCAGAGGACGTTGGAGTTACCGCCTTGCTGCAAATCGTAGTTGGAGGTGGTCACGCCGAAGGCAAGTCGCAGCGTGCCGCCGCGCTTCGGATTGGGATCTGCCGACGCTAGCCGGCCGAGGTCAGCAGCGGCTGGAGTGGGCCCGGCGGCCGGCACGGCGGCAGGTGCCGCGGCGGTTGCGGCGGGGGCCGGGGCGGGCAGTGTCCCGCGAGTTGGCAGGGCGGTGGCAACCGTTGTTGGCGCTTGCGGAGCCGGCGGCGCGGCTGGGCCGCAGGCGGTGACGAATGTGGCAATCGTGCTGCTGGCAAACCCAAGCGCGCTCAGGCGTTGCACGAACTGGCGGCGGCTCAGCTTTCCCGTCCGCAGTGACTCGAAGACGGCCAGGCTGCGCGCGTCCAACGACGACATGTGTGTCCCCCCTCTGGCTGTGTCACGCTATCACGTCAGAAGGCCGCGCGCTGCCTGTAGCTCCTAGGATAAAGGCATGACACCCGACAGTCGGCCGCGCGTGTTTGTGTCGCGGCGAATCTCGGACTCAGCTCGCGACCGTATTCTCGGCGAGGCTCAGGCCGACATCTGGCCGGACGAGATGCCCCCAGGCCGAGAGGAGCTGCTGCGTCGCGTCGCGGGAGTTGGCGGCTTCCTTTCGATGGTCTCCGATCGGGTCGACGACGAGTTGCTCGACCGTGCCGGGCCGCAGCTCAACGTCGTAAGCAACTATGGCGTTGGGGTCGACCACATCGACGTGGCGGCGTGTACTCGGCGGGGGATCGCCGTTGGGAATACCCCTGGCGTGCTGACCGAGACGACCGCTGACCTGGCCTTCGCCTTGTTGATGGCTGCCGCGCGGCGGATCCCCGAAGGCTACGAGTTCGTCCGGCAGGACCGATGGAAAGCCTGGAGTCCGGCGCTCTTGATGGGACCCGACGTGCACCACGCTACGCTGGGCGTGCTTGGGTTTGGTCGGATCGGGCGCGAGGTGGCCAAGCGGGGGCATGGCTTCGATATGCAGGTCCTGTACTACGCCAGACAACCGGCATCGGCCGAAGACGAACAGCGATTGGGAGCGCGGCGGGGCAGCCTCGACCACGTGCTTTCCGAGAGCGATTTCATCACGCTCCACGTTCCGCTCAGCCCCGAGACGCACCACATGATCAATCGAGAGACGCTCGCCAAAATGAAACCATCGGCAATTCTGATCAATACCTCTCGCGGCCCGGTCATCGATTCCGACGCCCTGTATGAGGCGCTCAAAGAGGGGGTCATCGCCGCGGCCGCGCTCGACGTTACGGAGCCCGAACCGATGCCGGGCAACCACCCGCTGCTGGGCTTGCCAAATTGCCTGGTGGTGCCCCACATCGCCTCATCTTCATTCGCGACCCGGGCCAAGATGGCCAGCATCGCCGCGGACAACCTGCTTGCCGGACTCAGGCGCACGGCCCTGCCTTCATTCGTCAATCCCGAGGCATACGCTGCAAAGCGCTAAAGCTCATCCTTGCGGCTGAACGGCGCCTCGGGTCCGAGCAAGGCCACCGGTGACTCGAAGTCCCACGCCGTGCTCTCCCAGTTGTCCTTCGCGCCTGGGGCTGGGATCCAGGGCGGCAACGCCATCAGCAGATGCGTCGAGAGCGCTTGGAGGTACGGCTCGTACGTAGCCCGAATCGCGCTCAATCGAATGTCGGCGAAACGGGGGTCGATGATCAATCCGCACGCGCCGCCGAGTTGCCAGAGTCGCGTACGCGCCGCGTCATCCAGCCGGTCCACGGCTGGCGGCTCAGGGCGCACGCTGAGCACATGGGTGAGGTCGCCGGCGGCGTGGCGCGCAACCGCAAAAGTGAACGCCGCCTGGCGACTGGTGCGAGTGGACCCGCACGCCAGGCCGTAGGCACACACATCCAGAATGACCGCCAGCGCAGCCACCCAGGATTGGTTCTCATGCTGAGACCGGAAATACGCCAAAGCGGGGTAGGAGAGGTGGTTTTCCAGCAGGTCGGCCAGCCAGATCTCCCAGTCCTGGAGCAACCGGATCAATGGGGTAACGTCATCGCCGTCGACGTTGCGGCGCAGCAGCTCGGCCGCGGATGGGGGTGAGCCGGCGCGGTGATCGAGCACAGACACGTTCATCTCCCGGCGCGCGAACATCTGGTACACGATTGGGAGGTAGCCGATGACCAGCGCAAGAAACCCAAAGCCGGTGCCGGCCTCGGTAACGGTCAGCACGCGTGCTACTCCGGAGTTGGGCACCACGTCACCCAGGCCGAGCGTAAAGAACGTGGTACCGCTGAGGTACAGGGTGGTGTCGAGGTCGCCCTGTCCGTCGGCCCAGTGCAGCACGCCAAACCCCAGCACCAGCACGACGGCCCACACACCCACCAGAAGCACGAGCGATAGCGGCCCGTAGAAGCTAAGGTACGCCTCGCGACGCGCAGCGTCGCCGATGCGCCGCGCGAACGCCGCGTACGGGCGCCAGGTCAACCGATAAAAAGCGCGCGCTAGGCGCACCCGACGCGAAATTCGACGAGGCAAGACGACGGTCTCAAACGCATCCCACAGGCCAATCACGATCAAGGCGAGGCCCACAAGAACGGCCAGGAGTGTGACCGCCATTCAGGTGGTTAGCGGTCCCGAAGCCGCACACAGGCGGGCGAATTTCCGAAGGGCGCGGCCGGCGCGCCGGTCATGTTTTGGCGACGGTTGGGGCGCGGGCGAAAAAGCGGAAGCGTCTGGAGGGCTCGGAGAGTGCGCGCTGGACTTCGGCTTCGACGAAGCCGGCCTGGTGCAGACGGTCCGCCAGGGAGTCCGGATCGACCGGTACACACGTATCGTCGGTGTGCAGTTCCCGCCATTCCGGGCTGTCGACACTGTCGACCCCGACCAGCAGGCCACCTGGACGGAGCACACGCCGCACCTCGCTCAGCAGGCGGTCCTGGAGTTCGGGCGATGGCACGTGGTGCAGCATGGTGAACGACGTGGCGCCGGAAAAGCGGCCATCCTCAAATGGAAGGGCCGCACCGTCGCCATGCACCACCTCGACGTTGGAGCCTCTCAGGCGATCGGCAAGCGAGGCCGCCAGAAGCGGGTCAACCTCGACCGCCGTCAGCCTGGCAACCGACTGCCTCAGAATGTCGGTCGTCATTCCAGGTCCCGGACCGACCTCGAGCACGTCGTCACCCAGGTCCCGGCTTCCCACGGCCCACGGAAGGATCTCCGTCTTGACCGTTTCGGCCCATTCGGCGCTAGCACAGATCTGGAGGTGGCGCTCATTCATAGCGTCGGAAGCGTACACAATTGCACTGATGACTCGGACCACGGGACGTCGTGCTCCTCGGCCAAGCATCGCCAGGTGGGCCAGCCGCCACGCGGCTTCACGGTTCGGAAGATTGATTGCGCGTCATCCTAAACTGAAGGAACTCGTGGAGCGCCAGATTCAGCCACGCAGCCGTGTCCAATCCCCCACGCAATTCAGCGCGCACGGCGGCCGTGTCCAATCCGCCACGCAATTCAGCGGCCGTGTGGTGACGGTAGTGAACCTGTCCGTGCCGACGATGCGGACGCTGACTCCGGGCGACCGATCGTCAGCGCCCACCGCGGCCGCGTCGGACCGGCTCGGTCACGCTGGCCGCGGGTGTCGTCGATTGCGCCGAGCCGCCGCAGTTCGTGCACTTCTGTGGCGACCAGTTCTGCCTGCTTGGCAGCGGGCGGACTGATCGACATGCCGCTTCGGAACAGAGTGACGCCATCCGGCGAGATCGTTGCGGTTGCCGGTCGGGGGCTGTTGATGGGCAACCGTGGCATCCTGCACGACGCTGAGGGGACTATCGTCCGCGACTCGCAAGTGCGGCGCTGGATCGCCTGTCGCCTCGAGTTTCGGGGCGGGCATCGTCGGGTCATGTCGCCGGGCACCTGGACTGAGCTCTTCTTTCTGGACGAAGCAACCGCCCTATCCGCGGGCCACCGGCCGTGCGCGGAATGCCGTCACGCCGATTACCGACGCTTCCAGACCGCGTGGCAGCAGGCCGCTTTGAGCGGCTCCTCTGACACGCCCGCCGCGGACGCCATGGACGCCATCCTGCAGTCCGAGCGGCGGGTCAGGGCATGGATCAAGCGGACCCACGTGGCCCCGCTCACGAGTCTGCCGGATGGAGCGTTCGTGGCGCTGCATGAACGAGCCTGGCTGGTGTGGGGCGAACGACTGCTGGCCTGGTCGCCGGATGGCTATCTCCAGCGCACCGCCCGCCCGCCATCGGGCAATGTCACCGTGCTCACCCCTCCGTCGCTCGTCGCGGCGCTCAGGGCGGGTTACGCGGCGGAGGTGCATCCGAGCGCAGCCGACTGAACCGCACCAGCCAGCGGCGCGGCAGGGTGTACCACACCAGCCCATCCAGCACGAACGCCAGGGCCGCGCTACCGAGAATATCGCTTGGGTAGTGCACGCCGGCGGCAACGCGCGCAAATCCGACCACCACCGCCCAGGCGGCCAGGACCAGCCCCGGTCCGCGTGCGCGCCAAACCAACGCGCCCACCAACGCCACCCCGACCAGAGTATGGTCGCTCGGGAACGACGAATCGTCAGCGTGCGGGAACAGTGGCGCGAAGCCAAGCTCCAGGAAGGGCCGCGGCCGGTGGAGCGCGCGTTCGAGCACCAGGCCGATGGCAACCGCCAGCATCGCCGCTACGCAACCAGCGACGATGGCTTCGCGGTGCCGCTCGCCGCGAGTACCCGACCGAAACCACACCGCCACCAACGCCAGGGGGAGCGCGAACACGCCCGCCTGAGCGACGATCACCACACAGCCGGCCAGCCACGCCTGCGATGTAGCCGCCTGATAAAAGGAAGCAGCGATCGATACGTCCACCGGCCCGCAATTGTGCACGGAACCCGTGGACGACTGCTGCGCTCCGCGCAATCGGGATGCGGATATCGGTCGGCCGGTCGAAAAACACCGATTCTTGACCTGCGCACTACCATCATCCTCCAACTTGTGCCACCATAAGATGCATAGTGGTAGCTTTGAAACGTTGAAAGGAGTGGCTATGGAGACCAGTGATACACCGAGAGCGAGAACTTCGGAGTCCGGCGCGAGCGGGGACGCGCCACGTGGGACGCAGGGCAATGGCATGAAGGGGACACGTCGCAAGTTGGACGACCAGCAGGAGCGAGAGGTCACGCGGCTGTACGCCGAGACGGAGACACCGGTTTCGGAGATCAGCAAGCGATTTGGAATTGGGGAGTCCTCGGTGTACCGCGTTGCGCAGCGGCACGGCGCCGCGCTGCGTGGCCGGACCGCAACGTCCTCCTCGTCGAGCGCTCGCCCAGTGGCAACGCAACCGGCTGCTGCGCCCGGGCGTGGCGGACGTCGGGGTCGCGGCCCTGCCACTGCCACGCCGGCTGACAACACCAGCACAGCCTCCGGCTCTACTGGCCGCGCAGCGTCCACCCCGAGCACGAACGGACGCCGCACAGGTAACCGGCGTGCGGGAGCGGCAACGGCGGGCCGGCGGAGTGCCGCAACAACGACCCGCGCGACGCGAACGCCTCGCGCAACTCGAGGAACCTCGAGTAGCGGATCCCGAGAGTTTCGGGTCAGCTACACGGCCGTGCGCGTGTTTGTGGCTTCGAGCATGTCCGATGCCATCCGCCAGGCTGAAGCAGCCGGCGCCACAGACATCACGGGTATCGAGCGCAGCTCCTAACGCAACATCCCCCTCTTCCAAAAGGAAGGGGGGGATGAATTCAGTTCTGGGTAAAGTCGAAAGCGCTCAGCAGATCGCCTGCCTTAGCGTCACGCTCGTTGAGCGGCTGCAGATTCCAGCGCTCCTCGATCAGCTTCATGATTGCGGTTGTGTCGTACTGAGCGTGATCGACGAACCCCTTCCTGGCAAATGGGGAGATGACAAGGGCCGGCACGCGACTGCCTGGGCCCCACTGATCGACGACTGGGGGCGCAACGTGGTCCCACCGGCCACCATGCTCGTCGTAGGTGACGATGATGGCGGTGTCGCTCCAGTAAGGGCTCTGCTGAACGAGGCTGACGAGATCGGCCACATGCTGCTGGCCGTTCAGCTCGGTCGCATAGCCAGGATGCTCGTTGTCGGCGCCGAGAGGTTTGACGAACGCCACAGCCGGCAGCTTGTTTGCCAGCACGTCGCCATACAAGTCGCCCTCATCTTTGAGATGAGCGGCCCGCCCGGGCGTCCCGTCAGCATAGTTGGCAAAGTAGGCAAACGGTTGGTGATGGAACTGGAAGAGCGGATCAGGGTGGCCAACGACGGCGGTATTCCAGCCACCTGAGTACCACACCCACGAGACATTCCTGTCGCTAAGGCGATCGCCAATTGTAGGCGCCGTCTGCTCTGGCACGAGCAGGGACGTGTCGGCAATGCTGGCCGGGTGCGGAGTATTGATGGTGTACGAGGTATTCACGGCGAAGCCGTCCGGCGTGACCTGGCCGTCCTTCGTCAGCATGCCGTCGGCATCGACCTGAGCCACGATGCTAGACGGCGCATCCGGCCACTTCGGCGCGCACGCGCAGATTAAGAACTGATGATTGAGAAATGAGCCGCCGAATGCCGAATGGAAGAAGTTGTCCATGAGCGTGAACTGCTGGGCCAGCTTACCCTCGGGCATGTTCGTGGCGTCGTAGTAGCTCATTACCAGACCGGCCGCGTCGCTCCAGGCGACGAACTTGTCCATCTTGCCGCCGTCGATTTGATACTGCTCCTGGTAGTAGCGGTGGACGGCGTCTCCTGTCTGCTGGTTCGCAGCGACGTGCTGCGACAGGTCAAACGGAGCCACCGGCAGGTCGGCCGGAAAGCGAGGGTCGGGAACCGGAGGACTGAAGGTGGTGTTGAGTGGCTGCGGGAGAACGGAGTACGGCACGCCGTCCTTATCCACCTGTTGGACGGCATCGCCTGCGTCGTCGATGCCGTTGGCGCCCGGGAACCTGCCGTACAAGCTATCGAAGCTCCAGTTCTCCTGATAGATCACGATGATGTGGTTGATCTTCTGCAAACCACTGGTCTGCGCGTGCGCACCCGGAAGCGGCACAGCTCCGATGAACGTCGCCGTCGCCAGGGCCAGACTTGCCAGGCTGCTGCGCACGAGCGCGCGCTTGCAGCGTGGCACAGACATTCGAGACGGGAACATCCCGCCAGTGTGACACAACCGCTTCTCTTTCCGCGACCCCCACGACGTAACGCAGGGTTAGCGCTTGGATGGCCAGATTGACCCGCGCCCCCCGGGTCTGGAGTCGGTCGGTCGTCAGTTGATTTGGGCGCAGCATGTCCCACGCTCTAAGATTGGGCAGCGCGAGCGCAAGCTTGGAGGACTTGGATGTCGATGTCAGCATCGCAGGCGAATTCGAGCCAGGGGTTCCCCTGCGCGGTGTGTGGCGAGATGGACGACGGTGCGTACGGTGAGGAAGACGACGACGCCTGGCCGACGCGGGTAGGCGCACGCGTGTGCGAAAGCTGCGAACGCCGTTTCCCGGACTCCCTCCTGGTCGCCTGCTCGGCGACTTCGGGCCGGTTTGTGCTGCGCTTGCGGACTGGCGAGGTGTGTGAGTTTCAGACCGCGGAGGTCTTCGGGGAATTCGTGACGCTGTCCGCGACACACGGCAGGCCGATCATCTCCGACCTGTCGGCCGCGGCTGCCGACCAGCTGGACGTGCGTCTGACCGACGTCGTCTGGTGCACGGTGCTCCCGCAGGACTAGGCTGGCTGGTACACCAGTTGCTCTAAGAAGACCTCATGGCGTTGCCTCGAGCACCGACAGCCAGTCCAACTGTTGTCGCGTGGCGCACCCGGAGCCTAATCGGCACAATGCTCGCGGCTGGCATGGCGTTGGTTGGAGTCGCATTTCTGGCGGAGCAGAGCGACACGACTGCCGTCGAACTGACTGCCACGCTGTGGCTTCAGCGGTTCACGGCGCCCTGGTTCGCCACGTTCATGTACATGGTGAGCTGGCCCGGTTATCAGCCCCAGAGCTGGGTGCTGCCGGTGGTGGTGGCGGTGCCGTTTGCCGTGCGAGGCATGTGGATCGAAGCGTTGTGGCTAGTTGCGACCCAAATTGCCTCACTCGTGGACATGCTGCTGAAGCTGGTGGTGAACCGACCCCGCCCCTCGCACGACCTCGTCGGCGTTCTAGCGCCGCTGAGCGACTCGAGTTTCCCGAGCGGCCACACTGTGCAGTACACCGCACTGTTCGGATGCGCATTTTTCCTCATCTACGTGCTCGCAAAGCGCTCCTCGTCTCGGACGATTGCCCTCACACTGCTGTGCGTGCCCATCGTGCTGGTCGGCCCTTCACGCTTGTACCTCGGCCAACACTGGCTCAGCGATGTGCTTGGAGGATACGCAGTGGCGGTGCTGTTCCTGGTCCCGTACTGCTGGGTATATGCAAGATGGCGTCTCGCGCACGCAAAGCAGCGTTGGGGATCTCGGCACCCTCGTGCTCCCAGGTCCGGCGTCCTGCCCACCACACTCCTTTAGTCTCGGACTGAGAGCCCTTTCCCAATCACGACCACACCGCCGCGGGAGGTGGTGAAACGCGCGCCGTCCGTGGCCGGGTCAATCCCGATTCGGACGCCCGGGGAGATCTCGACGTTCTTATCGAGAATGGCATTGCGGACCACGGCGCCAGTCCCGATGCGCACCCCATGCAGCAGGACTGACCCTTCCACCAGCGCTCCTCGCTCGATGCGTACTTCAGGCGAGAGCACCGACCGGTTCACGGTGCCGCCAACCACGATCACGCCGGCGCTCAACAAAGAGTCCAGCGCCTGCCCGGGCAGCCCGTCCACGACGAGCTTGGCGGGCGGTAGCGGCGGGTGCCAGGTATAGATGGGCCAGTCGTGGTTGTAGAGGTTGAATGCGGGCACGGGCGAGATCAAGTCCATATGCGCCACGTAGTAGGCGTCCAGGTCGCCGACATCCCTCCAGTAGCCCCGGTCGGCGTCGCTGTCGCCGGGCACGTGGTTGGAGGCGAAGTCGTACGCTGCCGCGTCCCCGCTGGCGACCATGTTCGGCACGATGCTGCCCCCAAGATCGTGAACGCTGGTCTGGTCCGCGGCGTCCACCGTGACGGCCTCGAGCAGGGCGCGTGTCGTGAAGACGTAGTTACCCATCGAGGCAAGCACTTCGTCCGGCGCATCCGGCAGACCGACCGGGTCAGTCGGCTTCTCGTAGAAAGCCCGAATACGCCCATCTGGCCCGGCCTCGATGACGCCGAAGGCCGCGGACTCTGCCCGGGGCACGCGCAGCGCGGCTACGGTCAAGCCCGCGCCGCTGGCGATGTGGTGCTCCAACATCTGTCTCGGGTCCATGCGGTAAATATGATCGGCGCCGAACACCAGGATGTAGTCCGGACGCTCGTCGTGGATGAGATTCAAGTTCTGGAAGATTGCGTCGGCGGACCCGGCGAACCAGCGCGGTCCGCGGCGCATCTGAGCCGGCACGGAGGCCACGTAGTTGTTGAGCATCGTGCTCAGCCGCCACGTCTGGGCGATATGGCGGTCAAGGCTGTGGCTCTTGTACTGCGTCAGGACCACGATCTTGAAGAAGCCGGCGTTGACCAGATTCGACAACGCAAAGTCAATCAGGCGGTATGTCCCGCCGAAAGGAACCGCGGGCTTAGCTCGATCGGCGGTAAGCGGGTGTAACCGTTTGCCCTCGCCGCCGGCGAGGACCATCGCCAGAACTCGCATCGTGCTCAGCGTGACTCCCGAAGCGTGAGGTCGAGCAGCTGGGTGCAAGCGTAGATCGTGCGCAGGTGCGGCAGCTCCAAATGCAGCAGCTCACCTATTTCGACGACCGTACCGAGCAGCGCCTCCACCTCCAACGGACGCCCAGTCTCGACGTCTTGGAGCATCGACGTCCTGTGGGCGCCGACCTGCTCGGCGCCCGTCAGGCGAGTGTCGATGCCAATCTCGAGCTTGACGCCGAGGGCGCGAGCTACGCTGTCAGCTTCCTCCATGACAGCTCGGGCAACTGCACGGGTCTGTGGGTGAGTGGCGATATCGACCAGGGTAGCCCGGGTCAGCGCGCTGATGGGGTTGAAAGCCACATTGCCGAGCAGTTTGAGCCACAGGTCGTGACGGATACGGGTGCGGATCGGGCACTTCAGCCCGGCTGCGACAAGCGCCGCGGCGATGGCGTGGCAACGCGGCGTCTTACTACCGTCCGGCTCGCCGATGGAAAAGCGCGTGCCCTCGAGATGTTCGATCACGCCTGGCGCCACCAGCTGTGTTGCGGGATACACAACACACCCGATAACGCGCCGCGTCTCGATACTTGTGGCGATGACGGCACCCGGATCAGCGCTGCGCAGGCACGTACCGGCCAGCCGGCTTTCGTCATTGTCGAAATACCACCAGGGGATGCCGTTCTGCGCGGTCACAACGGCCGTGTCTGGTCCGAGTAGCGGCCCCAGACGGGGCGCCAGCGCCGTCAACGCGTGGGCCTTGACGGTCAGAAACACGACGTCCGCGCTGCCAACCACCGACAGGTCATCGGTGCAGGCTGGGTGAGCAACGAAATCGTCACCACCACCAATGACGCGCAGCCCATTCGCCCGCATTGCCTCGAGGTGTGGTCCCCTGGCGATCAGCGTGACGTCCTGGTCGGCTCCAGCCAGGCGTGCGCCGAGGAAGCCACCAGTGGCCCCTGCTCCGACAATCACAAACCGCATGCCAGTCCTACACGCAACGACGGGTTGGGTTCATTCCAATCCCATGAGCGCGCGGATGCGGTTGCGCTGCACCTTGCCGGTGGCGCCGCGAGGGATCGCGTCCACGAAGTGCAGTCGCCTGGGGATCTTGAACTCTGCGAGATGTTCCTGGCAGTGGCGGATGAGCTGCCTCTCAGTTGCTTCACCCCGCAGTACAACGACGGCCTGCACTTCTTCGCCCCAGATCGCGTGGGGTGCGCCAAAGCAGACCGCCTCCGAAACGGACGGATGCTGCAACAGCACCTGGTCAACCTCGAACGGCGCGATTTTCTCGCCTGCGCGGTTGATCATCTCCTTGAGTCGGCCGACAAGCGTCAGGTACCCGGACGCATCGATCACGCCCAGATCACCAGTCCGGAACCAGCCGTTGGTAAACGCCGCTGCATTGGCCTCGGGATTGCTGTCGTACCCGTCGATCACGTTAGGCCCCTGGATCACCACTTCGCCACTCGCGCCAATCGTGCGGAGCGCGCCAGGCTCGTCCATGACACCGATCCGCACACCGATGCCGCGCCCCACCGAGCCCGCTTCCCGCCGGCCGGGTGGCAGAGGATTGGATGAGACCTGATGCGACGCCTCGGTCATACCGTAAGCCTCCAGCATCGGGACACCGAGTGACTCCTCCAGCTGCTGGAGCGTTGCCCGCGGGAGGGCAGCGCTGGCCGAGCGGATGAAACGGAGTGTGTGCTCCGTTTCGGCGCTGGCCGACCGCGCCAACACGAGCTGGTGGATACTGGGCACTGCCGTGTACCACGTCGCCCGTTGCGCTCTGACGAGCCGTCTGAATCCGAGTGGGTTGAAGCGGCCCGGAATGACCACCGTTCCGCCCGAAGCCAGTGTGGCCAACACGGAGGCCACCAGCCCATGGATGTGGAATAGCGGCATGACGCACACGGTGACGTCTGAAGGGCTGAGCCCATACGTGCTGACAATGTTGCCTGCCGATGCCACCAAATTTCGATGCCGAATCGGTGCTCGCTTGGGTCGCCCAGTCGTTCCACTGCTGTGGAGGACCAACGCGACATCGTCCTGGCTGGGCTCGGTGGCGGTGCGCTGCGACTGGCTAACGGCGGCGCTGGCGAGCCGCAGGTCGCCGCTCGGGTCGAGCGTTGCTTCGATCAGCGGAAACTCAGGACCGACGGGCCACGCTGCCCGCGCGGCCTCGGCGCCGTCAGCGGGGACGATAAGCGCTCGTGCGGAGACGTCCTCGAAGAAAAACCGGAATTCTGCCTCAGTGAAGCTCGGGTTGAGCGGCGCAGCCGTGGCGACGAGGGCTGCCCCCAGAGTCACCACGACCGCCTCGATCCCCTGCGGGAGGACGATGGCCACACGATCCGCGCGCTGAATACCCAGGCCAGCCAGACTGTCAGCCACACTCTGCAGATTGACTCTGAGCTGGCCGTAGCTCATGGATAGACCGTCTGGCGCCACCACGGCCGGGTCCGCCGATGCGGCGGATTCGAACAACCTCAGAAGCGTTGAGTGGTTCGCCTCGCCCCCGCTCGGAATCGTCATGGTTGGTGGATCGTACCGCGCCACCGGCCGGCCCGGATTTGGGCCAAGCTGGTCATAGAGTGAGCAGCTTGAAGGCGGAGGCGTAGCGGTCCTCGTCACGTCGAAACAGGTCCGGGTTAATGCCCTTTGCGACCGCCATGTGGTAAGCCAGCAGTTGGACCGGCACCACCGCGAGTAGCGGCGAGATCAGCTCGGGCACTTCCGGCAGCCGGAACACGCTGGCCTGGTGCACTAACCCATCCACCGGCCCTCCGACGAGCCACACGCGCGCGCCAATCCCGTCCAGGACCCGAGTAATCTGGCCGACCCGTTCAGCCGCGAGGCCCGGCATGTTGACCACGACGGCCACATCGTCGGCGTTGACCGCCACGATGGGACCGTGCAAAAACTGCTCGATGGGCAGCCCGTCGATCCAGCCCTGAGCGGCCTCACGGACTTTGATAACGGCCTCGGTAGCAGTGGCCTCGTTCGGCCCGCCACCCACCGCATACACCCGCCGAGTGGCAGCCTCGCGGGCTATCGGGGCCACGTCGTCCTCGCGCGCGAGGAACTCAGCAACCCGATCCGGAAGGCGATGGAGCGCGGCAAGGAAACCGCCCGCGGCCCACAC
>JBPCIO010000380.1:0-29606 GCA_051006215.1 Chloroflexota bacterium
GCCGGCCGCGACCATCAGGCGCCGGGCCAGGGAACTACCGACTTTGAGATGCTCGCCCGCTACCTGTTGCCCGACACGATCCGCACACTTGAATTACACCGCACGGTAACCGCTGCCGAGATCAGCCAAGCGCTCGAGCTGCTTGAACCCCTGGGTGTATTCGGCGTTCGAGAGGGCATTCTCGTCGAGCTGTAGAACGCGTCCGGTCCTCCGGCACACTTGCTGCTGCCTGCCGGGCGTGGGGCCCGAGGAGGCGACCGCAGCGTATGACCGGGTCGACAACTATCAGGAGGCGAAAGGCAGCGGCGCCGGGCGAACATTCACTGGCCCACGGCGAGCGACTTCGCGCGCTGGGCGAAATGGCCAGCGGCATAGCGCATGATCTGAACCAATCGCTGGCGCTGATTACTGGCTATAGCGAGATCGCTCACCAGGAGCTCAATCAGCCCGTGCCTGATATCAGTCGGATCCGCGAGATGGTCGGGATCACCGCACGAGCCGCGCTCGAAGGCGGCGAGGCGCTCCGAGGCCTGCTCTCGTTCGTGAGCACCCAGGAGCTCACCCCCGACGCCGAGCGGGTGGACGCCAGCGCCGTGCTGCAAGAAGCAGCGCGCTTGACCGCTCCGCGCTGGCGAGATGCTTCACAGGCGGAGGGTCGACCGATCGAGTTGGAGGTCAGTTGTGAGCCAGGCTGCGCGCTGGATGGCTCGCCCGCCGCCCTGCGCGAGGCGATCACCAACCTCATCTTCAACGCCGTGGATGCGTTGCCGCGCGGCGGAACTATCCGCCTGAGTGCCCGCGCCGACGGCGATCGGGTGCTTGTCGAAGTGCATGACTCGGGCACCGGGATCCCGGACAGCGTGCAATCGCGAGTGTTCGACCCATTTTTCACGACCAAAGGCGAGCGCGGGACTGGGCTAGGCTTGTCGCAGGTTTCGGCGATAGTCAAGCGCCATGGCGGAACCATCGAACTGCAGTCCAGCCCAACGTGCGGCACGACGTTTGGTTTGAAGTTCCCCCGCGCCCCCGCGTCTGCCAGTGACGCACTGCGTGACCCGGTGCAAGGCATCGACTCAGCCCCCAAGCGATGCATTTGCATCCTGGTCGTGGAGGACGAGAAGCAGCTTGCGCGCATGGCCAGCCTGGTGCTGACCCAGCGCGGGCATCACGTTGTTCTCGCGCTTTCGAGTGAAGAAGCGCTCGAACACCTTCAGCATGAGCGATTCGAGTTGATCATCTCCGATCTCGGCCTGGGATCGGGACAGAATGGCTGGGATTTGGCGCAAGCCGTCCGCGCGCGCTGGCCGCAAACCCACTTCGTTTTAGTGACTGGCTGGGGCGCAGCCATCGACCTCAAGGACGCTCAAGCACGCGGTGTGCATGAAGTCATCGCTAAGCCGTATCGCATCGCCGACCTTCGGGAAGTGGCCGATCGTCTGGCCAGCGGCAAGGACGCGGGGCAGGACTGATGGCTATGCGCGTGCTCATCGCCGAGGACGACGCTGGAATCCGCGACCTGTTGCACGATTTGATCGCGCGCCAGGGCCACGTGGTCAGTGTCGCCCGCGACGGCCAGGAGGCATGGAATTCATTCGAACAGTCCGGTGCCGACGTCATCATCAGCGATTGGCTCATGCCACATGTCGAAGGACCTGAGCTCTGCCGGAGGGTGCGCGACCACGAGTCGCCGTACGCCTACTTCATCCTGCTTACTGCGCTTGGCGATCAGCAGCACCACCTGACGGGTCGCAAGTCAGGCGCCGACGACTACCTCGCCAAGCCGTTCGACATGGAAGACTTCAGCGCCCGTATGGTTACGGCTGACCGAGTCATCTCCCTTCACCGGCGACGTGAGGCTTTGCTGCGCTTGGCCCGTCTGGTCGCAACCTCGACCGACCCCGCACGTCTGTTCGGGACGCTGCTGAACGAGGCGGTTATGCTGAGCCATGCCGAAGCCGGGCTGGTCATTCGGTCGGGCGCCGCCGACGAGAGTACCCCTGTCGCCCAACAGCTGGTGGGTCTGAACGAGGCACAGGCGCAGGAGCTGCTGGCCACGATGCGAACAGTGGCAGAGCTGGCGGCCAGTCAGCATCTGCCGGCGACCAACTCCGGCAGTCTCGCCGTCCCGCTGGTCCACGAAGGCCATCTGCTCGGCACCGTGGTCATTGGTACGCGCGACACCCTGCGTACCTTCGGTCGCGCCGAAATCGAAAACCTCGAAACCATGGGCACGTTATGCGCAGCTGCTCTGGCAGCCATCGAACGGGCGCGCCTCGAAGGTGTGTTGCTCGCGACGCGTACGGCCCAGCATGAGTTGAACAATCGCCTGGGCGTAGTCCTGGGGTACGCTGAGATGCTGGGCGAACATCCGGGCCTGCCGCACAGCATGGCCCAACTGGTCAGCGAGATCGTGAGCGGGGCCAGGGAGCTGGCCGAAACCGTCGACCAGCTGCGGCGCGTGACCCGCATTCGTGAGACGCCCCGCCCGAGTCTGACCGGCTCGACGCTCGACCTGCACGAATCGGTCGTCTGAATGAGTTCTCAGGTTGGGCGACGCAGTGGACGATAGTGAGGGGCAAATCGCCAGTCCTGCTGCGGACACACCCCAAACGGTGCTCATCGTCGACGATGATGCGCGAATCCGTAAGCTGCTGACCTGGACTCTGGAGAACCACTTTCAGGTGTTCGCCGCCGCGGATGGCTTGAGCGCACTCGAGACGGCTCGCGACGTCAAGCCGGACCTGTACCTCTTGGATGTCGGCATGCCAGGTATGAACGGCATCGAACTGTGTCGGCAGCTGCGCGCCGAGGACGTGATTTCACCAATCTTGATGCTCACCGGTCTCGGCGGCGAGGAGGACAAGGTGGCCGGCCTCGACGCCGGCGCAGACGATTATCAGACGAAGCCATTTGCCAGCCGCGAGCTTTTGGCTCGGGTTGCGGCGATGCTGCGACGCTCGCGGGCTTATACCCACGACCCTGAACCGGACATGTTCATCACCCATGAGCTACGGATCGACTTCAACCAGCACCTTGCCTACAAGAGCGAACGCGTTCTCGAGCTGACCCCAACCGAGTTCAAGATCCTGGCTTTTCTCGCCCGCAAACCCGGCCAGACACGCGCCAGTCGAGTCATCCTCGAGCACGTCTGGGGTCCCGCCTATCGCGACGAGATCCACCTGTTGCGCGTCAACGTTGCGCGTTTGCGGCGCAAGATAGAAGACCTGGCTAGCAAACCTCGTTACGTGTTGACGCACTCGCGAGCCGGCTATTCGCTAGGGGAGCCGATCTAGAGCCGCTCGATATCCCGTTCGAGGTTGCGCAAACCTCGGTGGACCTGCCGCTCGACCTCGTGGAGCGCCAGCAGGAGCGCGGGCCGGGCAAGTGTAGGCAGGTTAGAGCCAATCAGGGCGCGTACGTCGCCAGCATCGTCGACATTCCGCCAATCGCGCACCAGTCGTCTGACGGCCTGCTTCTCGGGGGCCGGCGGGCGCCGCAGCAGCAGCAAGACGACGCCAAGCACCACCCCAGCCCCAATCAGCAGACCCTTCTGCTGCATGACGTCCGAGAGCATCGTTTGCCGCGCCCACTCGCTTGGCGTGAACTGATCTGAGGAGGACGAAGAGGAGGTGGATGAACTACTCACCAGTGGTTTCTCCCTGACACATGGCTGGTTGGGGCTGTTCGCGACCCGCGTGCCGCGCGTCGAGCCGGACGGCACCCCTCGATACATCACCGAAAGCCATACAGCTCCAGTCTAGTTTGACGCGACATGGTTTTTGATACCCTGCGGTCGCATGTCCCGACAAGCGCGTCCTTCGCAACGTTGGCTAAGTGGCTTTGGTGCCCTGGACTGGCGGACTGACGAGCGCGCGTACGCGGCGTTGCTGGACGCGCTGACACGTGATCGTCTCGAAGTCGAGGGACTCGAGCGCGAAATGCAAGCTACCGCGCGCCGCAGTCTGGCGGATGTACAAGAAGACCAGCAGCGCGCCGAACGCAATGAGCTCGCCGAAGCCCGGAGCGAGCTGGACGAGTTTCGGCTGGCGATAACCGATGCCCGGGCGCGCGCCAATGCTGATGAACAGGGCGAGGTGCCGTACGACAGTCGCGATCCGGTGCAGAATGCGGCGGCCGACGTCCTTATCCAGTATCTGGTTCGGCCTGGCTACGCGGAAGTGCGCACCGAGGAGCTGCAGCCCGAGCAGTACGTCTACTACATCATGGTCGCCTGGCCGAGGTTGCGCGCTCTCGCCGAAGCCCAGGGACACCCCATCCCGCTCTAGCCCGATAGCCAGCCTGATATCGACTCCGAACGGTGTTTGAACAACACCCCGGCCACGCTGCCCATCCCACGGTGGCAGGGTGTTCGAGGTCAGCGTGACGGTCCATTCTTGGTCGCCCTGGGATAGTGTTCACCCGCGTGTGTGCGGGCCTTCAAGGTTGCGCCTAGGTGGCCCCCTTGGCGAATTGAGACTGAAGTGTTACCTTTCAGTGGCAAAGCGTGGGCCGCGCTCAGGAGGATAGCCATGATCGTCGAGACGCTAGGCCAAAAAACAGTACTCGTCATCGAAGACGACCCCTGGACGCGAACGATCACGACGGCCCTGTTGGCGGGTGAAGGCTTCGCGGTCGTCGAGGCCAAGACCGGGGAAGAAGGCCTCAAAATGGCTCGCCGGCATGCTCCCCACGTGATTCTGTTGGACCTCGCGCTGCCTACCAAGTCCGGCCTCGAGGTGCTGCGCGAGCTCAAGTCAGAGTGGTCGACGGACGCCATCCCGGTCATCATCGTGAGTGCCTACGCCGGGCTCATGAACCAGGAGGACGCGCGTCAGGCGGCAGGCGTGGTTCAGAAGCCGTTCGACTACGACGATCTGGTGAACCAGGTCGAACGCGCCCTGGCTCGAGCAGCCGCAGTCGCGCTCAGGTAGATCACGCGAGATATCAGTCCAGAACCAGCCGGCGAACCACCACACCAGCGCCGTTTCGGCCACCATGCTGACCAGCCCCAGCGTGTCGAGCCGCCCGGCGATGCCCTCAGCTGCAATAGTCACGGCTATGCCGATGGGCGCGACCGTGCTGTAGGGTGTTCCGCAACCAGCCCGGGTACACGTCGATGGGAAAGCGTCCGGCATCGACGAACGACTAGAGCGTCGGCTCGGAAGCGATTCTGGCCCCACGAGTCGAAGATCTGATATTTAAGTTCTGATCCAGAATTCTGGTGCTTGAATGCTGGCACCTGGGGTTCTACTACCTACCGCCGTGCTCCCAAGCAACACCTCCGAGTTCGAAGCCGCTAAGCCGTCGTCAAGGGCTGGCGGTGTGCGTCGCGCCGGCGGCCTGGTAGTCCTGCTCGGATTGCTGGTTGTCCTGATCGGGGGCATCGCCGTTGCGGTCACCCGCCTGCCAACTGGCACGCTGTCGCGACCGGCCGCGACGACCACCGCCTCGGCGCCCGGGAAAGCTGCAGCCCCAGCGGCAGTTTCGCCGGCGGTGGGCACTCCCGCGGACACCGCTACGCAGCAGACCATCCAACAGGTGATCCAGGCTCTGGATGACGCGCAGGCCCAGGCACTTGCCAGCAATGACCAGACCGTGATGGCGGCCACGGCCATGCCGGCTTTTTACGCGGAAGAGGTGCAGACCAATCAGGATCTGGTCGCCCACGGCGTTACTGAAGTCAAGCTCCTCAAGCTTGAATGGGGCGACATCACTACTGACGGCGCAACAGCGACAGCTACGGCGTACGAAACCTGGAGCACGACCTTTAGCGACGGCACCACCGAACAAGCGCGCGAGCGCAACGTTTATACCCTCGTTCAGGACAACGGCACCTGGAAAGTCCAGACCGACGACCACCCCGACGCACCAGCCTCGCCAACCGGCCCCTGATCACCCCGGGTCTGGGCTTCCGCTCTACAGAACCGACTGTCGCTGCGCGCTCACCACGCCCGTATTGAACCCCAGCCAATGCATGCGGCCCATGTGTCGAGCGTGCTCGACTTTCATGCACCGGTCCACCACCACGTGCAGGCCGCCTCGTTCGGCGGTCTGTGCGCCAAGCGGGCTGATAACGCCGAATTGCAACCACAGCGCGCCAGCTCCGATGTGGACTGCCTCTTCGGCGATGGCCGGCACGAACGCTGGCGCACGGAACACGTCGACCACGTCCACGTGAAACGGGATGTCGCTCAGGCTGGCGAAGGCCGTTTCGCCCAGGGCCTCGCGTTCGTTGGGGTTGACCGGCACGACGCGGTAGCCATGCCGCTTCAGATAAAAACCGACAAAGTGGCTCGGGCGCAAAACATTGGAGGACAGCCCGACCACGGCGATGGTTCGCGCCGTATGCAGAATTTCGCGGATGACCAGCGCGTCCTGATATTTGCGTACCTCGGCGGCAGCCGACCGATCCGGCAAAGCGCAAACCACACCCGCGTCTGTCATCTGGCTACCTGCGTCGGCTGGGCCGCCACCGCGCTGACGCCGTTCGAACTAACCTCTGAGCCCGCGCAGCTGGCCCCGGCCGCTTCGAGACCGCGCTCGAGATCCCACACCAGATCCTCCAGATTCTCGAGACCAACCGACAACCGGATCGTCCCACCGCTGATCCCAGCCGCCACCAGCTCCTCGTCACTCAGTTGTCGGTGCGTGGTGCTTGCCGGATGAATGACCAGGCTCTTGGCGTCGCCGACGTTCGCCAGGTGACTCCAGAGTCGAAGTGCCTCGATGAATCGCTGCCCGGCTTGTCGGCCGCCCAGAAGGTCGAACGCGAACACCGCGCCGACCCCTTTGGGCAAGTATCTGTCCACCAGCGGGCGATACGGGCTGTCCGGTAGACCCGCGTAGCGCACGCGTTCCACGGCCGGGTGCTGCTGGAGAAAGCGCGCCACCCCGGCAGCATTTTCGACGTGCCGCGCCATACGCAGGGGCAACGTCTCGAGCCCGAGCAGAAACAGGAACGCATTGAAAGGACTCATACACGCGCCCAGGTCGCGCAATGATTCAGAGCGCAGTTTCATCAGGTAGCCATACATGCCGAACGTTTCGTAAAAGGCCAGGCCGTGATAAGCAGGGGACGGATCGGCCACCACCGGGTAGCGACCGTTGGCCCAGTTGAATGTGCCCGACTCCACGACCACGCCGCCAATGCTCGTGCCGTGGCCACCGATGAACTTCGTCGCCGAATGCACGACAATGTCCGCGCCGAAGTCGATCGGACGACACAGGTACGGCGTTGCGAATGTATTGTCGACCATCAGCGGCGCACCGATCGAGTGCGCAATGTCGGCTATGGCGCGGATGTCGAGCACGTTGCCGCCCGGATTGCCGATCGTCTCGCCATACAGCAGCTTGGTCTCGTCACGAACCGCTCGCTGCCACGCGTGTGTGTCATCCGGGTCGACGAATGTCAACCCCAACCCGAGCTTCCGCGAGAGATGCTTGAGCTGGGTAACGGTGCCGCCGTACAGCGCGCCCGACGCGACAATGTGATCGCCCGGCTGGAGCATGGTGAATAGCGCCGCTGCCTGGGCGGCCAGGCCGCTCGCAAAAGCAACGCCGCCAGCGCCGCCCTCCAGACTGGCGACACGCTCCTCGAACGTCGCAACGGTTGGGTTCATGATGCGGGCGTAGGTGTTGCCGTACTCCTGGAGGTTGAAGTAGGCGGCGGCTGACTCAGCGTCTTCGAACACGTAGCTGGTCGTCTGGAAGATCGGGACCGCGCGCGCTCCGGTATACGGGTCGGGGCGCTGCCCGGCATGCACGGCCCGTGTGTCGAACCCGAATGCGTGTGGTGATGACTCAGGGTCAAGCATGCCGAGTGTTTGCAACCTCCTCCAAAAGCGTGGCGATGATCGGCGCCTGCCGCGCCTCCTCGAGCAGAAACGAGTCGTGGCCATAGCTGGCGCGGATGAGATGATGCTCGACCTGCTTGTTGTTTGTCCGCAACGCCAACTCGAGCGCCTGTGAATCGGGTGGGGGGTACAGCCAGTCCGACGAAAACGAAATCAGCAGACAGCGAGCTCGTACGTTGGCCAGTGCGCGCTGCAGTGATCCACTACCCCGGTCACGGGCCAGATCGAAGTAGGTCAACGCACGCGAGATGTAGAGGTAGCTGTTGGCGTCGAATCGGCCCGAGAACGTCTCAGCCTGATGCCGCAGGTAACTCTCCACGGCGAAGTCGGGTTCGGTGAGTGTAAACGAGTAGTCCGAGCGCTCTTGTAGGCGGCGGTTGAACTTCTCGTGCATCGACTCCGCCGACAGATACGTGACATGTCCGACCATGCGCGCGACGCCGACGCCCGCTGTCGGCGCTCGCCCCGTGCCATAGTAGTAACCGCCCTGCCAATTCGGATCGGCCATGATGGCGTTGCGGGCGATCGCGTTCCAGGCCATGCCCTGATCGCCGAGGCGAGCCGTGCTGGCGATGGGTATGCAGGCACGCACTTTTTCAGGAAACGCCACCGCCCACTCGAGTGCCTGCATGCCACCCAGCGAGCCACCGCTGACCGCCAGCAACGAGTCGATCCCCAGCGCCGCCAGCAGGCGTTCTTCGGCGCGCACCATGTCGGCGACGGTCACGACCGGGAAATTGAGGCCATACGCCTTGCCAGTCTTGGGATCCGGCGAGCCAGGACCCGTCGAGCCGCGACATGAGCCGATCAGATTGCTGCACACCACGAAGTAGCGGTTGGTGTCGAATGCCTTGCCAGGCCCGATCATGCCGTCCCACCAGCCAAGGCCACCCCGGGCGGCGATGCCGCGCTCGTCGGCGCGGAACCCGTCGACCGCGCTGGGTGTCTCGGGATCGTCGCTCCAGCCGGCCGCGTGCTGATCACCGCTGAGCGCGTGACACACCAGGATGACATTGTCCCTGGCTGGTGACAGGTGCCCGTACGTCTCATACGCAATACGGACCTGGTCCAGGCGGCGTCCACAATCCAGGGCTAATGGATCCGGCAGGTCGACGTACTGGGTGCTGAATACCCCGGCCGAACCCGGTGCACCGACGACCACATCCGCCTGAAGTGCCATGTGTCTGCAAATCATACGGCGGCCCAAAGCCACTGCGACCGAACGCCGCGTCGTTTCTCAACCTCTGGTCAACGCTGTTTGCCGTTTGCGCGAGTACTCTGGCTCACATTCCTCAAGCGTTCGGGTGGATTGGGTGCAGCAAGCCGGAGTATTGACCAGGGTGCGCCAGCGTACGCGATGGGTGCTGCTCGGCGCCGACGACAGCTGGGGCGCCACCATGGCAACCGGGCGGCACGGTATTTACCTGTTGGCAAGCTTCGCCATGTTCATGCACGTGCTCGACCTAGCCACCGGCCTGCGGATGATGCAGGTGTACGGCCTCGACCTCGAACAGAACCCGCTCGCCCGCTACCTCGTGCAGAACGCAGGACCAATCGGTCTGATCGAGATGAAGCTGGGCGTGGTCCTGGCCGGGGTGCTGCTACTGGTACGCACGGCCGAAGTCGGTCGCCCGCGTCTGGCCCGCAACTGCCTGATGCTGGCCGTTGGCTTCGGCATCCTGGGCTTCACCTCGAATCTGGTGGGGTAGCCCAGAGCTGTGAGCAACGCCGCCCGGCTGGCGAAAGCTGGCCTCGGCGGCTACCGTTCTGTGTAGTGTCCCCCGACGGAGATTCTCTATCTGTTCGCGCCCAGGTCGGCTGGGGCGACCCAAGCGATGGACTTTAGCGTTCCTGAGGAGCACGGCGCAGTCCGTGTCGCGATCCGCGAGTTGTGCGCTACTTACCCGGATACGTACTGGCGTGCTCTGGACCGCAGCCGAGCGTACCCCACCGAGTTCGTCCGCACCCTCACTCGCGCCGGCTGGTTATCGGTCCTCATTCCGAGCGAGTACGGCGGCGCCGGCCTGGGCATCGCCGAGGCGTCCATCGTCCTGGAAGAGATCAACCGCAGCGGCGGCAATGCTGGCGCCGCGCACGCCCAGATGTACATCCTGGGTACGCTTTTGCGGCACGGTTCAGCCGAACAGAAACAGCGGTATTTACCTGGAGTGGCCGGCGGAGACCAGCGCTTGCAAGCCTTCGGTGTGACCGAGCCAGACGCGGGCTCGGAAACCACGCGCCTGAAAACAACTGCCGTCCGCCGAGGCGACCGCTATATCGTCAACGGGCAGAAGGTTTGGACCTCGCGGGCCCAGCACTCAGACCTGCTCCTGTTGCTCGCACGCACCACCCCGTACGACGAGCTGTCCGACAAGACGCGTGGTCTGAGCGTTTTCCTGGTGGACCTGCGGCTCGCCGTCGAGCGAGGCCAGATCCAAATCCGACCGATCGAAACGATGTTGAACCACCACACCACCGAGCTGTTCATCCAGGACCTGGAAGTACCAGCCGAAAACCTGATCGGCGAAGAAGGTATGGGTTTTCGTTACATCATCGATGGTTGGAACGCGGAGCGCATTCTCATCACCTCCGAGTCCATCGGCGACGGTCGGTGGTTCATCGAGCGGGCCGCGAAGTACGCCTCCTCCAGGGTCGTCTTTGGCCGCCCGATCGGCACCAACCAGGGTGTGCAGTTTCCGATTGCGCAGGCGCACGCTCGACTCGAAGCCGTCGACCTCTTGCGATACAAGGCCGCCTGGTTGTTCGACACCGGCCAGGCGTGCGGCGCCGAAGCCAACATGGCCAAGCTGCTCTCCAGCCAGGCGGCCTGGGATGCCGCCAACGCGTGCCTGGATACCCACGGCGGCTATGGCTTTGCGGTGGAATTCGACGTGGAGCGGAAGTTCCGCGAAACCCGCCTGTACAGCGTCGCGCCGATCAACAACAACCTGGTGCTGGCATACGTCGGCCACCACGTATTGGGTATGCCGCGCTCCTACTGACGCGGGCGGCTCGAAGCATCCCGCCCTTGCAATTTACCAGGAGGGTCCCGATACTAGGCTCTGGAGCGCGAGGTACACGACTGCTGGCCGCCTCCAACCGGCAGCCGTGTCGCGCTCCTTTTTGTACGTGCGGTTATTTGCTGTCTAAATCCCTAACGGATGTGCCGCTCAGGTGTTGCAGCGGTGCGGGCGTATGAGCTACCAGGCAGCGGTAGCCAGCATCGGTTGACCCGCTACGGGTGAGCCATCCAGTAGCACCAGCTGGTGGACAGGACACAGCACGGCTTCCAGCTCAGAGTCGACCAGCAGGACAGGCATGCCTTCAGCCCGACAGCCCGCAACACTGCACGCGCGCAGCCGCGTGAGCCCGGCCGCGCGCTCGGCCAGACGGTCACGTTTGTCGCGAGGCAGTACCAGGCGAAACGCCGGTCCATCGGAATAGGCGCCAGTGCTGCCTGTAGCAGCGGCGTCGGCGACTGTCACTCGACCACTATAGAACTTTTGTTCTAGATGTCAAGCGTTCGGCGCTCAGGTGGTGTACGCGATCCTGTACAGCGTGCCCGACTGATCGTCCGAGACGATCAGGCTGCCGTCGGGTGCGACGACGACCCCGGCCGGGCGGCCCCAACGGCTGGCATCGGCGTTTTGCCAGCCAGTTGCAAAATCCTGAGCCGAAACGGGTCGGTCGCCGTCAAAGTGGATCCGGACCAGCTTCGACTCAGCTGGAGGACTGCGGTTCCAGGAGCCGTGCTGGACCACCAGCAGGTCGTTGTGGTAGTCGGGAGGGAACTGCTGGCCGGAATAAAAGGCCAGTCCGAGAGGCGCGCCGTGCGCCTGCAGCCCGATGGTAGGCGGCGTGATGGCCGAGCAGTCACGGCCAGCCTCTTGTGGCGTTGCGTTCGGCGGTTGGCAGTCCGGCCAACCGAAGTTCTGTCCCGATCGAACGATGGTCACCAGGTCGGGCGGGATCTCGGCGCCCTGGTTGTCGCGCTCGTTGACCGTCGCCCACAGGAGTCCGGTCGTTGGCTGGATCGCCAGCCCGACTGCGTTGCGCAGCCCGAACCCGAAGCGCTCGGAGCCTGAGGCCGGCGAACCCGAGCTAAACCGAAGGATGGCCGCACGGCGCGCATCCGACTCGTCGCAAATGTTGCACGAGGAGCCGATGGAAACGTACATGCTGCCGTCGAAGCCGAAGAGCACCGTACGCGTACTGTGTCCGCCCGTCGGTAGATCCGCCACGACCACTTCGCGGGGTCCGGGCGGCTCGTCTTCTGCATACGCAAAGCGACTGATGCTGCGCGTCTCGCCGACGTACAGGTAGCCGTCGTGCACGGCCACGTTCGACGGCCCGCCGAGACCGCTGATGAGCGCAGTCGGCGGATGGTCGCTGGCGGCGATCGAACCACCCGCGGCAGGGTAACGGTACACACTGCCGGCCGGGGCGTCGGCTACCAGCAAGTTGCCGGCAGCGTCAAAAGCCATGAACCGCGGGCCCCGCAGCCCGGTGGCAATCTTGGCCATGCTGAACCCGGCCGGCAGCGCCACCCATCGTTCGGAAGGCGCGCCATCGACGCCACCCAGCGGGCTCGCCGACAGGGGCGCGGTGGACGCTGCGTTGGCGGCGGTTGCGGCGTTATCGGCCACGAACTGTAGGCCGGTGACATCCGTCGACTGCGCCAACCCGGTAACGGCGCTAGGGCCAGCGCCACTCGACAGCAGCAGAGCCAAGACCAGCGCCGCGCGAATGGATGCGCGCTGCACGTCGAAGTGTAGAACAAGGCGGCAACATAGCGAACGAGTCCTCCACGTCACGGTTGGTCTAGCCTTGGGCGCATGCTGCCCGTGGTCCTGGCTCTAGCGTCGGCGCTGGCCTGGGGCGTGTCCGACTTTCTGGGCGGGCTCACTAGCCGTCGCCTCGCGTTGAGCGTGGTCATGCTCGTCACCCAGCTGGTAGGCCTGGCGCTGATGCTGCCGCTGGCGGTGCTGCACGCCCAGCCGCTGTTGGATGTGCGAACGGTCGGCTTCGCCGTCGCTGGGAGCGCATCTGGTCGGATCGGGATAGCCGCTCTCGATCGGGGGATGGGGGTCGGGCTCGTCAGCAGCGTCGCTCCCATCTCGGCCACTGGCGCGGCCTTGCCGGTCCTGTTTGGCATCCTGCGCGGCGAGCGTACGACTCCGCTCCAGAGCCTCGGCATGGGCCTGGCAGTCGTGGGCATCGTGCTGGCGTCGCGCGCAGCGGCTGAACCCAACACGGCGAGTCGGCCTATGCTGGCGCGCGGCGTCGTTCTGGCTCTGGTGGCCGCGCTCGGATTCGGTGGGTTCTTCGTCCTGCTCCACGAAGCCAGCGTTCGCGATGTGCTGTGGGCAACGGTTGTCCAGCGTCTGACTGGCCTGGCCGTTATGGTGATCGCTACGTTGGTGTTGCGGCCATCCCTGTCAATTGGCTGGTCAGGTGTACCAAGCCTGGTGCTGGTTGGCGCGCTGGACACTGGCGCGAACGTCCTGTACGCGTACGCCAGCACACTTGGTATGGTCAGCCTGGCCGCGGTGCTGGCCTCGCTGTTTCCCGTGGTGACGGTCCTCCTGGCGCGGGTGGTACTCCGCGAGCGCCTGTCGGCGAGCCAGGCCACGGGCGTTGTGTGCGCGCTGACTGGCGTGGCACTCATTTCTGTTCAATAAAATTCAGGCCGACGCACCGCTGTAGTTGCGCAGGCCCTGCTTCCAGAACCAGCCGGCGAACCACCACACCAGCGCCGTTCCGGCCACCATGCTGACCAGCCCCAGCGTGTCGAGCCGCCCGGCGATCGCCTCAGCTGGAACAGTCACGGCTATGCCGATGGGCACGACCGTGCTGAGGGTGATCCGCAACCAGCCCGGGTACACGTCGACGGGAAAGCGTCCGGCGTCGACGAACGACCAGAAAATTGCCAGCAGGTTCTCGACGCGCACGAACCAGAACGCCAGCGTACTCAACACCAGCAGCAGGCAGTAGACCAGGCCCAGGCCGCACGCCAGTGTGACCACAAACGCCAGCCCCTCCAGCGCTCCGACACCCTCGCCGATCTGCGCGACGCCAATGGCCACCATCGCCAGCCCCAGCAGGAGTTGGCCCAGCTGCGCCACCTGCACGTGGCGAGCGCTAGCCAGAAACTGACTGTTGGCAGGCTTGATAAGAATGAATTCGAGCGTACCGAGGCGCACGTGCTCCATAAAACGCTCGAAGCTGGCCTCGAACAGAACCGAATTGGCGCCCTGGATGATGTAGTAGACGCCCAGGAGCACAATCATCTGGGCCAGCGTCCAGCCGTTGATCACCCCGGTGTGGGAAAACAGCACCAGCATGGCAGTCAGACTGCTCAGGACGATGACCACTTCTTCGAACAGGTCGAGCAACAGGTTGACGCGATACTCCATGGCAAATTGAAGCTCGGTCCGCGCGAAGATGCCGAGAAGCCGGAGATATCTCACGCACCCACCCCGCTGAACTCGCGCAGCCCCACGCGCCAGACCACGATGAACGCCAGCCAGCTGAGGCCGAGCCATGCCAGCTGCGCTCCCAGGATCATCATCGCCTGATCGAAGGTCGCGCCGCCACGCAGGATCTCGGATGGCGCCCACAGCATGTAGGCGAACGGCAGCGCGTAACCCAGCGCAGCCAGCGGTGCCGGCAAGAGTGATAGGGGTGCGATTTGCCCCGCAAAGATGAACGATGCGCGGTCGTACAGGTGCATGATGGCGTGCAGGCGGGTGGTCCAGAAAGCAAGCGCGGCCAGCACCCAACCGAACACGAAGCGCAGCGCCACCGCCAGCAGGACGCTCGGCACGAAGACGACCAGTTGCCAGAGTTGCGTTTGAAAGTGCACCTGGAAAGTCAAGGCGATGAGCACCAGGGCCGGAATCAGAGCCGGCAACGTCACCACCTTGAAGACGATGTTCTGCACGACGGCGTAGTGGAGCGGGTGCAGCGGCCGCAACAACTTTGGCGACAGCTTCCCCTGACGTATCTCGTACTCGAAATCGTAGGCGTCCCAGGCCATCGTGAGCTGGCTCACCAGGGTCAGGCAGATGTAGTAGGCGGCGAAGTCGGCCACGCTGAAGTCGCCAATGGCGCCACCCTGCGCATTCGCAGCCGCGGACCAGGCAGCCAGGAACACGACGGGGCGGATGACCGCGAACAACAACCACAACACCGACTGCACGCGGTACTGGGTCGCCGCCTGAAAGTTGGCCACGAAAAGGACGTGATAGACGCGGAGCAGCGCCCTCATGACCCCGGAGCGACCAATTCGGCTTCGGCCACGTGCAGCACTTCGGCCTCATTGAAGACGCGGTCGATGACCTCCTCGATCGGCGGGTCTTCAAGGGTCAGGTCGAGCACCTGACCGCGCAGATCCTGGACCAGGCGGGCGGTACTCTCGGGCGCGCTCTCACGCGACACGCGCAGAGTGACGCGGTTCTCTTCGCGTTGGATAGGTTCACCGTACGCTGCGAGCGGAGTGTCCAGCACACCGTCGCGCAGGGTGACGCGGATCAGTTTGTAGGGCGCCATCCGTTCGGCGAGCCCAGCCAGCGCGCCGTCGTACAGCAGGCAGCCGTGGTGAATGACGACGACGCGCTTGCACAGCGCAACCACGTCATCCATATAGTGGCTGGTGAGCAGGACCGTAGCGCCGGTGCGGCGATTGTACTCTGCGACGAATCCGCGAATGCGCGACTGCATCGTCACGTCGAGACCAATGGTGGGCTCATCCAGAAAGAGCACTCGTGGACTGTGGATGAGCGCAGCAGCGAACTCGACTTTCATTCGTTCGCCGAGGCTCAGGCTACGCACCGGCTTGTGCAGTAGCGGCTCGAGCTCCAGGAGATCCGTCAACTCATCCAGCGTCCGCCTGTAGCCATCCTCCGGCAACTGAAAGATCTCCTGCAGCACCCGCATCGAGTCGGCAGCTGGGATGTCCCACACCAGCTGTGAGCGATTGCCCATCACGAGGGTGATCGCGCTCAACAGTTGCCGTTCCCTGCGCCACGGAATCATCCCGAGCACGCGCACCTCGCCATCGCTGGGATACAGCAAGCCGCTGAGCATCTTCAGAGTGGTGGTCTTGCCCGCGCCGTTCGGCCCGAGAAAGCCGACCACCTCCCCTTCACCAATTTCGAATGACACGTTCTGCACCGCCGGCACCAACTTGAAGGTCCGCTTGAACAGAGAGCGCAGCGTGGCGGCGAGACCTTCTTCCCGCTCGTGGACGCGAAAGACTTTGGTGAGGTTGCGAACGTAGATTGGTGGCGTATGCCCCATGCAGGACAGAGCGTAACGCCTGGCCGCCCCTCCGCACCGACAGTGCCTGCGGGCGAACCTCGCCGGCTAGCAAACGACGCGTGCGGAGTCGGTGACAGCGGGTCAGCCGATTGGTGAGTCGTGTGGAGCCGTCTTACGTGCCATGCGGAGCTCTGTCATGTAGCGTTTGGAGATTCTGCCGCCGTAGCTGGTTTGGATCAATGTGGTGATGCAGTCCAGTAGGCCTGACTGGCTCGGAGGCGCCAGAGCGCGATGATTGGAGTACGTGAGCAACACGTCGCGATAGCTGGCCGCGGTGTACTGCTGGTCCCATTCGTCGCGACGGAACGTGGGTGCGTCGAACAGGCCCGAATCGCTCAGCTCGGCGGCGTCTGTTGGGATTTCGTCCGGCTGCTCCAAGCGGAGCCCGGGCGGTGTGAGCGGGTCCCAACGCTCGTAACACGACTGGGCTTTGGCGAAGAACGCCTCGTCACCCCCGGCGATGTGGTGGGTGCTGATGGTGGCCAGGGTGCCTGCCGGCCGAAGCGCGGCAACGCTCCGTTGAACGCGCACCTCCGGATCGATCCAATGAAAAGCGGTCGCGGAGACCACCGCGTCGAATGGTTCTTCGGGCAGAAGCCACTCCTCGAATGCAGCAACGACGACCTGAACCCTTGGAAAGTGGGCCAGCTTGCGACGCGCGACGCCGGCCATCTCCGGGCTCAGCTCTACTGCGACCACGCAGTACCCGTGCTCCGCAAGCGGCAACGTGGCCTGCCCGGTCCCGCATCCAATCTCCAGGACCCGTGAACCTGGCGCCAGGTGTCCGAACGCGGCGAGATCGTCGAACACGGCTGAGGGATAGGTTGGCCGCGCCCGCTCATAGCGCTCGGCGTCTTCACCAAAAAGAGCACGCAGTCGTTGCCGCTCAGTCGGTTTCACGCGACGTATCTAACAAGAATTGCATGCTGGCGGCCGTACAGCGCGCGAGACTCATTCGCGGATGTAGGGGATCGTTTGTGGACCCTGCGGCAAGACCGCTAGCCTTGCGCCTGCGCCGGCCGCGGCCAGGCGTCGACGCACACACTCGTCGATATCGCCAACTGGCTCGAACCAGGCCTCACGCACCTGTTCGGGTGATAGCCCGTCAGCCTTGACGAAGACGCGCGCCTTGCGCTGGATCTGCGCTTGGACCTGGACCTGCCACTGATCGTGGACGGAGAAATCTGGCTCGAACAACTGCTCGAGGAAGGCGTCCGGGTCATTGCCGCGTCGCAGCAGGTCGCGGTAACCGCCGTGCGCTGGCAAACCGTCCGAGCATTCACTGGCAACGATGATGCTGCCGCCGGGTTTGACGATCTGGGCCGCGGCGCTCATGCCCTTGACGCTCTGATACAGGTTCTGGTCCAGCGGGTAGCCACTGTTGGTGGTCAGCACGACGTCGTAGGCCCCGCGTACCGCGGCCATCGCGGTCGCGCGGGCGTACGCGCAACCCGCTGCGTGGCTGGCGAAGAGCTCGCCGGAAAAAACACTGGTGATGGCGTGATCCCGATTCAGCGTCACGTCCAAATTGAACGCCACTCCCACCCCTCTGGCGATAGCGCGTACCGCATCATGCACGGGGTTGCCCTGGGTAACGCCCCACGTCGCCCGCGGGTGGGCTATGCGGGCGGCAGAGTGCAGGTCAAGCACCGTCTCGAGCGCAGCCAGGCCCGGAGCAACCATTTTCGGTCCGCCGGAAAAGCCGGCAAAGAAGTGAGGTTCGATAAAGCCCGTCGTGATCCGCACGTGTGTGTCGACGAAGGCTGACTCCACCAGCGCCGGCGTGTTCGAATCCAGCACCGTTCCCACCGCGCGGTGCCGCGACGCGTCGAATGCATCATGCTGGACCACCTCGCACAGCCGCTGCACGTCTGGTCCCAGCATCTGGTCCAGCTCGTCGGGCGTGCAGGCGCGATGGGTGCCGGTCGCGACGAAGACGGTGATTGGTCCGGCGCCGTGGGCTTGCAGCTCCTCGACCAGCACTGGCAGAACGCGGGAGCCCGGAAACGGCCGCGTCACGTCGCACACAGAAATGCCAACCGATGCGCCACACGTGACCGCATCCACCAGGGGTGTGCCGGCGGTTGGCGCCCGCAGCGCGTTCCGAATGGCGGTCGCCTCGTCAGCCAGGCCGGCGACGAACCGCGGCTCGATCACGTCCGCGTCCGGGCTAACCTCTACACTGAGGCCACTTCGGCCATAGGCAAGTTCGATCCGTTTCACAACCCAATAGTGTCATGCTCTCACGCTGACAAGGAGCACCAACGCAGTGACTCAGACACAAGTGCGACCTCCGGCTACGGATGGCGATCCAGCGGGAGCGCTGGCCGTCCAGCCACTGCGCGGCCAGCAAGCCACGTTCCTGGCGAACCCGGCGTTCCGCCTTGCCCAGAACGCCGTCACCCGCAACGGTCTCGACGACATTGCGCTCAACCAGCGCGTGGTGTTCGAGACGGACCACACCTTCTCGACCCTCCTGGACGACTGGGGTGTCACCAACCAGAAGCAGACTGGCCGGTGCTGGATGTTCGCCGGCCTCAACCTGCTGCGTTTTGCAGCCCGCACATCGTTCGACGTCAAGGAGTTCGAGTTTAGCCAGAACTACCTCATGTTCTGGGACAAGCTGGAACGCGCCAACTACTTCCTGGAAGCCATCCTCGACTCAGCTGACCGGGATGTAGGCGATCGATCGATTGCGTTCCTGCTCGATGCGCCGCTCTCTGACGGTGGCCAATGGAACATGTTCGTCAATCTGGTGCAAAAGCACGGCCTGGTTCCGAAAGCCGTCATGCCCGAAACGGACAGCTCCTCGAATTCGAGGCGCATGAACGGTGTGCTGCGCAGCAAGCTCCGCGAGGGCGCCCGACGGCTGCGAACCCTGCATTCACGGGGTGCAAGCCTGGACCAAATGCGGGCGACCAAGCAGGACTACCTGCAGTCGGTCAATCGAATTCTGTGCATCCATCTCGGTATGCCGCCCGAGCGATTTGTCTGGCAGTGGCGTGACACCGCGAGCGCCTTCCACCGCACCCAGGAGCTGACGCCGCAGCAATTTGCCACCCAGTTCGTCGACTTGCCTCTGGACGACTACGTGTGCCTGGTGCACGATCCTCGCCCGTCCAACCCGCCTGGGCGAACGTATACCGTCCAGTACCTGGGTAACGTGGTTGGCGGCCAGCGCGTCACCTATCTCAACGTCGAGATGGGGCTGATGAAGCGCGTCGCCCAGCGCACGCTCGAAGCCGGAGAGCCGGTCTGGTTCGGCTGCGACGTCGGCAAGCAGATGCGCCGTGACATCGGGGTGATGGACCGAGACATGTACGACCTCGAGGCCGTATACGACGTGCCCTTCGAGCTCGAGAAGGCGGCACGTCTGGAGTACGGGGATACCCAGATGACGCACGCCATGCTGTTCACGGGCGTCGACGTTGTCGACGGTGAATCGCGCCGCTGGCGTGTCGAGAACTCGTGGGGCGCGGAGCATGGTCAAAAGGGCTTCTTCGCCATGAACGACTCGTGGTTCGACGAGTTCATGTTCGAAATTGCCGCCCGCAAGGAATACCTGCCGGCCGAGTTGCAGGCCGCACTCGATCTGGAACCGGTCATCCTGCCGCCGTGGGATCCAATGGGGGCCCTCGCCGCGATTACCAGCTGAACGACTGCCACACCCAATCGAACAGTGCCATGCTGTCGGCGAGTGGGTCGTCGCTGTGCATCACGACCACGTACACGCGGTGACCGGCGTGCACGGCTGAGCCGACGATCACTCGGCCGGCCGCGTCGGTCGAGCCGGTCTTGACGCCATCCGCGCCGGGATAGACGCCGATCAACGGATTGTGTCCGCTCAGCACAAAGCCCTGACGCTTTACCTGGGGCGTGGCTACGATTTCGGAAAAGGCGTCCTGGCGCATGGCTCGGCGCCCCAGTTGGGCCAGGTCATAGGCGCTCGAAAAGTGCCCATCAGCGTCCAGACCGCTGGGGTTGACGAAGTGTGTGTCGGTCAAACCAAGGTCGTCCGCGGCCACGGAGTTCATCCAGGTAATGAACTGGTCGCGGGATGCCGCGACGCTGCGCGCCAGCTGCTCGGCGGCGTCATTGCCGCTCGGCAGCAGCAGGCCGTACAGCAGCGTGCGTATGGTGACGTGCTGGCCGGGTGAGAGTCCCATGATCGAAGACCCGTCTGAGAGCGCCATGTCCTCGCCGTCGATGCTGACAGTGACGCTTGCGTCGAGAGACTGAGCATGGTCGAGCGTGACCATCGCCGTAGCTATCTTGGTCGTACTGGCTGGGGCCTCACGCGCGTGCGGGTCGCGACCATACAGCAGCAAGCCGGTGTCGTCGTCGACGACGGCTACCTCGGGAGCCGTTACGCGAGGTGGGGCGATCGGCAGATACCGCTGTGGCGCGCCGGGGGGGCGGGGTGGGGCCGTGTCGCCGTCGAGCTCCGAGGCGACGATCCAGGGCGGCGGTCCGCTGGGTGCGAGGTCCTGCGCCGCTACCCAGGCTTGGCCGGCCTGGCGCGTTTCGCTGTCGCCCGGGTAGTAGACCAGCACCCGCCCCTGGTCGCCGCCTGCCCGCGGCTGCACGAACGACCCCAGCGGCAGGGTGGTGAACTTCACGGACGGGTCTGCTGATCCGGACCACAAATCGGTCTCCCGCACCGTGCGCAACCAATCCGCCGATCGGGCGTCCTGGGCCAGAGCCGCCGGCGCCAGCGCGAGCCAGACGCCGACGCAAAGTGAAACGAAGCAGTAGCGTCCGCCGTGAGCCACTGTGCTCACAGGGCCGGGAGCTGCTGGGCTCGGCTGTCGACGAGTTGGACAATCGCTGCGAGGGTATCTGGACGATCGAGACCAGGCACGTCCGAGTAGGTGACGGTGAGTACGACGCGGCCGCGCCGCCAGCTGGTCAACGTCGAGCCCGCACCAAGCCACATGCCGCGGTAGGCCACTGTCTCGTCGCCGGTCACGGCAGCCTCGGCGGTCGCATCCTGGAGCGCTGGCTGGTCGTTCGTGCTGAGGGCAGCGTGCGCGCCATCGGTCGTAGCGTAGAGATCGACGTCGACGCTCACCGCCGGCAGATTGCCGGGCGTACCCCCGTAGGTGGCCAAGACACTACCCAGATAGCCGCGCGCACGCACGACTTGTTGCAAGGCGACCGGGTCCGCAGCGCCACCGTTCTGGTCGATGAGTTCATTGGGATGAAGAAAGTCCAGCCGCTGCCACTGGTCGGTTGCGGTCAGTCGATCGTTGGTCGGCACATCGCCCGAGGCAGGTAGGGCGCCAGCAAGCAAGCGGTCGAGCTCAACTGAGCTGATCGCCGGTGAGCTTGAAGACACGCCGGCAGGCGCCGGCGCGTTGGCAAGGGCAGACACGGCCGCATCCAATTGCGGGTCGTGGCCTGACCGATAGTCGGCCAGCGTCCGAGCCACAGCCGTGCTCACGTCCGGGGTGATCCCCACGCCGTCGAGCTGAGCTGTGGACTCAGGCGCGCTGGCTGCGGCAACGGCGAGCTGTAGACCCCCGCCACCAGGCAGCGGTAGGAGCTCGGACGACGCGACCGCGCCGGCCGTCCGTTGGCCAACCAGGATCGCTCGGTGAGCATCGCGCAAGGCTGCCGCGGTGATTTCCGACGCCGATGCAGAGCCGCCGTTGATCAGCACCGCCATCGGTACCTGGCGAGCGTGCAGGCGGCCCGAGGCCAGCTCGTAGGTGTCGTGGCCGCGGCTGTCGGACTCGTGCACAGAGCGCGTCGTGTCCGACACGAAGCGCCCGAGCAGCTCATCAGCGGTCTGGACGCTGCCGCCACCGTTGTTGCGCAGATCGAGGATGAGGCTCTGCGCGCCCTGCGCATCGATCTCGTCCAGGCGGCTATCCAGATCGGCCAGGAGCTCGCTGCCATTCGGCAAAATCGTTCCCGAGATCACGAAGTCGGACAACCGCACATACCCCACGCCGCCGGGCAGCATGCGCGACTCGAGTGGCGGAAAGTAGTACGACCCGCGTGTGACGGGTATGTTCTGTGGCCCGTTGCCACGGTCGATCGACAGGTTCACGACAGAGCCCGCGGGTCCACTCAGCGCCGAGGTCAGCGTGGACACCTGGGCGCTCGAGAGGTCCGTGCCGTCTGCCGCGAGGATCACATCGCCGGCCTGCAGTCCAGCCGTGGCGGCCGGCCCGCCGGGCGCAACGTCGGCAATCAGCCCGGGCGGATCGCCGCCGAGGCGAACGCCGAGACCGATGGCTGGCTGGCCACCGCCGACCGTGGTCAGGAACCGCTGCATGACGGCCGGGGGAAGGTAGTGCGTGTGTTGTTCCTGAAGACTGTCGGCCATACCGGTTTCGGCGGCCACGGCTGCCATGGCGGGCGTGAATGTCTGTGGCGCGCTGGCCACGTAGCTCGAGTACGCCGCGGCGAAACTTTCGAACGCGGCGTCCGCCTCGGTGGGCAACTCAGGCAATGGCCCAGGCGCCGCGATACCCCGCCGCTCAGCCTCGGCGCTGAGCCCGGCCCAGGCTGCCTGGAGCAGATCGCGCGGCTCGAGTGGCCGATAGAACAACTCCAGCAGGTCGTGGTATTCGGCCTGTACGCCGTCGAGCCCCGTGGCGTCCTGCGCGCGCACGGCCGCTCCGAGTATGGAGGCGCTCAGCGCCAGGCAGCACAGGACGAAGCCTAACTGTCTCAGGATTGCAGATGGCAAGATGCCATTGTCGTACACATCCAACGGGCGAGGGGTATTTCGTGCCAAACTCAGCCGATTGTGCCGACTGGATCGAGGAAGAATACGGCTGCGGTCATGAGATAGAGGGCCAGCAACAGCACGCCTTCTAACCAGTGCGACTCGCCGTCGAGTGAGATGTACGCAAAGACGGTGGTGCTGAGCGCCAGCACCATCAGCTCGAGCGGTTCGAACACCAGCGTCATAGGCCGGCCGAGCGCCAGGCTGGCAAAGATCAGGACAGGCGCGACGAAAAGCGGGATCTGGGTTGACGAGCCGGCGGTAATGCCGAGGGTCAGATCGACGTGGTTGTGCCACGCTGCGCGCACGGCCGCCCAGTTTTCGGCTGCGTTGCCGACAATGGGAATCAGGATGACGCCGACGAACAGCTCGGTCCAGCCGAGTTGGCGCGTGACGGGGCCCACCGCGTCCACCAGCGCTTCGCTTACAACGGCTGTGCCGACCGTAGCGCAGGCCAGCGTCAGCAGCCCGCGCCGCAGGCTCCAGGTGGCTGATTCGGACACCGACACGTCCTCACCCTCTGCCTTCGCGAACCAGAGCTGAGCACGCTCGGTCGATCCATCCTTGCTTTTCAAGAAGGGCCCGGTGCCCCAGAGAACGAACGCGAGATACGCGCCATACGACAGCAGCAGAACGCACGCCACCAGAATGCTGAGCTCTTCAATCCTCGCGCCATCTGGCACGAGTGTCGCGAACAGCGCCGGCAGGAGCAGGCCGGCCACGGCCAGGATCATCAGCGCCGCGTTGAGGCCAGCCAGGCGCAGGTCAAACTTGAGCAGTCCGTGGCGAAGGCCACCAGCCAACAGCGCCGAGCCGAGCACAAGCAGGGTGTTCCCGACAATGCTGCCCGTGATCGAGGCTTTGACCAGGGTGAAGAAGCCCTGGCGCAAGGCCAGCACAGTAATGATGAGCTCCGCGGCGTTGCCGAAGGTCGCGTTCAGCAGGCCGCCGTACTGGGCGCCGAGATGGAGCGCGACCTGACCCGTGGCGTGTCCGATGAGACCAGCGAGAGGCACCAGGCCCAGACAAGCAGCAGCGAATACGAGCACGGGCGGAGCGCCCGCCAGTTGCCCGGCCACAGCCAGGAACGCAAATACCAACATCGCATACAGCCAGCGGGGCACCGTCTCTAGAGCCTACCCCAAGGCCGCCAAACGCCGACCGTAGGCGCCGAAGGCCTGGCCGCGTCTACCTCCCAGTCTGAGCACCGAGCTGTATGGCTCAGGCAGTTCGCGCTCACGAGCTGATCGGCTGCAGCATCCGCAGGGCATCGCCTGGAGCCCGCCCGTCACAGCACCTCCAGCCGGGGTTGCGGCGTCACAACGTCGGGCCAGTGAATGCGTTTCGGCCGGGGCATAACTGGCCTACAATTCCTGAAAGGCCTTGCCCATGTCCTCGCCCCTGGACCAGCTTGCGGTCAATACCATCCGGACGCTTTCGATAGACGGCGTTCAAAAGGCGAATAGCGGCCACCCCGGTCTGCCGCTCGGCGCGGCGCCGATGGCGTATGTCTTGTGGACGCGCTTCTTACGCCACAACCCACGCAACCCAACGTGGCCCGACCACGACCGGTTCGCATTTTCGGCTGGCCACGGCAGCATGCTGCTCTACAGCCTGCTGCATCTGACCGGGTACGACCTGAGCCTGGATGACCTCAAGCAGTTTCGCCAGTGGGGCAGCAAGACCCCTGGCCACCCCGAATACGGCCTGGTCCCCGGCGCCGAGCTCACGACCGGACCACTCGGCCAAGGCTTCGCCAACGGTATCGGTCTGGCAATTGCCGAGGCCCACCTGGCGGCAACCTACAACCGTGATGGCCACACAATCGTCGATCACCGCACCTTCGGACTCGCATCCGACGGCGATCTCATGGAAGGCGTAGCGTACGAGGCAGCCAGCCTGGCTGGCCACCTGCGCCTCGGAAAGATCGTCTATCTGTATGACTCGAACCAGGTCACCCTCTCGGGATCGACCAATCTGATCTTCAGCGAAGACGTGCAAAAACGCTTCGAGGCAATGGAGTGGCACGTCCAACGCGTCGAGGACGGCAACGATCTGGACGCGATCGAACGAGCCATCCAGAGTGGGATCGACGCCACCGACCGGCCGTCGCTGATCATCGTGCAGACGACGCTTGGCTTCGGCAGCCCGAAACGGGCCGGCAGCTGGCAGGCTCATGGCAACCCGCTCGGTGCAGAGGAAGTCGAGGCCACTAAGCGCAATCTTGGCTGGCCGACGACCGAGCCCTTTTTCGTTCCCGAGAACGCGCTGGGTCTATTCCGCAAGGCGATCGAGCGCGGCGCGCAGCTAGAACAGGACTGGCAACAGCGCTTCGACGCGTATACGAAGGTGTTCCCCGACCTGGCCGCGGAGTTCAGCCGCGCTCGGGCCCGCAAGCTGCCGCCGGGCTGGGATCGTGAACTGCCGAGCTTTTCCCCTGCGGACGGCAAAGACGGCAAAATCGCGACGCGATCGGCCGGCGCCGTGGTCATCAACGCGCTGGCGAAGGCTCTGCCCGAGCTCGTCGGTGGCAGTGCCGACCTGAACCCCTCGACAGACACCGCCTTGAAGGACACTGGCGACTTCGAAAGCCCGCTCAATCTGGACGCCGACCGACAGGGAGCGGTGAGCGGACCGTGGGGCTACGCCGGCCGCAACATCTTCTATGGCATCCGCGAGCACGCCATGGGCTCGATCACCAACGGGCTCGTCTACCACGGCGGGCTGCGCGCCTTTAGCGCGACGTTCCTGGTCTTTTCCGACTATATGCGGCCGCCGATGCGGCTTGCCGCGCTCAGCGAACTGCCCTCGATCTTCGTGTTCACCCACGATTCGATCGGGCTCGGCGAAGACGGTCCCACCCATCAGCCGATCGAGCATCTGGCAGCTCTGCGTGCAATCCCAAACATGGTCGTGTTCCGACCGGCAGACGCTAACGAAGTCAGCGAAGGCTGGCGGGTAGCCATCGAGCGCCGCGACGGACCGACAATTCTCATCTTCAGCCGGCAGCCGTTGCCCATCTACGATCGCACGGCATTTGGACCTGCTTCGGGTGCCCGCAAAGGCGCCTACGTCCTGGCCGACGCGTCGGGCGGCAACTCAGACGTCATCCTGATCGCGACCGGCTCCGAGGTGAGTATGGTGGTTGCCGCCCGCGAGCTCCTGGAACAGCAGGGCCACCACGCGCGCGTCGTCAGCATGCCGTCGTGGGAGTTGTTCAGCGCCCAGCCGCAAGACTATCGCGATGAGGTCCTGCCGCCGGCGGTGACCGCCCGGCTGGCCGTCGAAGCCGCCTCGCCCCTGGGTTGGGAGCGCTGGGTTGGTCTGCAGGGCGACGTCATCGGACTGAACCGCTTTGGCGCCTCAGCCCCAATCGACGACATCTACAAACACCTGAACTTCACTCCCCAATCCATCGCCGAGCGCGCCCAACAACTGATCGAACGCGGCGCGCAACGCGAGGGAGCGGGCCTACCGCACAGCACGCTTTCGGCCGACCGCGCGAGTTTTTCGAAGGCAGCCGGCCGCGGAGACTCCGAATCAGCCTGAACGGAGAACCATGTATGCGTATCGCTCTCGCCTCTGACCACGCTGGATTTCAGCTCAAAGAACTGCTCGGGAATAGACTTGCCGCCGAGCCCGACCTCTCGTTTGTCGACCTGGGTACGCACGCGGCTACGCCGCCGGTCGACTACCCGGACTACGCGCGCCTGGCAGCGGATGCGGTGGTGCGAGGTGACGTCGATCGTGCCATCGTGGTGTGCGGATCAGGCGCCGGGGCGTGCATCGCTGCTGACAAGTTTCCCGGCGCTCGCGCCGTCTCGGTCACCGATACCTATACGGCTCATCAGGCCGTGGAGCACGACGACGCAAACATCCTGTGCCTGGGCGAGCGCATAACTGGTGCAGAGCTGGCGGTTGAAATCGCACGCACGTTCCTGCGCGCTCAGTTTAGCGGCCAGGAGCGGCACCGACGTCGGGTTGGGAAAATCGCGGCTATCGAGTCCGAGTCAAACTTCCCGACCGAAGCCCTTCGGCGTCAAGGCCAGAGCATCTGGATCGACAACATCGCCCGCAACATGCTCACCTCTGGTGAGCTGCGGCGGCTGGCCTGGAATGACCGCGTAGCAGGTGTTACCTCGAATCCCACCATCTTCGAAAAGGCGATGAGCCAGGGGCCAGAGTATGAAGCCCCGGCCCGCGCTCTGGCTGAACAGGGCAAGAGCACCGAGGACATTTTCTGGGCCCTGGCGATCGAGGACATCCAGGGTGCCGCCGACGTGATGCGCGCCACGTACGAGCTCACCGATGGGCGCGATGGATATGTAAGCCTGGAGTGCGCGCCGTCGGTGGCCAACGATACTCAGGCGACCGTCGACATGGCGACCGACCTCTGGAAGCGGCTCGATCGGCCCAACGTGATGATCAAGATTCCTGCCACCACTGAAGGCATTGCGGCAATCGAGGCCAGCATTGCCTCAGGTATCAACGTGAATGTCACACTGCTATTCGCCGTCCCGCTGTACGAACAGGTAGCCCGGGCGTATCTCAAGGGCCTGCAGCGCTTTTTCAGCGGTCGCGAGCCGCACAACTATGCGCATTCCGCCGCTCGTCGGCCAGCGCCGGCCTCAGTAGCCAGCTTCTTCGTCAGCCGCGTCGATACCGCCGTAGACAAGCTGCTGGGTGAAAAAATCGCTGCCGGCGGTGAAGTGTCGCGGTACGAAGCGCTGCTCGGCCAAGCAGCCATTGCGAACGCGCGATTGGCGTACGAGCTGTTTTCCAAGCTGTTTGCCGGACGTGAATGGGACAAGCTGGCGGACCGTGGAGCCGATGTCCAGCGGCCGCTGTGGGCGAGCACCAGCACCAAAAACCCGCGCTACCGAGACGTGCGCTACGTCGAGGAGCTCATTGGCCCAAACACGGTGAACACCTTGCCGCCAGCCACGCTCGAGGCCTTCAAGGACCACGGCCGAGTCTCACGGACCATAGACGCGCCCGAGGCGCTGGAGCGAGCACACAAGACGGAGGACGACCTTCGCGACGCAGGCATCGATCTGGCGGGCGTGACACTCCAACTCCAAACCGAAGGCGTGAAGTCGTTCGGGGACTCCTTCACCCAGCTTGTCCAACGTCTGGAGGAGCGCCGCCGAGCCCTGACGCCGGCCTAGCGGGCTATCATTTCAGTCATGCAATCGTCGCTGCACGGAATGATCGACAAGGCGCATCGGTACGCTGAGGAGCCTGACCGTGTCAGGCTCGCACAGCTCGCAGCGTATGTGCGGGGGGACAACAACAGCGAGCACGCGGTCAACCTCGCGGACGGCCGTCTGAGTTGTGATTGCGATCACTATGCGCACGAGCGCCTGTGCGCACACGTGCTCACCGTCGAACGAGTCCTAAAAGCCTACATCCCGGCCAACGCGGCACCCTTCCCAGGCAGCTAGAGAACCCCTCAGCGCCTGGGAAGCTTGTCGGCGGCACGCCCGTTCGACAGCGATCGCGATGCGGCGTGATAGAGCTGCGGTTTCGCCTCAGGCCATCTTCGGCCCGCAGGCCTTGTGGTAGAAGACGGTCCGGCGTCGGGGCGCGAGCGTGACGACGGGGTACAGCTCCTTCTGAATGATGCGGTGCCCGGCCGTCGGGCAGGACGGGCTGGCGCACAGGTGATCGGTCAATTGAGCGCCCATCGCTTCCTTAGCTCGGGCGCGTTCGGCGGCAGTCTGGTTCTTGTTAAGTTCGGCCATGGCAGTAGATTGTAATCAGCGCTTGGAAGCCCGTCCCAGCATTCGCCGCAAGCGTGCGATCGAGTAGGGCACGAGGTCGGTCCTTTCTACGACCACTGGAACGTCCTCCAGCCGCCCGTGTATTCCCACCGACACTGCCTCCGTGGCCTCCAGGGCGGCCGCCCGACCTGCGAACAGAGCCAGTAACCCGCTGGTGGCAAACGCAGCCACGCCCATGACTTCGTGCGGATCGGGCCGATAGTCGTTCAGCGGCAGATCGCACTCCAGGACGTACACCTGGTGGTGCTCTCGGTCGACCAGTCCATTCGCATAGCGCCGTGACGAGCGCTCCCGACCGCGGTAGGCCAGCTCGCGAAAGCTGATGTCTAGCCCGAGTTCTTCGGCAATCTCCCGAGCAGCATCCTGGGGCGGTTCACCAAAGCGCCAGTGGCCCGCGGCAGCCGCGTCCCATAGACCTGCACACGTATCTTTCGTCAGGGCGCGGCGCTGCAGGACAATCTCGCGCCCCCCGCGGCGCACGATCCAGCAATGGAATGCCTGATGCCACTCGCCACTCAGGTGTACCGCTGCGCGCGGCCTGGCCTGGCCGGTCGGGCGACCGGTGGCGTCGAACACCTCCAGCAGCTCGTCTGGATCGTTCTGCTGGAACGGTGTGTTTAGGACTGGACAGCGTGCCAACGGTAGCGGAGACTATAGACCAAGGTATGTCACACGTCGGACTCACGCGCAGGACTTTTCTCAAGCTCAATCTAGCCGGAGTCGCCCTGGCGAGTGCGTTTGCCAGCGCAGCAGCGGCACACGCCGACCCGCAGTCCGACGACGCGGAGTGGATCGCAAACCACATCGACACGCGGCTCGTCGGCGCCGAAGGCCAGGAGGTGGTCGGGCTGCCGCGCTGGAACCGAATGAGGGGAGTGGGCGGCTTCCCGAATGGGCAGACCCAAGTCC
>JBPCIO010000381.1:0-8635 GCA_051006215.1 Chloroflexota bacterium
AACCTCGTGGAAAATCCCCCGGACGCCAGTTGGGACAGCGTCCCTACCCTCCAACGCACTACGAAGTGGCCCGCCGCGGACCCTCACGAGCTGCTTGACGTCACGATTATTTGTCCAAAGTTCAAAGACTAAGGATTCATCGACATGGGCGGGTTCATCCGCCGCACAAGCACCTCAGAGGTCAGCGTGAGCGCCGCGGCGCCGACGCTCGTCTCCAATCCGGCCAACACGACCGACAACGGATCCACGATGCCTCCACTCCACGCGTCCACCCAGTCACGGCGCAGGACATCGAAGACGCACTCCTGGACCTGTCCGGCTGTACGGCGACGAGCCTCGTGCACCAGCGGCGCGACGTCCAGTCCGGCGTTGCCGATAATCGTCCGCATGGGTTCGGCAAGAGCGTGCGCCAGCGCCCGAATGCCCACCTGTTCGTCACTCGAGTCGCCAACCAGCATGGCTTCCAGATCGGGGATACAGGCCACCAGCGCCGCGCCACCGCCTGGCACCACGCCGTCGCGCAGTGCGGAGCGGGCTGATTTCACCGCCGCCTCAACCCTGAGCTTCAGGTCCTCTCGCTCACTCTTGCTGGATGCTCCCACGCGGATGATCGCGGCCGTGCCCGCGAGTTTGCCAATCCGCTCCTTGATCTTGTCCGAGGTATAGGCATCGTCTTCGACCATGGCTAGCTCAGCTCGGGCTTCGGCAATCCGCTGGCGGATGTGGGCTTTACTGCCCTGACCGCCCAGGATGCCGAATGCCACTTTTGTGGCCCATGCCTGACGAGCCGTGCCCAGATCGCTGATCGTGACATCCGCTAGCCGCTCCTGGCGGTCCTCGGTGACGCAGCGTCCACCAGTGATGACGGCGATATCTTCGAGAATGCGTGTCCGCTGCGGCCCGAACGACGGCGCACGTACTGCAACCGCGGCATCCAGCATCCCCCGCTCGCGATTGACCACCAGCAAGCCTATCGCGGAGTCCCGAATCTCCGGCGCGACGATGAGCAAGTTGCGCTCACCCGCTGCCACGCACGCCTCCAGCGTGGGTAGCAGGTCCTCGACGGTAGCCAGCGAGTAGTCCGTGAGCAGGACGCGCGGGTTCATCACTCGAGTGGTCGCGCCCTCGTCCTTGCGGAGCAGGAACGCGGATACGTAGCCCTCGTTCCAACGCACACCATCGACGTACTCCAGAACCGTGTGTGTTCCCTGCGCTTCTTCAACCAGGATCGCTCCGTCTGCGCCAGCCGCATCGACGACCTCTCCGATCATGTCGGCCAACTCTGCGCTGCCGAGGCTACCGGCGACCACACCAGCGATGTCGGTCGGGCCGTCAATCATGCGCGCCTGACGCCGAAGGGCGTCCACGGCCACGCCCAGGCCACGCTCTATGCCACGTCGGATCAGCACCGGGTTGCCGCCTGCGGCCAGATAGCGCACGCCCGCGTGGACGAGCGACTGCATGACCACCGCAGCCGCAGCGGCACCATCACCTTCCCGTTCGAACACGCGCCAGACGAGGTGGCGAACGAGCATGCCGCCCATATCCTCAAACGGGTCGGCCAGCTGGAGCGTCCTGCGCGCGATGGTGGCGGCGCTGTCCAGGATCTCCGGCGGTTCATGGCCAACCAGCCGCGCAATCGCCACAGTGCGAGGCAGCGGGCCGAGCGTCGGGCGCAGCAGCCTGGTCATGCTGTCCATGCCGCGCAGCAGCGCTGCCCGAGCGCGCTGCCCGTATAGGATGCGCCGCTCCACCTTTGCCTAGCATACCGCTCACATAGAATTTGATGGTATGCACCTCAACTCCCATCGCCAGGGGTGGACCTCGACCTGGCCACGCGGCCACGCAACTGAACGGCAGGCAGAACAGTCATGATCGAGCTCGCTGAAATGCTGCCACCAGTCCCGTCTGCATTGTGGACGCTGGCCAGCCAAATGGGGCTGCAATACGCGGTCGGCGGGCTGCCTTTCGGTGACCCGCTGAACGGCACCGATGCGCCCTGGGACTTCATGCCGCTGCTACGCACCAAACAACGCTACGAGAGCGCCGGCTTCAAGCTGGCCGTCATCGAAGCTCGTCCACCGTACAACCTGGTCAAGCGGGGCTTGCCAGGTCGGGATGCTGAGATCGACGGGATTTGCACGCTCATCGAGAACATGGGCAAACTGCAGATCCCGGTCTGGTGTTACGAGTGGATGACCGACTTCAACTGGCTGCGGACCAACATGAACACCCCATCGCGTGGGGGATCGGTGGTGACCAGCTTCGACGCCAGCCTGCTGCAGAACGCACCCCCGACTGACAATGGACCTATCAGCGACGAAGAGCTGTGGGCCAACCTCGAGTATTTTCTGCGGCGGGTGGTGCCAGTTGCTGAGAAGGCCAACGTCAAATTGGCGATGCATCCAGATGATCCACCCCTGTCGCCCATCCGGGGGGTGAGCAGAATTATGCGCAGCGTGGAAAATTACCAGCGGCTGCTGGACCTCGTGCCCAGTCCGGTCAACGGGATCACGCTGTGCCAGGGCAACTTCACCCTGATGACCGACACACTGCCAGAGGTGATCCGCCACTTTGGTCGACAGGGCAAGGTGTTCTTCGTCCACTTCCGCGATGTGCGTGGCACCGCGGACAAGTTTGAGGAGACCTGGCACGATGCCGGACAAACCAACCTGCTGGAGTGCATGCGAGCCTACAAGGAGGTGGGCTTCGAAGGCGTGCTGCGCCCCGACCACGTCCCGACGGTGGAAGGCGACTCGAACGATCGGCCCGGCTACTCGTCGTTTGGCCGTCTGTACGCGATCGGCTACATCAGGGGCTTGCGCGAGGCAGTGTACGCGGGTGCGCCTGTGATGGAGTAGCCTACGAAAGCAGCGACGGCGGTCGCAGCGCGACTTTCCTGGGGAGACTGCAGTGGATACACCTTCAAATCAGAGTCAAGCCGCGGGGCTGACTCGACGCGCATTCGTAAGTCGTTTCACGGCTCTGGCGGGTGGTGCGGTAGCCGCCTCGCTGCTGGCGGCCTGCCAGTCGGCGGCCCCAGCCAACCCTCCAGCCACGACCGCGCCGGCCGCTCCAGCGGCGTCCGCACCGACGGCCCCGGCGGCTGCGGCACCGACGACTGCGGCGGCAACTCCCCAACCCGCGGCCGTGGCGCCCACGACTGCTCCGGCCGCGGCTGGCGCGGCGCCAGAAAAGATCGGCGCTCAGCTCATCGGCAAGCTGGAAGGGCCCCAGATCATGGCCGACGCGAGCCGGCCTGCCAAACTCGCCGAGGCGCCCATGCTGGCAGACCTGGTCAAGCAGGGCAAGCTGCCGCCGGTCGAGCAGCGCGTGCCAGACGAACCACTGGTGATCAAACCCCTGCACGAAACGGGCAAGTACGGTGGCACGTTGCATCGGGCCTTCACCGGGCCCAACGACAACGAAAATGGCAATCGTTGGGTGTCGATGGACAAGCCGATCTTCTGGGACTTCACGGGAGCCAAGCAGATCCCTGCCGTCGTTCACGCCTGGGAGTTCGCCGACGGCAACAAGACGCTCCTGCTCCACCTGCGCAAGGGCCACAAGTGGTCGGACGGCCAACCCTTCAACGCTGACGACTTTGTGTTCTGGTTCCAGGACATTTACGGGAACAAAGACCTGGTGCCCACGCCCTTCCCAGCCTTCGGCATCAACGGCAAGCCTGGCCGGTTGGCAAAGGTCGACGACACCACCGTCGCATTGAACTTCGACGAGCCCTACCCCTTGATCCTGACCATCATGGGCGGTACTACTGCTGTCGGCAATGGACTCGGCACCGCCGGGCTGTTCTACCAGTGCCTGTACGCACCGGCGCATTACCTGAAGCAGTTCCTGCCAAAGTACGGCTCCCAGGACGCTCTCGACCAGCAGGCCAAGGGGCTGGGCATGCCCAACTGGCAGACGCTGTTCCAAACCCGCTACCAGTGGTACCTGAACCCGGACCTGCCGATGCTCGGGCCGTGGCGAACGATCGGCGCAGCCAACAATCCGACCTGGGTGCTCGAGCGCAACCCGTTCTGTTACATGGTCGATACCGACGGCAACCAGCTGCCCTACATCGACACCATTCAGATGGACCTCGGCGAAAACCTGGAGGTCATCAACCTGCGGGCCATCGCTGGCGCGTACGACATGCAGGAGCGGCACACCGCGCTCGACAAGACGCCCGTCTTCCTCGACAACCAGGATAAGGGCAACTACAAGCTGCACCTGGACCCTGCGCTCAACGGCTCAGACGCTACGCTCCAGACCAACCAGACGTTCGATGCCGATCCCGAGCTTGCCAAGCTGCTCAAGAATCGCGATTTTCGGCACGCGCTGTCGATGGGCATCGATCGCGACCAGTTGAACGAGACGTTCTGGCTGGGCGTCGGCACACCGGGCAACGTTTCCCCGTCAGAGGAGTCGCCATACAGTCCAGGCAAGGAGTGGCGGACCAAGTGGGCCACCCTCGACGTGACTCAGGCCAACAGCCTGCTCGACAAGATCGGCCTCGACAAGAAGGGCGCCGACGGAATCCGCTTGCGCGCCGATGGCAAGCCGGTCGTGCTAGAAATCATGACCACGGCCGGGTCATTCATTCCACAAGCCCGGATCGGCGAAATGATTGGCCAGCAGTGGAAGAAAATCGGGGTGGGGGTGAACGTCATCGAGCTCGAGCGCGGCTTGAGCATGGGCCGTATGCGCAACAACGAGCACCAGTTGTACATGTGGGCCAACGACGGCTCGGAGATCCTGTACACCTTTCCCATCCACGCCATCCCGGTCGATCCGACCCAGGCCATGATGGGTCCGAAATATGCGCAGTGGTTCGCTAGTGGTGGTGAGCAGGGTGTGAAGCCTGAGGACCCGCAAATGCTCAAGATCTACGACCTGTATAGAGGCGCCGCCGCCCAGGACACCCAGGCCAGCATTCAGACCGCTCAGCAGATCTGGCAGATCCTGGTCGACGAAACCTACAGCATCGGCACCGTCGGGCTGTCCCCGGCCACGCAGGGCGTGCGGATCGTGAAGAACACGATGGGCAACGTACCCGAGCGAGAGATCAACGCCCAGCACTGCCGCACCCCATGCAGCTCACAGCCCGCCACGTTCTACTTCAAAGCTTAGATCGCAAGTCCGTGGTGACGACGAGTTCGTTTGCGAGACCGAGCTCGTTGAGCGTTCCAAGCCACCCTCCATGTTGAACTACCTGGTCCGACGTTTTTTATTGGCCCTGTTCACGATCTGGGCCATTTCGGTGCTGTCGTTCGTGATTATTCAGCTGCCGCCGATCGACTTCATCGATACGTATATCAGCGAACGCATGAGCATGGGCGGCACCCAGGCCGCGCCTGAGCAAATCGCGGCGTTGCGGGCTCAGTACGGCGCGGATCAGCCCAAGCCCATCCAGTACCTGCGATGGGTCGGCCTGGCCCTGCACGGCGACTTCGGCTTCACCCTCGAGTACCAGCGCCCGGTGAGCGACGTGATCGGCGATCGTTTGGCGCTGACCATCGTCGTCTCGCTGGCTGCCCTGGTCGTCACCTGGGCCGTGGCACTGCCCATCGGGATCTACTCGGCGATGCACCAGTATTCGCCAGGCGACTACGTCGCGACCCTACTCGGGTTTCTCGGATTAGCCATCCCGGGTTTCCTGCTTGGCTTGCTGGTGCTGTACTTCGGGTTCGCCGTATTCAACGTGAACTTGAGCGGCCTGTTCTCGCCCCAGTACAGCGACGCGCCGTGGTCGGCTGCCAAGGTGTTGGATCTGGTGTGGCACCTACCCATCCCAGCCCTGGTGCTCGGCACCGCCGGCATGGCGCAGGCCATTCGTATCATGCGCGCGAACCTCCTGGACGAGATTCGCAAGCCGTACGTGGTCACCGCGCGGGCCAAGGGCCTGTCCGAGACACAGGCGATTTTGCGCTACCCGGTCCGCGTCGCCCTGAACCCCTTCGCCAGCACGATCGGCTACACCCTGCCCTACATCGTCTCCGGCAGCATCATCGTCTCGCTGGTGCTGGGGCTGCCAACGGTCGGGCCGTTGCTGCTGAAAGCGCTGGTGGCAACCGACCTGTTCCTGGCAGGCGCAATCGTCCTGCTGCTGGGTGTGCTGACGGTGGTCGGCACCTTCGTGTCTGACTTGCTGCTGATGTGGATCGATCCGCGCATCCGCATGGAGCGACGATGAGCCTCGGAGCTGCACCGAACCTGGCGGTCGAGGCAGAACTCGCGCCGCACGCGCCCACGTCTGCGATCGGCGCGGTTGGCGCTATAGCCGAAGAGCGCATCTCGGTCGCCACCCAGCGGCAGCTCATGTGGTGGCGGTTTCGCAAACATCGACTGGCCGTGCTCGCGACGGTGGTCGTCGGACTGTTCTATGTGTCGGTGGTACTGGCTGGCTTTCTCGCGTACGCCGATCCGGAGGCGTCTGAAGCCCAGCGCGGTCTGATCGCGCCGCAGCCAATCCACCTGTTCGACGACGGCGGATTTCACCCGTACATCAACGGACTCACCGGTCAGCGTGATCCGCGCACCTTCAAACGCGTGTACCAGGTCGATCCCACCAAAAAACTGCCCCTCACATTCTTTACCCAGGGCTTCTCCTACAAGCTTCTGGGTCTCATTCCCACGGATCGACATCTGCTGGGGGTCGAGGGCGGGCCAGCAGAGGAGAACCTGTTTTTGCTGGGCACCGACCAGGAGGGCCGCGACGTGTGGTCGCGGCTGATGTACGGCACCCAGACGTCGCTGACGATCGGGCTGGTCAGCGTCGCGCTCAGCCTGGTGCTCGGAGTCGTCCTGGGTGGCGTCTCGGGGTTTTACGGTGGCATGATCGACACGGTCATTCAGCGCGTCGTCGAGATTTTGCGCTCGGTGCCGACGATCCCACTCTGGGTGGGCTTAGCAGCAGCAATGCCCAGAGACTGGGACATCATTCGCGTCTACTTCGCGATAACGTTGATCATCTCGCTGATCGGCTGGACGGAGCTGGCGCGGGTGGTCCGGGGTCGTTTTCTGTCGCTGCGTCAGGAAGACTTCGTGATGGCCGCGGAGCTCGCCGGGTGCAGCACGCGGCGAATCATCTTCGTCCATCTCGTGCCCCTGTTCATGAGCCACATTATCGCGGCAACCACGCTGGCATTGCCGGCAATGGTCATCAGCGAGACCTCGCTGAGCTTCCTGGGCCTGGGGTTACGCCCACCTGCCATCTCCTGGGGCGTGCTGCTGCAAGAAGCCCAGAACGTTCAGACCGTGGCTATCTCACCATGGCTGCTGCTGCCGGCCGTTCCGGTCATCCTGGTCATCCTGGCGTTCAACTTCCTGGGCGACGGGTTACGCGACGCGGCTGACCCGTACGGCGTGTGATGGCCAACGCGCTGCTGTCAGTCCGCGACCTCAAGACGTACTTCTTCGCCGACGAGGGGATCAGCAAAGCCGTAGACGGCGCCAGCTTCGACGTGCATCCAGGCAAGACGCTGGGCATCGTCGGCGAGAGCGGCTGCGGCAAGAGCGTCACGGCGCGCTCGATCCTGCGTATCGTGGAGCGGCCCGGACGCATCGTCAGCGGCGAGATCTTGCTCAAGCACTCCACGGGCACGCTCGACCTGGCTGGTCTGGCTCAGGATGGTAAGCAGATGCGCGAGATCCGCGGCGGCGAGATCGCGCTGGTGTTCCAGGAGCCGATGGCCTCGTTCAGTCCGGTCCACGCGATCGGCAGCCAGATCGTCGAAGCCATCCAGTTGCACCGCCGCGTTTCAAACGCAGAGGCACATACGCGCGCGGTCGAGCTGATGAAGCTCGTCGGCATCCCGCGGGCCGAGGAGCGCATCGGCGAATATGCCTACCAGCTCAGCGGTGGACTTCGTCAGCGCGCGATGATCGCGATGGCCCTGGCTGCCACACCCCGGCTGCTCATTGCAGACGAGCCAACCACGGCCCTGGACGTAACCACGCAGTCTCAGATCCTGAGTCTGTTGCGTGAGCTGCAGCGACGCACCAATATGGCCATCATCCTGATCACGCACGACCTCGGCGTCATCGCCGAGATGGCCGACGACGTCGTGGTGATGTACCTGGGCCGCGTCGTCGAGCAGGGGCCGGTCGACGCTATCTTTCATAACGCCAAGCATCCGTACACGCAGGCCTTGCTGCGCTCGATTCCGAGTGTGCACGCGGCCGGTCGCAGCCGGCTCCCGACCATCAGCGGATCGATCCCGCATCCCTTCAATCGGCCGCGGGGGTGTCCCTTCCATCCGCGCTGTCCGGCGTTCATGGCTGGCTCATGCGACCGCCACGAGCCAGTGCTGGCCGCCGTGGGCGAACGGCACGAGGTGAGCTGCTTCCTGTACGAACCCGTGGACGCGGGTGCCCAAGCCGAACCCGTGGTCGAACGTTGATGGCTGAGCGGTCGAACATCCTGGAGGTGAAGCGCCTTCAGAAATTCTTTCCCATCAAGCGTGGATTGCTGCAGAAGACCGTCGGCCACGTCCGAGCGGTCGACGACGTGAGCTTCGACCTGCATCAGGGTGAGACTCTGGCCCTGGTTGGAGAGAGCGGCTGTGGCAAAACCACGACCTCACGCTGCATCTTGCGAGCGGTCGACCCGACGGGGGGCCAGATCCTGTTC
>JBPCIO010000382.1:0-8600 GCA_051006215.1 Chloroflexota bacterium
GATTTGGCACGGAGGCCGTGGACGCGCCTGGATTCGTTAGGTGCTTTGGCCTGGAATTCCATGAACGTGGTGGGATTCGTATTGTGCTTTGGCACGGCCCACGGGCCGGAGGGGCGCTGCCCCTCTACCCCGCCGGATTCACCCACATTCGGGCACGTGCTCCGCGCGCGGAGGGGCCCAGCCCCTCCACACCTCCCCAGTGGCTTCTCCGCCACCAGCAGCCAGTGACGAGTATGCCTTCGTAGCCTGATTCTAAGACCGTGCCGGGCGGCTGCACCGAGCAGATCATCCAGCCAGTCAGGCCGGTGCTGCCGGCGGGCGAATGGCACGGGCCAAGGCGAATCCCTGGCCTACTGCGCGCACCGCCCAAGGCGACGTGGTGGCGGACTGAGACTTCGAGGTCCTGGCCAGGTCTGGCATCAGCCATCCCAGGCCGACCCCGGCCCACCATGCGGCAGTTCAAGCTCAGGCCACGAGCGCTCAGGCGCTGGTCAAGGCCACCCGGGCGAGACTCGGGATGCGCTGCGGGAGCATGCTGAGCAGCTGGACGTGGCGCCGAGGGAGCTTTGCCGCCTCCAGCCGCTTCTGGGCTGCAGCGCTCCGTACGCCAGAGCCCATTCCTCTCTTCCCGCCACTGGCTTCGCGCCCTGAGACCCGTGTGTGCGCCGAATGGGCCGGGGGTGTTGGGGGCGGAGCCCCCGCAGTATCGAGGGAACACCATCACCAGCGGTGAGTCCGGCGGGGTAGAGGGGCAGCGCCCCTCCGGCCCGCAGGGCCGTGCCAAAGCACCATCAGAATCCAACCACGTCCACGGATTCCAAACCCGCGCTGAAGCAGCCAACGAATCCAACCACGTCCGTTGGAATTCCAGGTCCAATCAAGCTCACGGGCAGTTCTGATTGTTCTCTTCTTCAAAATGGGGGCCAGGGGACGTTACGGTACGGATCGAGATCGGGAAAGCAGGGGTTAGCCAGGAGGCGATCCCAGCGCTTGAAGACCGCGTCCACTTCCTGGGGCGCTAGCAGTGGCTGTAGGGCCTGCCTGAGCTCACTCGTGCGATCAGATTGCGTTCGAAACGCCGCTAACTGCTCGACCAGATCGGCCGGGATGGGCTCGCCGCAATAATCCCAGATTACCGTGCGCAGCTTGGGGACGCTGTGGAACGTCAGGCCGTGGTCGATACCCCAGACGTGACCGCGCACGTCGAGCAGGCAGTGACCACCTTTGCGGTCGGCGTTGTTGCTGAGCAGATCGAACGCCGCCATGCGCTGTAGATCGTGGCGATGGGTCTCACGCAGACGCTCATACTGCGCGCTGGGACCTGTAGATGGCTCGACGTACAACTGCAAGCTGCCGACGCCGTGCGGAGCGTCGTCCCGGACAATAGTCGGTGGCACCAGGTCCCAGCCCAGATGGCGTGAAAACACGTAGGCAGCGACTTCGCGTTTGTACAGCGTGCCTGACGGGAAATCACGCAGCGGGACTTCTCCCCGCCGAGGTTTGTACACCCCGTAGCAGTTCGTGCCGTCCTCATCGCGTAGCAGCGTAGCGAAGGTGTAGTTGGAGCCCCAGGGGATCAGTTCGACGCCCTCTATCGTCCCGCGTTCGAGCAGGCCGAACGGATCGTCCGGAAACGGCACTTGCTCGGACATGATCAACGCCGGCGCCACGCTGGCCGAATTGTAGGCGGGTGACCGAAGCCCATCGAGACACCTCGCCAGGGGCAAGCCGCGCGACCGCTAAGATCACTGGGTGAGCTCGTTGCGCGTTGACCACGAGTGGTTGGCTGGCTGGTGGAACCTGCGCCGAGGACTTGCCATCACGAGTCAGCAGCCCGATCTGTACCTGAAGCTGGTCCTGCTCTACTCGCTCCCGCCGCTAGCCGCCGCCGCGCTGGTGCTGTACGCCCCCAGAGACGGGCTGTGGTACGCGCCGTTGGTGGCTGCGCTGCCGTTGATCACGATGGTGGTTGCGCCGGTCGTCCTGATGCACGCCGTCGACGCCGGCCGCGGTGGAGAACGTATCGGTGTGGTGGAAGCCACGCGACGCGGCGTCCCGTGGGTGCCGCGCTACATCTGGACAAACGTTCACACGACGGTGCTGTTCTGGGTGCCAGTCGGCGCGCTGGTCCTGCTCTGGGAGCGCACCCCTATGGGTCCCTGGCTGCCGACGGTGGTCTGGATGGTAGTCATCGGTCTGGTGGCTCTGCACCAGCACGTGCGCACGGTCATGGCGCCATACCTGGCGGTCCACGGGGATCTCGGCGGTACGCGCGCGACCATGACATCCTGGCAGTTGGGCGGCCGCCACTTCTGGCATCTTTTGGGCACGTTTGTCCTGGGCAGCCTGCCGGTCGCGCTCCCGCTGGCTCTGGTGTACCTGCTGGCCGAACGATTCGGGCCGTACCCACTCAGCGCAGCGCTTCTGGCGGCCTCGTGGCAGCTGGGCTGGGTTGGCGTCCAGTCAACGCGGCCGCTGCTGATACCTGCCCTGCACACGGCCTACGAACACATCTACGCCCCTGCTCACGCGAACTGAATGCTGGAGCAGCGCCAATGATTGACAGTGCCGGAGGCCCGGCATATCTTCACCGCACGACCACCACGGGATGGAGCGCTAAGTGGCGGTTGAGGCCGCGCCTGTGCACACCTCTCGGCCGGTCACCCGCCAGGAGGGCCAGCGCTGGCCGTCCGTTCTCATCCAGGAGTGGCACATGCTAGAAAAAGTTTCCGTCAGCGTGGACGTCAACGGCACGACATACTCCCGCGAGGTCGAGCCACGCGACTTGCTGGTGTATTTTCTGCGCGAGGAGCTGGGCTTGACGGGAACCCACGTCGGCTGCGACACCAGCCAGTGCGGCGCGTGCACCATCCTGATCGACGACCGACCTGTCAAGTCGTGCACCCTGTTCGCGGTCCAGGCGGACGGTCGTGCGTTGACGACGATCGAAGGCCTGGCGCAAAACGGCAAGCTGCAGCCACTGCAGGAAGCCTTTTGGAGTGAACACGGCTTGCAGTGCGGGTTCTGCACGCCAGGCTTCCTCATGACTGCAACTGCGTTGTTGCAGAGCAATCCCCATCCAACCGAAGAGCAGATCCGCAAGGGGTTAGAAGGCAACCTGTGTCGCTGCACCGGCTACACAAACATTGTCAAGGCGGTGCAAGTGGCGAGCTCGAAGGCGTTGATGTCGACGGGCACTCCAGCGCTGGCTGGCGCACAAGCCAACGGGAGGACCTAACCGCATGGCTATCAGTCAGATGATTGGCGCCAAAATCCATCGCCGCGAAGATCCGCATCTGATCACTGGCGGGGGACGCTTCATCGAGGACCTGGTCCGACCCGGCGCAGTCACGATGGCAGTCGTACGCAGCCCGCATGCCCACGCGCGCATCACTGGTATCGATGCCGCCGCCGCCAAGGCAATGCCGGGCGTGGTCGCCGTGCTGACCTACGCCGACTTCAAGCCGCTGCTGGCTGGCTTCCATCCCGTAGCGCCAGCATTCGTCGCCGAAAAGAAGACCGTGCCCGAGCGGTTTCCGCTGGCCGATCAAGAGGTCGCCTTCCAGGGTGAGCCCGTCGCGGTCGTCTTCGCCGAGAATCGCAAACTCGCCGTCGACGCGGCCGAGGCGGTGGAGGTGGACTACGAGGCGCTGCCGGCCGTCACCGACGTGATCAAGGGCCTGGAAGCCGGTAGTCCAAAAGTGCACATTAACCTGGCCGACAACCTTGCCTGGGACCTCGCCTATTCGCCCGAAGATACGGTCAAGGACGCCTTTGCTCAGGCCGAGGTAGTCGTCAAAGAGCGCATCGTGCAGCAGCGGCTGGCGCCGACTTCGATCGAAACCCGCGGCGTGGTTGCCGAGTACAGCCAGTTTGATGACCAGATGACGATCTGGATGGGCACGCAGAACCCCCACTTCATCCGCCTGTTCGTGTCGGGCGCGCTGAGCATGCCCGAGACCAAAGTACGTGTCATTTCGCACGATGTCGGGGGCGCTTTCGGCAGCAAGATCTCCCCGTACCCTGAGGACTTCCTGGTCCCCGCCGCGGCCAAGCTGCTCAAGCGCCCAGTGCGCTGGATCGAGACCCGCACCGAAAGTCTGCAGGCCACCACTCACGGCCGCGGCCAGGTCTTCGACGTCGAGCTAGCCGCCAAGCGGGACGGGTCAATGCTGGCCCTCAAGGTCACGCAGTACCTGGACGTGGGTGCGTATGTTGGGCTGTTCAGCGCCTTTCAAGCGTGCGCCTGCTTGCTGGCTGGCGGGGCGTACAAGTGGCCAGGTGGTATTGCGGCTCGGACCGTTGGCGTGCTCACCAATCGCGTCCCCACCGACCCATATCGAGGCGCCGGGCGGCCCGAAGCGACCCACAACATCGAGCGCATGATCGACATCCTGGGCCAGAAGATTGACATGGACCCGGCGGAGATCCGCCAGAAGAACTTCATTCAGCCAGACGAGTTCCCGTTTACCAACAACTTCGGCCTGGTGTACGACTCCGGCAATTACAAGGGCACGCTCGACAAAGCCCTGGGCCTGGCCGGCTACGACGATTTTCGTAAGCAACAGGCAGACGCCCTCAAACAGGGTCGCTATCTGGGTGTCGGCATCTCGTCGTGGATCGAGATCTGCGGGTTTGGCCCGAGTGCGGCTACCGCAGGCGCGACCGGGGGCATAGCTCTGGTCGAGTCGGCCCAGATTCGAATTCACCCGACCGGCTCGGCTCAGGTGATCGTCGGCACACATTCGCATGGCCAGGGCCACGATACGACGTTCGCCCAGATCGCAGCGGACACCCTCGGGCTACCGTATGAGTCCATCGAAATGCGCCACGGGGACACCGGCGAGGGCCCAGCCTTTGGCTACGGGACGTACGGCAGCCGCAGCCTGGCTGTGGGTGGCATGGCCGTGCGGACGACCGCCAAGCAGATTGTTGCCAAGGCGACGAAGATCGCTGCGCACCTGCTCGAGGCGTCGCCTGACGACCTTGTCTTCGACCAGGGCCGATTCCACGTCAAAGGCAACCCGGGCAACGCCAAGACCATGGGGGAAGTCGCCTTTGCGGCCTTCGGCGGGAGCCTGCCGGCGGGCTTGGATCACGGTCTCGAGGCGACCGCCTACTTCGACCCACCCAACTTCGTCTGGCCATTCGGCGCCCACGTGTGTCTGGTTGAGGTCGATCCCAACACCGGCAGCGTCGATCTGCTGAAGTACGTGGCGGTCGACGATTGCGGCGTGGTGATCAATCCGATGATCGTCGAAGGCCAGCTGCACGGTGGGATCGCCCAGGGCATCGCCCAGGCCATGTTTGAGGAAGTCGCCTACGATCCCGACAGCGGCCAACTGTTGACTGGCTCGCTCATCGATTACCTGGTACCCACGGCCAACGAAATACCCACGCCCGTGCTCGACAGCACGGTGACTCCCAGCCCAACCAACGAGCTTGGCGTCAAGGGCATCGGCGAGGCTGGCACTATCGCTTCGAGCGGGGCAGTGATCAACGCCATTGTGGATGCGCTGAAATCGCTTGGCATCAGCCATATCGACATGCCGGCCAGTCCCGATCGACTCTGGAAGCAGATCCGCGATGCACAGAACGGAGCGCAGGCATGATCCCGGCCGCCTTTGCCTACAAGCGCGCCTCGTCCGTCGACGAGGCTTCGCAACTGCTGGCTCAGAATGAAGACTCCAAGATTCTGGCCGGCGGCCATAGCCTTATTCCGCTCATGCGGCTGCGCCTGGCGCAGCCGAGCACGTTGGTCGATATCAACGGCCTGGATCGCGAGCTTGGCTACATCCGCCGGGACAATGGCACCTTACGCATCGGCGCCCTTGCCCGACACTATCAGATCGAGTCCTCCGCGGACGTCCAGCGGTCACTGCCACTCTTGGCCGAAATCGCCGCCGAGGTCGGCGATACACAGGTGCGGACCCTGGGCACGCTTGGGGGTGTGCTAGCGCACGCGGACCCGGCCGGCGACTATGGCGCCCTGGTGCTCATGCTCGATGCAACGATTACGACCAACAAGCGCAGCATTCAGGCGCGGGATTTCTTCAAGGGCCTGTTCACCACACCTCTCGGCGCCGACGAAGTGGTCACCGAAGTGTCGTTTCCGGTGGCGGCGGGACCGCACGTCTACATTAAATTCCGCCGCCGCATGTCAGACTGGGCCATCGTCGGTGTGGGCGCCCAGAAGCTCGACGACGGCCAGTGGCGGATAGGCATCACGAACGCAGCACCAACGCCGGTGCGTGCCAGCGCGGTAGAACAGGCGCTGGGCTCGGGTGCGTCGGCGGCCGAAGCCGCCAAGCTCGCCACCCAGGGCCTTGATCCGGCTAGCGACCTGCGCGGCAGCGCGGAATATAAAACCCACCTGGCGCAAGTGCTGACCCAACGCGCCATCGAGGGGGCAACCTGAGCTCAGAGCCATGCCGATGATGGACTTCGGGAACAATCAGCAGCAGCCAACACTTAGCCGGCGCTCGCTAGTCGCACGCGTCACGGTCGGTCTTGCAGGCGGCGCGCTGGCGTCGCTTCTGAGTGCGTGTTCTTCGGCCGCGCCAGCGCCTGCAACGGCTGCACCGAGCACCGCGGCGCCAGCGGCTACGACCCCTGCCGCGGCAGGGGCCACGTCCGCACCCGCCGCGGCTACCACTGGTCCCGTCGCCACCACTGCACCCCTTGCGGGTGCCGCGCGCGGCACTGGCGGCTCGTTGCGAGTCCTGATGTGGCAGGGCCCGACCATCCTGAATCCGCACCTGACCCAGGGCACCAAAGACTACATCGCCGCCCGATTTTGCTGCGAGCCGCTACTCACCGTGAGCGGCGACGGCAAGTTCAGCCCGGTGCTGGCCGCCGAAGTCCCCAGCAAGGAAAACGGAGGCCTGGCAGCCGACGGCAAGACGGTCACCTACAAGCTCAAGCCAGGCGTCAAGTGGGCCGACGGTGAGCCCTTCACCGCCGACGACGTGGTGTTCACGTTCCAGTACGTCACCAACAAAGAAACCGCGGCGACCACCTTCGGCACGTTTGCCGACCTCGAGACCGTCGAGGCGGTGGATCCCACTACGGTTCGCCTGACCTTCAAGCAGGCTACCGGCGGCTGGTACGTCCCATTTACGGGGTCCAACGGCATGGTGGTGCCAAAGCACGTCCTCGAGAAATATAACGGCTCCGCTGCACGCGACGCGCCGTTCAACCTCAAGGCGTTTGGCACCGGCCCGTACATGGCCCAGGAGTTCAAGCCAGGCGATGTCGTGACCCTGGTTACCAACCCGAATTATCGCGAAGCGGGTAAGCCGTTCTTCGGTCAGGTGGATATCAAAGGCGGCGGCGACGCGGTTTCATCTGCTCGGGCGGTGTTCCAGACTGGTGAGTACGACTACGCCTGGAATCTGCAAGTCGAGGCGCAGGTGCTGACCCAGCTTTTGCAGAGTGGCAAGGGCGACCTTGTACTCGGGGCAGGCGGCGGCGTCGAGCAGATCCTGATCAACCAGACCGATCCCACGACAGAGGTCGACGGCGAGCGCTCGAGCCTAAAAACCAAGCACCCGTTTCTGACCGACCAGCGCGTCCGCAAGGCGCTGTCGCTGGCTATCGACCGTACCACGATCGCCAAGCAGCTCTACGGTCAGACCGGCGATGCCACGGCAAACGTGCTCACCACACCCACGAATCTGGCATCCACCACTACGGCGCTTGAATTCGATATCGGCAAAGCCAACCAGTTGCTGGACGAGGCCGGGTACAAGCGAAGCAGCGACGGCGTGCGGATGACGCCTGACGGCAAGCGCATGCACATGCTCTACCAAACCACGATCAACTCGCTGCGTCAGAAGGAGCAGGACATCGTCAAGCAGGGCTGGCAGCAGATCGGCATCGAAACCGAGCTCAAGTCGGTCGACGCCAGCATCTATTTCTCAGCAGATGTCGGGAATCCGGATACCACCGGACACTTTTACGCAGATGCGCAGATGCTCACTGCCACCTTCGACGCGCCTTTTCCCCTCGGGTATATGAAGCGCTTCTACGGCGAAAATCCCGACATCGACCTTGCCCAACAATCCAACAAGTGGGCGCCGCCGAACTCCATGCGCTGGTCGGATGACGAGTTCAACAAGCTCTACGACCAGGTCAAGACCGAAACGGACGTCGACAAGGCCGCCCGCTTGTGGATGCAGATGAACGACATCGTCGTCAACAGCTACATATCCCTGCCGCTCGTCGACCGCAAATCAGCAGATGGCAAAATCAAAGCCCTCAAAGGACCCGACCTCAGCCCATTCGAGCCCTGGTCCTGGAACATCGCCGACTGGACCAAATCCTAAACGTAGGAAATTTTTACACTCGCGCAAGCTCGCATTGTCCTTGGCCCGCCATTGCATGAACGTGGCGCGATTCCCATGCTCTGTGGCACGTAATTGCATGGACGTGGTTGGATTCTGATGGTGCTTTGGCCTGAAATTCCGCGGACGTGGTTGGATTCGTCAGGTGTTTCGGCTTGGAATTCCCTGGACGTAGTTGGATTCTGATGGTGCTTTGGCCTGAAATTCCGCGGACGTGGTTGGATTCGTTAGGTGCTTTGGCTTGGAATTCCGCGG
>JBPCIO010000383.1:0-4829 GCA_051006215.1 Chloroflexota bacterium
ATGGCCTACTCCACTGTTCCAGATCAGCCGCGCTCCGCGCCGGAGCGCAGCACCCTAGCGCTGTCGGCATGGTGTCCTCATACTCATTACCGCTCGTCCTGCTACGTCGTTGTCCATCCATCCTAAATGGACGCGTCCTGGCTATAGTGCTGCCAGTCCTCGCGCTAGCCGCCCTGGCCCGCGCCATTCGGCGCGTACTGTTCGACCAGCTCGATCACCCGCAGCCACTTGACACTCTTGAACCCGAGCTGCGTTTCGACCCGCAGCCGCAGTGGCGCACCGTGCAGGATTGACAACCGCTCCCCGTTCATCGCGTACGCCAGCAGCGTTTGCGGGTCCCTCGCCAGCTCCAGGTCGAGCGTCTCATAGAAGTACCCCGGCCCCTCTGGATCGGGCTCCGACTCCGACTTGTTGTCCATGGCGTGCAGGACAACGTAGCGCGCCGCAGCCAGTGGTCGACCCTGGTCAAGAATCGCGCGCAGGGGTACCCCGGTCCATTGGGCGACGAATGACCAGCCCTGGATGCAGATGTGCTTGGTGACCTGCGTCTGAGGCTCCATGGCGAGCAGGTCGGCGAGCGTCAGCCGCAGAGGCTGCTCGACGAGTCCGCGCACCTCGAGCGCCCATCCGACAAAGTCCTCGTGGGCGAGCGCCTCATATGCCCCATCATTTGGCGGGTACCCATTGACGCGTGGAGACGTTGTAAGTTGCCGGGCCGAAAAGCGCTGACTCGAGGTCAGGTGGTGGAGCAGCACACGCTGGATCGGGTCGAGTACACGCTGAAGCGCGTGCTGGACCGAGCGCGGGGAGCGCCGCGCGGTACGAGTAGCCCACACGTTCACCGCGGCCACCAGGATCAGCCAGGCCGCCATGGTGCCGATCGCGAGGGGCTGCTGTGTGGGTGAGGCGTTCCGTTCTACGCCGAGGACCACCGCTGCCAATTCGTCCCCGAGCCCGTGCGCGATGACGAGCGTCACGTGGTGGACGGTGAAGGAGACGAAGGCGACCAGGCCCAGGAAGTGGAGGCTGCGCGCCGCCTGGCGTCCGCCGAACAGCGACGGGTACCAGGGAAAGCGCGCGGCAACGGACGGCGCCATCGCCAGGCCGGTAACAATCTGGAGCGGTGACAGCAGGAAGATGACCGAGAAGTACGCCAGCTGTTGGGCGGCGTTGTACGGGTTGCCGGGTGGCGGCAGCTCGAGCCGCAGGTACAACACGATGCTTTGCCAGGCCTGCGAGAAGATGTCCCAGGAGGTCGGCACAAGCCGCCGCCACTCGGGCGTGACGAACAGCAGCACAACGTAGATCAGTCCGGTCACAATCCAGCCCAGGACGCCAAGGAAATGCCACTGACGACCAAGGCCCAGGTGCTTTCCGCCTGGCAGCGAAACCCACGACGAGTAGGCTTCCTGCTCGTTCTTGCCCGTCCAGAACTCGTTCTCCGGCATTTGCCGAGGTGTAAACCGAATCCATTCGGTGCCCGGCGTGCAGTCGTCTTTCAGGTACAGCTTGGGGTGGGCGGCAAGAATCTCGATCCCGCTGCGGATCAGCAGCGTGACGAACAGGATGTTGAAGAGGTGGGTCAGCCGGATCCAGACAGGAAAGCCGAGATCGATGCTAGAGTCCAAGCTGCACTACCTCAACGCTCGCAGTGCGCCATTAGCGCTTCCAGTCCGCCACAACGCCGGGTCGAGCGAGCGCCACGTAGGCGCCCAGCACCAGGCCGTAGAAGATCGCGTAGGCGATGATGCCATTCCAGACCTGGTTGGCGATCCCGAATTGGGGTGCCACTGCCGGGCGGACGAGCCGGAGGACAGTCAATATATTCAACTCCCAGAGCGCGAGGCCGAAGAGCACGCCGTACAGCAACAGCAGGGGAGCGCGCGCGCTGAGTTGGTAGGTGAACGCGACTAACCAGAGGAAGACCAGTCCAAAGAGGAGCGAGAGGCCGATATGGACCGCGGCGCCCGCCGCCACCACCAGCGCCAGGGAAAAGTTGGATGCGAAGGCTTCCGGCCCGAGCACCACCGAGGACACCCGCCGGAATGGATCATCCAGTGTGCCGCCTAGCCACACGGTAAACGCGATCTCCGCGATGCCGAGCGTGGCAGCCGCAGTTGCGCCGGCAAGGAGGCCGGCGCGGAGCAGCGTGCGCAGCTGCCGGACTTCTACCAGCGTGAAATGGGGATTGTCACGAGAGACGCGTTCTGCGTCGGTCCCTCCGCTCGTGCGCCAGATTCGCCTGGGGCCTTGCATCCAAACCGATGTTCAGCCTAACCCGCCAGAATGCCCTGCACGACCTATCCGTCGAACTGGTCGGCGAGGTCGTGGTCGGTCACACAGTCCCCGACCCACCGAGCGTGGACTCATCCAACCGCCGTCCCTTCTGTCGCCCGCAGCACGCGAGCACGTAGCAATTTGGAACCGTTTCCACTACGATACCGGAAGCTGACACTGGTCGCAACTGCTCGCGCCGTACTGTCGGGCACTCCCGTGTAATCAGCCCAGGCCCACATCGCTCATCATCACTTGCACGAACGCTCGGCAAGACATCGGTTGGTGGGCAGCGCGGCGACAGGCCGCGTATCGGTCTTGACTGCGCAGCATTCCAGAGGCTGGCCCTGCCTCGGTTTTCACTCGCTCCAGATGGAGGGCTGGATCGCGCTCGAGCTGGCTGACGATCCAGGGCCAGTCCTCAGCGAACGGGCTCGGACGGGTTCGATAGGTGCGCGGCTCCTGGAGTTGGCTGGGCAACTTGCTGCGTCGTTCGTACCGACGCAGCGTACGCACGCTCATCCCGGCACGCGCCGCTGCTTGCTCTTGACTTCGACCTTTGGCGCGCTCGCGCCCCATTAGCAGTACCTCCGAGTCGCGCTTCATGCCGCTCCCTTCGTCGGAAAACGCCATGATGCGACCCCCGCCACAGCCCTGCGAGCGGCCAGTCTAGTTGTCGAGGGTCGGACAACCTAATTCTCTCTGAACAGCTGGCGCCCACGAGCAGCGCTCGTGACCGCGGCTGCGACCGCCGATCCAGGCACGGTCATTGTTGCTCCAATGACAACGCACGGACGTGCGTACCCCAGTCGTGTGCCCGTCACGTTCCAGGGCACCGACGGGCATGTGGTCATCGACCAGATAAGGACGGTCGACAAAACCCGTGTTGCGCGGCGTCTGGGGATGCTGGATAACTAACAGCCCAGCGTGTTCTTGACGTGCTCGCCAAGATATGCCGTAGGACAGCATCGGGAAACCAGACCCAGACTAATCTGTCCACCCACACCGAAAACACAGGGACGAAAGACACCGGGACGTAAAGGGTGGCGCGCGAGTGCGGTTCAAGTATCGTCTCCACCCCGATCGTGACCTCGTCCGCGGCCAATTTATGGGGTTACGTCACAGACGCTCGTCTCAGCCGAGCGGCGACGAGGTCAGCCAAGCCGACCGGGTCCTTGTCGCCGTCATCGCCGACGCGGACAGGGATCGGGTCAGCCCGCATCTGTCGCTTCTGGGGGGTCGCCCCACAACGCAGCCTCAGCGGTACCGCGGACAATCTCAATTGATCGTCATGGCCCAGAACAGGACGAGCAGCACGCTGTTGGCCAGGTGCGAGGCTAACCCCAACAGCCACGCGCTGGGGCGGTCCGAGATCATGTAGCGCCGCCCGTAATCCGCGATGTCGATTGCCACGAGTCCGGGAACTCTGCCCGCCCACAGCCCCGCGAGCGCCATGAGGTAGCCTGCGGCCAGCCCGGCCAGCACAACGCCGGCCAGGTCTACCTCACGCCACGACAGCACCTGCATCGTTCTCTCTGTTGTTTCGAACCTCTCGAGAAGTCAACCGCATTTTCTTCAAACCGCGCTCGAATGTCATGGGCAGGGGTAGAGCACCCGATCTCCTTCCAGGCGCGCGAAGGGAGTCAAGCGATGGCCGCGCACCGTGTCTGTCCCGACGACTTCGTCCACCCTGATGCCGCGGGCCAGCAGCGCATCGGCGATCAGCGAACGGTGACACCGCCAGGGCACCGCCTCGGCGCACATCACCGCCACGATGCCACGGTTGCCGAGAGCAATGAGCTCATCCAGCGCCACCCGGAACGCGTCGGTCTGCATGTAATCCGCGTAGCCGCGAAAGGAGGCGTTGCGCCAGGCACCATTGGCTGAGTCGGCCCGTGGCCGCCGAAACCCACCCAGGCCGGACAGGTACACGTAATGGATCTCCACCAGAGCAAGCGCCGGTGCAAGGGTCGCCTCGACAAACTGGGGGTTGTGCCGCGAGCGGGGCACACCGCGTACGTCGGCGAGAACCCTCACCCCCTGGTCACATAGCAAAGCGATGAAGGCCTCGATCGAACGGGTGGAATGGCCGACCGTCAGGAACGGTGCCTCCGCCATGGCTTCCCACTGTAAAGCCTGCTGCGCAGGGCAGCGGGTTCTCGCGCTCACGAGGCTTGTTCATTTGCGTGTGTCAAAACCACGCTTCGGTCCGCGGGCACGAAGCCGCTGTGACGGCGGGAACGGACGACGGTCGAGTTGCTTGCGCGCTGACCGTCCCGGCGGATGGGTACCCGGGTGAAGTTCGCCGACCAATCGGCTTTCTTCTTCTCCGTACCAAGCATTGAGTACATGCTGAACTACCCATTGAACGTTAGTGCCGAGCGCGCGTTAGACCTAGAGGCGCAACCCGCCCTGCCTCAGATTTTGTTCACTCACCTCACCCGAATTGTGTGAGCCAACGTTCATGCCCGACCCTGTCACCGTCGGCGAACTGACGTTTTCCCTACGAGCTGCCGCACCCCTCGACGAGAGCACAGTCGGAGTAGGAATCATGG
>JBPCIO010000384.1:0-6856 GCA_051006215.1 Chloroflexota bacterium
GCCACGTACTACGCGGCGGCCGCCGAGTGCGACCAGCTGGACGGAACGCTCCTCGCCTGGCTCGAAGCGCACGGACGTGCCCGAGGGGATGTCCAACCGGAATCCGCGCGCGGACTCGCGGGCGAAGCGGAGCGCGCGATTGACCTCGAAGAAATGGAAATGCGAGCCGACCTGGATCGGCCTATCAGCGGTATTGGCAACGTCGATTGTCCGAGTTGGCCGGCCAGCATTGAGCGTGATCTCACCATCCACCGGGACAATTTCGCCTGGAATCATGGAATCGGCTGGTGCACGGTGACGAGCTTGGTGCCGTCGGGAAACGTCGCTTCCACCTGCACTTCGGGAATCATGTCCGCGACCCCCTCCAGCACGTCCTCGCGGGCAAGGATCGTCTTGCCGTAACCCATCAAGTCGACCACGCTGCGGCCGTCCCGCGCGCCCTCCATCAGCTCACTGGCGATGAGCGCCACCGCCTCTGGATGGTTCAACTTCAGGCCGCGTTCGCGCCGGCGGCGCGCGAGATCCGCTGCCACGGTGAGGAGCAGCTTCTCCTGCTCACGCGGGGTCAGGTACATGGTTGTCTCCCAACGTCCAGCGTACTAGATGGCGAGCAGCTCGTGGACGGCGGCTCTATCCAGGTCCGCCGCACTGCTGGCCAAGGCGACCATGCCGCCGTCGAGGACGCAGTACTCGTCTGTCAGACCGGTCGCGAAATCCAGGAACTGCTCAGCCAGGAGCATGGCCACGGCGGTCTGCTCACGGATGCGACGTAGGACGCGGCGGATCTCCAGGACGACCGAGGGCTGGATGCCTTCGGTCGGCTCATCGAGCAGAAGCAGCTTGGGGCGTCCGATCAAGGCTCGGCCGATCGACAGCTGTTGCTGCTGCCCGCCAGACAGCGTGCCGGCGGCTCTGTTGCGCATCTCGGCAAGCATCGGGAACAGACCAAAGACCTCGTCCAGACCACTCCGCTCACCGCTGCGCAGGGCTTCCTGACCGACCAACAGGTTGTCATAAATCGTCAATTGCGGAAACACAAGCCGACCCTGGGGTACGTAGCCGATACCCAGCCGCGCGCGAGCGTTGGGCGGGAAACGGGTCATGTCCTGTCCTTCGAATAGCAGCTGACCGTGGCGTGGACGCAGCAGACCGATCACCGTTTTGATCAAGGTCGTCTTGCCGACGCCATTGCGGCCAAGCAAACACACCGCGCGCCCCGAATCGACCGACAGGCTGATGTTGGCCAGCACGGTCCCCTCGCCGTAGCCGACCGTGACATCGCGTAGCTCCAGGATGGCGCTCACACAGCCGCCTCCGGCTGGTCTGTGTCGATGCGGCCGAGATACACTTCGATGACCCGCTCGTCTTTCTGGACGGTCGAGAGCGGCCCCTCCACCAGCACTCGGCCCTGGTGGAGGACCGTGACAGGCGCGTCGAACTGGCGCACGAAGGCCATATCGTGCTCGACAATCAACATGGCGCAGCGTTGCTGGACGCTCTTGAGCAGCTCACTGGTGCGGTCGCGCTCGGCACGCGTGAGGCCGGCCACCGGTTCGTCGAGCAGCATTAGACGGGGCCTCTGGACAAGCAACATGCCGATCTCGAGCCACTGTTGCTGACCGTGCGACAGCAAGCCCGCGCGGGTATGGAGGGCCACGTTCAGGCGGGTCAGGCGCAGCGTTTCGGCGATGCGCTCCTGGATGTCGCCCGGCAGCGGCCGTATCAATCGCCAGCCGCCGTGGCGCCGGTCGGATCCGCCGGCCACTTCCAGGTTTTCGCGCACGGTCAAGCTGGGAAAGATGGCCGGAGTCTGAAACTTGCGGCCCATGCCGCGACGCGCCAGCTGATGCGGCTCCAGCTGCAGGACGTTGGCACCGTCAAATGAGACGCGGCCGGAGTGGGGCCTCGTCTTTGCGCTGACGACGTCGATGAGCGTGGTTTTGCCAGCCCCATTCGGCCCGATGAGAAAGCGCAGCTCGCCGGGTTCGAGGCTGAAGCTCAACCTGTCGAGGACGCGCACGCCGTCGAAGCTGAGGCTGACGTCGTCGACCTCCAGCAGGCTCACGCGGCAACCTTGGACGCTGATGCCGAATGCGCCTCGGCTCGCGCCGGAGCGCCGCGCCAGATGGATTGCACTCCGCCGACCAGGCCGCGCGGAAACAACAACACGGTCGCCACGAAGAGCGCGCCAATCCCGTACTGCCACAGGTCCGGCAGTGACTCGCTTACGGCGGTCTGGGCGGCGTTGACCACGATCGCTCCGACGACGGCGCCGACCAACGTGCCGCGTCCGCCCACGGCGACCCAGATCACCATCTGGATCCCGAGGATGATGCCGAGCGAATCAGGATTGACGATGCCGACCTGGGGCACGAAGAGCGCGCCGCCCAGACCTGCCAGGGCGGCCGCGAGTCCGAAGACGATCGCTCGTAGGAGGGTCGGGTTGTAGCCGCTGAAGCGGACCCGTTGTTCGTCGTCGCGCAGTGCCACCAGCAATCGACCAAAGCGCGATCCAGAGAGCCACAACGTGAATGCCAGGCACCCCGCCAGCACGAGTGTCGTCACCTGAAACATGCGCACCTGAACTTCCGCGTTGCGCAGCGGTTGCCCGAATATGGTCAAGAAGTTCGTCAAGCCGTTGGTGCCACCCGTAAACGGCTGCTGGCCGACGAACAGGGTGGTAGCGATGAACGCCAGCGCTTGTGTGATGATGGCGAAATAGACGCCGGTGATTCGGCTGCGGCTGAGCAGGTAACCGAGCGCACCGCCCAGAGTGGCCGGAATGAGCACTGCCGCCACGATAGCCACGACTGGCTGACCGAAGGGCCGCCAGAAGATAGGCAGCTCCGTAAGTCCGCTCCAGCTCATGAAGTCTGGCCGCTTGCCGCCTGACGACTCGAGCTTCAGGTACATGCCGAACAGATACGCGCCGAGGCCAAAAAACACGCTCTGGCCCAGGCTCAGCTGTCCGGCGTACCCCCACAGCAGATCGAGACCCAGCGCCACGAGAGCGAAACACAAATACTTGCCCAGCAGATTCAGGCGGAACGGATCCAGCACCGCCGGCAGGACAACGGCAGAGACGATGGCGATGAGCGCGACTGCCAGCCACCCCAGACGATGCATCACCGCGTGCGGGTCCGGACAAAGCCGGACGGCCGCAACTGGAGGAACGCTACCACCAGGGCGAAGACGATTACCTGGCCGATGCTGACCGAAAAGGCCAGATTGAAAATGGAGTCCAGTCCACCAATCGCGGCGGCGGCGCCAACGGTGCCGGCCAGCTGGCCCACGCCACCCAGTACCACCACCATGAACGCCTGCACGATGTAGTCCGTGCCGATGAATGGTCCAACCGGACCAAGCAAGCACAGCGCGGCGCCGGCGAGGCCCGCCAGGCCAGTGCCCAGAGCGAACGTGGTCGCGTCAATGCGATCGGTGCGCACGCCCAGGCAGTCGGCCATGGCTCGGTTCTGCATGACCGCGCGCACGAGCCGACCGGTCTTCGTGCGGAAGAGATACCAGCCCACGCCGCACAGCGCCAGGCCAGCCATGGCCATGATGAACAGGCGCGCGAAGGAAAGCGAGAGCTCGTCGGTTATCGTCAGAGACCCTGTCAGCCACTCCGGCACGTCGACGTTGACGTTCGGAGCGCCAAAGACGCTTTTGGCGGCCTGCTCGAGTATGAGGCCGACGCCCCACGTTGCGAGCAGGGTGTCGAGCTGTCGCTTGTACAGGAGGCGGATGAGCCCACGTTCGAGCAGCCATCCCATGCCAGCCGCGACGGCAAACGACGCCGGCAGCGCGACCAGGTAGCCATTGCCGGCACCGGACGGTCCGACCAGGCGTGCCGCCAGCTCGCCACAGACGTACGCCACGTATTCGCCGACCATGATGAACTGCCCGTGAGCCATGTTGATGACGTTCATCAAACCGAACGTGATTGCCAACCCGAGGGCTACCAGCAGGAGGATGGAGGCCACGCTGAGGCCATTGAAGATCCCCAGCAGAACGAGACTCGACACGCGTTCGTGGCTACCCCGCCGCGACCGAGGCGCCCCAGCTGTAAGTCTTCAGGTAGGGGTCGGGCATGAGGGGGTTGGCACCACTGTCCCAGACAACCTGGAATTGTCCGTCGGTGCCGGCTTTCCCTATCATGGTTTTCTGGAGGATGTGCTGCGTTTGGCCGTCCAGGGAGATCATGCCCTGGGGTGAATCGAACGAGACTCCGTTCGAGGCGCTGCGGACCTGTTCCACGTCGATGGACTTTGCTTTCTCGACCGTCCTGGCCCACAGATACACAGCAGAGTACGCGTGCTCGATGGGATCGTCCGTCACCTGGTTGGCGCCGTAGCGGCTCTGATAACTTGCAACGAACTTTGCATTAGCATCGGCCTTTATGGACTGGAAGTAGTTCCAGGCTGTCAACTGACCCTTGAAGTTGTCGATGCCGATACCAGCGACCTCCACTTCGGCGACGCTCACTGACATGACCGGCATGTTGTCCGCGCTCAGTCCGGCTGCCTTCAATTGTTTGAAGAATGCCACGTTGCTGTCGCCGTTCAGGGTATTGAAGACCACGTCCGGCTTGGCCGCCTTGATCTTGCTGACCACGGCGCTGTAGTCGGTGTTGCCGAGCGGTGTGTAGTCCTCAGCCACGGTGTTGCCGCCCTCCGCCTGCAACTGGGCCTTGATTACTTTGTTCGCCGTTCTCGGGAACACGTAGTCCGAGCCAAGCAGGTACATATTCTTCATGCCCTGCTGCAGCAGGTAGGTTACGGCCGGAATGATCTGCTGGTTGGGAGGTGCCGCGATATAGAAGATGTTCTTCGAGGCCTCCAGGCCTTCGTACTGGACCGGGTAGTACAACAAACCGTTCAACTGCTCGACGACCGGAAGCACCGCCTTGCGGCTGGCGGAGGTCCAGCAGCCGAACGTGGCGGCGACCTTTTCGTTCTGCATCAGCAGCTTCGCCTTTTCGGCGAAGGTCGGCCAGTCCGACGCACCATCCTGCACCACCGGGGCGAGCTGTTGACCCAGGACACCACCGGCCTGATTGATCTCGTCGACGGCCATGAGCGTGGCGTTCTTGACAGCCACCTCGCTGATGGCCATGGTGCCACTGAGGGAATTCAGCACGCCGACTTTGATGCCGCTGGTGCCGGTCGTGGCCACAGCGGCGGCGGTCGTCGGCTGGGCCGCGGCGCCCGCTGCCGGCGCGGCAGCTGGAGACGGAACCGGCGGGCCGCAGGCGGCGAGGAGTCCGGCAGCAGAACCCGCCAGCACGACTCCAGTTGACGCACGCAGAAACGAACGCCGGTTCAGGTTTCGATTGAGCATCGGCACACGCTAACCGTGTGGCGACGTCAAAGACATCAGCACTTTAAGCCAGGACCCAGAAGGTTGCTTTGGGTGAAGTGCCCAACTCCCGACCGCAAGTGGCTCGGTAGATAGTCGTCTCATGCAAAGTAGACGAAGAGGACTCCTTAACATTGTGCGTGTCGACTGTGCCCCAGCGGATACCGCGCTGGGAGAATGACGTCCGCTGACGCCAGACGTTGTGCTCGAGTCGCTGACGAAACGCTACGGTTCGATGACCGCGGTAGACGCTATAGACCTGCGGGTCGAGCACGGGACGTATTGCTGCCTGCTTGGTCCGAGCGGGTGCGGCAAGACGACCACGCTCCGCATGATCGCGGGACACGAGTACGCCCCCGCCGGGCGCATTGAAATTCGCGAGTAGGAGGTCACTCACATCCCGGCGCGCCGGCCCACCTCCATGATGTTCCAGGATTACGCCCTGTTCCCACACATGAGCGGTGCGCCTCGATTCGTACGTGCGGGTTGAGCGTGCTCGACGTGGATGACCTGCCGGCAGGCGAAGTCCGAGGGCGGCTGCTGTCCGAAGCGCGTCAGGCGATCGCAGGCGATGGATCGGAGGTGATCGTGCTCGGTTGCGCGGGCATGACCGGGTTCGAAGCGGAACTGGCGGCAACACTCGGTGCGCCGGTCGTCGACAGTGTCGCCGCGGGCGTCAAGATGGCCGAGGCACTCGTGGCGTGCGGCCTGGAAACCAGCAAGCTCAGGCATACGCGCCGGGCTGCGCCGCGCCGAACGCTGGCAGGCACGCGGTGAAAACCTTGATCTCCAACGGCACTGTCGCTACCGCGCGCGACACGTTCAAGGCCGACGTGTTGATCGACGGCGAAGTCGTCGGCGCCATTGGCGCTGAGCTGAGTCGGGATTCGGTCGACCGCACCATCGACGCCCGAGACCGGTACGTGCTGCCGGGCGGCGTCGACGTCCACACGCACATGGAGATGCCCTCCAGCGGCACGGTGACCGCGGATAACTTCGAGAGCGGAACCCTGGCCGCGGCGTTCTGGCGGCACAACGACGATCGTCGACTTCGCCATGCAGCCGCGGGGTGGATCGCTGCCAGCAACGCTCGAGCAACGTAACCGGAACCGGGTGGCCACAATGCTGCGAGCTCGTTCCGACGGCGCCGCTTTAGTCTGTTCTTGACTCTCAGTTCAATAACTGTACTGACAGGCAGCGTAACTCGCTCCGTTCAATCGTGCCACCCACTATCCTGAGGCTTCGCCGACATGCACTGCTCGCCTGCCCACAGTCTCGAGCTGGTCGGGGAGGGGACTGGACTGAGGGGGAGGACGGAGGACGGGGACTGGACTGAGTAGAGTCCCCTGACGTGTGGGTTTTCGAGAAAAGCCGTTGACAAGCACGGCCACCGGATGGTTTCTATCGGGATTGTCGAGATCACCGAAAGGAGAACCAGCACCGATGGCCGAGGATTTGAGGATCGCGCTTCAGGAGCTTCTGCGCAAGGCCGAGTTGG
>JBPCIO010000385.1:0-4505 GCA_051006215.1 Chloroflexota bacterium
GGCCGCCTACCTATCGGGCTGGTTGATGCCGGTAGTCGTCGTCGGCCTGCTCAGCGCCGGCGGACCGCTGCTGCTGGTGCGCCTGCGCGCCGAGCGCCTACACGCCGAGACGCAGACCGCCGTCCTGGACGCCACGCGCCTGGTGCGCGACGCCGTCCGCTCGCAGCGCTCCATCCGTGGCAGTCTGGAGCTGCTGGCCGCCGACGGCCCGCCCAGCCTACGGACGGAGTTCGAGCGGGTGCTGGTCCGTCAGCGCACCCTGGGCTTGCAGGCCGCGCTGACCGAGCTGCGCCTCCGCCTGGCTGACCCGATCGGCGACTTCTTCCTGGATGCGCTCATCGTCAACCTTCAGACCGGTGGCGCCAATCTTAGCGCCACTCTGGACAACGTGGCCCAACTGGCCGAAGGCGAGTACGAGGTCAGACAGTCGATCCGCGCTGAACAGACCCGCACCCGGCTGACCGCTCTCGCGTTTGCCCTGCTGCCGAGCGCCCTCCTGCTGTATCTGAGCATCACCAACCCGCGCGCGGTCGAAGCCTTCAACCTGCCCATGGGCCAGCTGCTGCTGCTGCTCGGCGCGGCGTCCTGCGTTGGCGGCTACCTGTGGATGCTGAAGGTCGCTCAGCTACCCAGCCGCCCGCGCCTGTTCGAGAACGAGGAGGTGCACTGAGCATGCCCGGTGTGGTGTGGTACGTGGTGTGGCCGCTCGTCGGCGGCGTCGGCCTGACGCTGCTGCTGGTCAGCCTGCCGTGGGGCGCGCCGCGGCCCACCCTCGAAGAATGGTTGCGGCGCATGGACGTACGGGCGCGTGAAGCCGAACGCGTGGAATGGCTCGACCCACCGCCGGCGGTCGTGCCCTGGCCAGCCATTGACCGGCTGCTGCGGCCGCTGCTCAACGACCTGGCCGCCTTCCTGGCAACCTGGCAGACGCGCCTTCTGGGTGGTAGCGGGCCGCAGCGCGCCCGCGCCATCGCGCGAATCTATCCCGGCATGACCGCCAGCCGCTGGCTGCTGCAGAAGCTGGGCCTGGCCGCGATCGTCACTCTGGCATTGCCGCTGCTGGTACTGGCCGGCCGCTCGGCGCACGTGCCCGTCGGCTTCGTCGGGCTGGTCCCGGAGTGGGTCTGGGTGGGCGTCGGGATCGTCGGCTTCTACTGGCCCGAGCACGTCGTGAGTGATCGCCTCAAGCAGCGCCGCGAGCAGCTGCGCGGTGCTCTGCCGTCACTGCTCGGCGCGCTGTCCACCGGTGCCTCGGCCGGGCTGTCGCTGCAGGCATGCATGCGCCACGTGGCCGCTCAGCATGCCGGTGGTCCGCTCGGCGAAGCCGTCCGCGACATGCTCGACCGCTTCGATGCCAATGAGTACCGCACCTTCGGGAAGGCACTCGAGGGGTTGGCCGAGGTGTGCGACGCACCCGAGGTGGAGCGCGTGGTGCGCCAGCTGACCGCCAACACCGCCGCTGGCGCGGGCCTGATCGGCGCCATCCAGGAGCTGCTGGTAGGCCTGCGGGCGGAGGACCGCGCGGCGCTGGTTGCCGGCGGGCACAGGCGCGCCATCGGCATGTTGGGCGTGGTCGCGCTGTGCCTGGTGCCGCCCCTGATGCTGGTCTTTCTGTTCCCCGTCATCACCCTGGTGCGCTCGATTACTCCGTCATGACCCGCAAGCAGCTGTACAGGGAGGAATTCGCGATCGACTCGTTGTGTGTCAACGGTATGTGAACGTGTCGTTGGGTTCGTACAGGCCCGCCAGCCGGCGCGGCGGGCATCTTATCGGCCGCCAGCGCGGCGTTGCCCGGCAAGGAGTATCACTGATGAACCGGATCCGTATCCGTATGCCGCGATGGTTGATTGCCCTATGGCTGAGCGTGCAGCTGTCGATGGTTGCGCTCAGGCCGGCGCCTCAGCATCGCCTGCCAGCCCAGGGCTTCATCGAGTTTGCCCTGCTCATCGTGGTCCTGGTAGCCATCGCGTCGTTGGGCCTCGGCGTCCTGGGGACTGACCTGTCGGGATTGTTCACCGACCTGGGCAGCAAACTGAAGCTACCCGCGGGGTTTGGCGGCTGAGCGACATGCGCCGGACGGGACGACCCGGACGGGCGCAGGCGATGGTCGAGATGGCCATCGCGCTGCCGCTGTTCCTGTTTGTGCTGATCGGCACCTTCCAGTTCCTGCTTGGCGCGTACGCCCAGCAGGTCGCGCTGGGTGCGGCGCAAAGTGGAGCCCGCCTGGCGGCCAGTCGCGACGCCACCGCTGACGAGGCGGCGGTCGTGGCCGGCGTACGCGCACGCGACCTGCTCGCTGTCGGGCTCGGACGCCTGCCCGACAGCAGCCTGGTCAACGTTCAGTCGGACGTCGAAACCGTGACCGTCTCGGTCACCCTCACGCTCAGCCCGCTGGTCCCGCTCGTCGATCGGCTCGGATTGACCACCATCCAGGCCCATTCCCGCGCGAGCCGCGAGTTCTTCCGCCCTGGCGGAGGCAGCAACCCGTGACACGAGTCCGTGCACAGGCCTTGCTTGAGTTCGCGCTGGTGCTGCCGCTGCTCGTCGGCATCCTGGTCGCGACGCTGCTGCTGGCCAGAGTGCTCTGGTCGTACCAGGTGGTCTGGGCGGTGGCCGGCGAAGCGGCCCGTGCGGGAGCGCTCGGGGCGACCGCCGACGACGCCGACCAGCGCGCTCGGAATCGGGCCGGCGAGATGGCTGAGGATGCGAGCCTCGATCCACAGCGGTTCACGGTCGAAGTTGACACCAACCGCTTCGGGCGCGGCGGCTGGGTGTCGGTAACCGCCTCATATAAGGTCCTGCCACTGGCACCCATCGGGCCACTAGCAAACGCCGGCACTTGGGACGTCGACGCCCAGGCGCGGGAGCCCGTGGATCGTTATCGGAGCGGCGTGCAGCCATGAGACGGCACGAGCGGGGGCAGATCCTGACTTTCTTCGCGGTCGGGCTGCTAGTCATTGTCGGCTTCGTCGGGCTGGCCGTGGACGGGTCGCGTCTGTTCCAGGCCCATCTGGCAGCTCAGGTCCTTGCCGATGAGGCCGCCAGTGCGGCTTCACAGCGGGTGAATAGTGGTCCGGACTCGGCGCTGCGAAACGGGCAGCCGCCCGAGCTCATCGACGGCCAGGAAGCGGGCAGCGCCTACGATGCGGCGGACAGCTATCTCGCGGCGCGTGTCACCAAAAGGTCCACGACGTGGGCCATCCAGGTACAGCCGCGCGAAGTCGCCGTAATCGTCAAGCGAGACGTGGAGATGGCCTTCCTGCAGGTATTGGGGTTCAGTACGCAGACGGTCGAGGCGGAAGGATTCGCCACACCGGTGTCGGGCATCGTCGGTCCAGGTCAATGACAACATGATTGGGACTCCGACTAATGTATTTCTGAAGGCGCCCGCGGCCACGACAATGCAAGCGGTCCTCCCTTCACGGTGCCGGCCCGCCATGCTGTCACGGGTCAGGACGGGTCAACCAGCGCGATGGGCGGATCCTCGGCAAACGCGTTTCAGTTGGAGTGAGTGCGCCGGTCAGTAGCGAGTGATAGAGGGAAGCACCATGCACGCACCAACCCCAACCAGGGCAGGTCCAGGTGGCGATCAGCCGCCCGAATCTGGCCGGCCGCCGTATGTCGTGGCCGCGCTGATCGTCGCGGTGGGTCTGGTCATTTTCCTCGGCGCCACCCGCTGGTTTCTGGCACAGCCGGCACCGACGCCGGCGAACGTGCCGACGCTTGCCCCGCGGCCCGCGCCAACATCGGGCCTCGCGGCGGCTCCTGTGCCAACGGCGGTCGTGCGGCCAGTAGAAACCGTGCCTTTGCGACCAGTGGCGACGGTTCCGCTGCGGCCAGTGGCCACGCCGACTCAGCGGACGGTGGTTACCGCGGCGCCAGCGGCAACCCCCGCTCCTACACCCGTGCCAACGCTGACCGAAGAGTGGTGGACCCGGTCCTCCAGCCAGGTCGATCCGGAACAGGCGCAACTTGTCCTGGCCGCTCTTGATCGGTACTGGGCTGTTCTCAACTCAGCGTGGAAGGATCTCGACACCAGCCACCTCGCCGAAGCCCTGGTGGAGCCAGATCTCTCGCAACAGCGGACGATCTTTGGCGAATGGCGAGCAAGAGGTAAGGGGATCCAAGTGGCGGTCGACCACGCGGATCGCCAAGTGCGCGACATTCGTCTCGATGAGGCGGTTGTATACGAGGAGTATCTCAATCACAGCGCCGAACTTGACCTCAAGACAGGAGCGCTGTCAGCGGATGTCACGCCGAAGCAAGCGGCTGCCGCCTACCTGTTTCGAAAGTCGGCCTCCGGACAGTGGAAAGTTGCTGAGGTAGCCACCAAATGACGCTTCACAGCGGCATTAGAGTTGCAACTTCTATTGTTTGCAGCGTCCTCATTGGAGCGGGTGTGGTATTTGCGGCAGGCAATGATCCGCCGGAGCCAAACGGGGGCCATCGCTCCATGACGACTGGTTTGAATGGCGGCAGCGCCATTGCAAGCGCGTCCGTGGACC
>JBPCIO010000386.1:0-12775 GCA_051006215.1 Chloroflexota bacterium
TCGCCCGCGAGATCAACACCTTACGTCCTGCGCTGCAGGCACACGAAACGTTCAATCGCCAGCGTCGGACGCTGGTGCATCTGCTGGGGGTGCTGGGTCTCGATGTGCGTGAACCGGCACCGCGCGAAGCGGCCTCAATCGAGCCGTATGTCAACCTACTGGTCGAGGTCCGCCGCAAGCTGCGAGAAATCAAGCAGTGGGCACTTTCGGATGAGATACGTGATCGGCTCACGCTGCTCGGCGTGAGCGTCGAGGATAGGCCCGGCGGCGAATCCACCTGGCGCATAGAGCGCTGATTTCTGGAGTTCCGCATCGATCTTCTGTACGGTCGCAACGCAGTCGCCGAAGCGCTTCGAGCCGGCCGGGGCATCCACCGGCTCCTGGTGGCCAGCGGCGCGCACGGACTCGACACACTGCTGGGCCTGGCCCACGAACGGCATATCGACATCGAGACGCTGGATCGGCGCGACCTCGACCGACGCGCCGGAGATCACCACCAGGGCGTCCTGGCCGAGGCAGACTCGTTCGGGTACTCGCACCTCGAGGATCTGCTGGCCAGGGCCGACGAGCGAGGTGAGCCACCCCTACTGCTGTGTCTGGATAGCCTGCAGGATCCTCAGAACTTTGGCACCCTCGTCCGGACGGCTCAGGCCTGCGGCGCCCACGGCGTCCTGATCCCCGAACACCGCGCCGTCGGGGTCACTCCGGCGGTGTCGAACGCCTCGGCTGGTGCGGTGGAGCACCTGCTGGTAGCCCAGGTGACGAACCTGGCGCGAGCGTTGGGTACGCTCAAGTCCAGCGGCGTCTGGGTCTACGGACTCGCAGCGGAGGCCGAACAAGCGTATTGGGATGTCGACCTCAGCGGGCCGATAGCGCTGGTCGTGGGCTCAGAAGGTAGCGGTCTGGGCCGCCTGGTGCGAGCGACGTGCGACGCGCTCGTCCGCATCCCCATGGCGCCCGGGGCCATCCAGTCGTTGAACGCGTCAGTCGCAGGCTCCGTTGTCCTGTGTGAAGTCGTACGGCAGCGCCGCAAGCCGGCCACTTGACTCTGGCGACAGCCAGTCATTGGGCAGTCAGGCATGGAGGATGGCCGGAGCTCAGGCGAGGCCCATTTTGGCGGGCAGGTGTCGGCGGAGGGGGAGGGATTCGAACCCTCGAGAGGCTTTTACAACCCCAACCCGCTTAGCAGGCGGGCGCACTAGACCACTATGCGACCCCCCCACGCCAGGGAACACCGGACGGAGTATAGCCCATCGCCCGGCCGCTACTTGGGCAGCTTGCTCTCTGAGGGCAAGCCTATCGCCGTCCTTGGGCTCCCGAGCCGTGGCTGACGAACAGGTAAAATAGGGTCGCTCCCTCGGAAGGGTGGCAGAGTTGGACGATTGCGGCAATCTTGAAAATTGCTGAGGCCGTGAGGTTTCCGTGGGTTCGAATCCCACCCCTTCCGCTGCACGGGTGGACTTGTTCAATCTGCTAGTCCTCGCGGAGTTCAGCGATGTGTTCGGGAGTGAGCAGGTCCGGCCGTCGCTCGCGTGTGCGTTCTAGAGCCTGGCGTCGGCGCCAGGCGGCAACTTTGGCGTGGTGGCCAGAGAGCAGATCGTCTGGTACCCGCAAGCCCCGGAAATCGACCGGGCGTGTGTACTGGGGATACTCCAGTAGACCGTCGAGCGAGTGCGATTCATCGCGCCAGGCGTCGCTGGTGCTGAGCACGCCTGGCAGGAGCCGAATGACGGCGTCCACGACGACCATTGCAGCGATCTCGCCACCGGTCATCACAAAGTCCCCGATCGACAGTTCTTCGGCATTGGAGGCCATGCGCACGCGCTCGTCGATGCCCTCGTAACGACCGCAGACGAGCACGACGTGCGACTCAGCGGCGAGCTCGTGGGCGACCGCCTGGGTGAAGCGCCGGCCAGTTGGCGCGAGCAGCAGCAGGCGAGAAGCCGGCTTCCGAACGGACTCGATCGCGGCGACGAGGGGTTCTGCCCGCATGACCATGCCCGGGCCCCCGCCATAGGAATAGTCGTCGACGCTGCGGTGTCGATCGCTAGAAAACGAGCGCACGTCCACCGCCTGAACTCGAGCGACTCCTTCCGCCAGGGCTCGCCCAGTGATGCTGTCGCCGAGTGGCCCAGGGAACATGTGCGGAAAAATCGTCAGCACGTCGAAGTGGACGCTCATCCGCCGAGGCGCTCCAGTTCAGCGTCGCCGATCCCAAAATAGTGCGCCACCTCGTGGATGACGGTCTTGCGTACCTCGCGTCGCAGCGCCTCGGGACCGCCGCAGCCCACCTGATCCAGAATTGGACGCCGGAACAGCGTGATGCGGTCCGGCGTCGCGAGGTGATAGCCATTCGAGCGATCAACTCGGTTGATGCCCTCGTACAGCCCAAGCAGGTCCTGGTCCGGGTCGTAGCCAAGTTCAGCCAGGCGCGGTCGTCGGGGCCGATCTTCGACGACGACTGCAACGTTGTCGAGCCGCTGCTGGACGTATGCTGGCAAATCGTCCAGAGCTTCAGCCACAAGCCGCTCGAAGGCCCGCAGCGAAGCCCGCGCCGCGATCTGCTCTCGCGCCGTTCGGTACCGAGCCAGTCTCGCCCAGCGCTCGCTCACCGTCCGGACATGAACATCGGTATGACCATGCTCACGACGACCACCAGGCCGACCAGCACATACAACCACTGCAACTTGGTCATGGTTCGGACTATAGCGTTCAGTGTTCCGTGGGTGTGGGTTGGGGCAGCACCTTGGTCACCCGCACCTTGCGTACTCGGCGGCCAGTCGTCGTCAGAACTGTCACCACCGCGCCGTCCACTCTGACCTCGTCGCCGACGTTCGGCACCTTGCCCAGCTCGTGATACAGCAAACCCCCGAGTGTGTCGAAATCCTCGTCTTCGATGTCCAGATCAAGGGTGTCGTTGACGTCGCGGATACTCACCCTGGCATCGAACAGCGCCTCACTGTCGCTGACTTCTTCGATGTTGGCTTCTTCGAGGTCATATTCGTCCCGGATCTCGCCGACAATTTCTTCGATCAAGTCTTCGATGGTGATCAACCCGGCCGTGCCGCCATATTCGTCCACCACGATCGCGACGTGGACCCGATTGTGTTGCATTTCGTGCAACAGGTCGTCCACTTTCTTTGTCTCTGGTACGTACGAGGCCTCGCGGGCCAGGGGCGCGACAGGCGCCGACTGACTGCTGTCGCGCAAGAACTTCAACAGATCCTTGGCGTACACCACGCCAGTGATGTTGTCGATGCTGCCCTCGTAGATCGGGATGCGTGAGTGGCCGCTATCCACGATATGGTCCAGCACGTCGCGAACGGTCGAGCTGGCTGGGGCCGCGACAATGTCGATGCGCGGCAGCATTACTTCGCGGACCGGCTGCTCGCCGAGTTCGATGACGCTGGTGATCATGTCGCGCTCGTCTTCCTCGAGATCGGCGTTACCTTCGACCAGGTGGCGCAGCCGATCCTCCGCGTCGGCCGGCGTGAGCCCGTACTGGACCCCCAGGAGCGGCCGCAGGCTCCGATCGAGCGCGCTGAGTGGCAGAAGAATGAAAAACAGCGCTCTGTTCAGGACTTCGACCGGCCGCACGAACGTGAGTGCCACTTGCTCTGGCCGCGCCAGCGCCAGGACCCGACCCAGAAACTGCATCAGCAACAGCAAGACGAAGGCGAGCACTCCCAAGACTACTGCTAGCCAGGGCGCGTCGGTCCAGATCGTCTCGGCGAGCCAGAACGCTGTCGCTGCGCCTGCACACAGCCCAAGCGTGTAGATCACCAGGATCGTCGAAAAGCTGCTGGTCGGCTCGTCGAGCAGTCGCATGAGGGCGCTCGCGCGTGGCGTTCCTTCTTCGAGCATGTGCCGTAGCCGGGCGCGATCGATATAAATAAGCGCCGCCTGAGCCGCGGCGGCCAGGAACACCAACAGGCCGCAGCCGGCTAGTACCGCAACCCGCGGATCGCTCACGTGGAGGTTCCGCTGCGTTCGTCTTCCGGCGGGTAGCCGCGGCGCCGGCGATGCGGTCGCGCAGGAGCTCCAACCCAGACGTCGCCGCCTGGGACGTCGCGTGTGACGACTGCTCCGGCGGCGGTCATCGCACCCGCGCCGATGCGTACGGGCGCCACCAGCAGAGTGTCGCTGCCAAGTGAGGCGTCATCCTCGACAATCGTTCGACTCTTGTCACCGGTTTCAGAGTCGAAGTTGACCGTGATCGTCCCGGCGCCTATGTTGACCCGCTCGCCGATGTCGGCGTCACCCGCATAGCTGAAGTGGTGCATTTTGGAGCCAGCGCCGATTCGACTGGATTTCACCTCAGCGTAGTTGCCGAGCTCGACGCCATCCTCGATCACTGCGCCTGCCCGGAGATGGCTGAATGGCCCGATCGTGACGCATTCACCAACCGTCGCGCCCTCGAGCACGGAGAACCACACCCGCGAGCCGGTGCCGATCTGGCTGTCGAGCATATACGTGTTCGGGCCAATCTCGCAGTCGCTGGCGATCCGCGTGCGACCCCGCAGGTGGCAGCCCGGTTGGATGATCACATCCGACTCGATGATGACTTCAGGCTCGACATAGGTGGAGGCCGGGTCGACGATGGTCACGCCCAATCCAAGCAGGTGGTCCAGAGTCCGTTTGCGCAAGATTGCGTTGGCCTCGGATAACTGCTGCTGGTCGTTCACCCCGCAGACCTCCTCTTCGTCTTCGGTAAGCGTCGCTCGCACAGACAGCCCCTGGGTCCGAGCGATATTCACGAGGTGCGGCAGGTAGTACTCGCCTTTGGCGCTCAGCGGCAGTGTGTCGGAGCTCAGGTTCGGCCACAGCCAGGGCGTGAACAGGAGCATCGAACCGCTCCAGATCTCGTCTATGGCGCGCTGCTCGGGTGTCGCATCGGCTTCTTCAACCATGTAATCGACACCGCCGTCGGGCAGACGCATAACGCGCCCATACCCTGTCGGATCGTGCACGCGCGCGTTCAGCAAGGCGATCGGCGCGTCGGGGCTGACCCCAATGGCGAGCAGACGCCGCAGGCTGTCTGGGCGAACCAGCGCCTCGTCGCCATAGTGCACCAGAAGCCGATCTCCTCCATATTGCTGAAGGCGCTGGGCGGCGACCTGCACGGCGTGTCCAGTTCCGAGCTGTGGCTCCTGGACGACGGTATCGACCCAGTCGGGCAGCACCTCACGGACCTGCTCCGGCTGGTGGCCGAGCACGACCGTAACCCTGGACACGCCTGCGCCCTCCAGCAGACCCAGCACGCGCTGAATGAGGGGTTTGCCGCCCAGCAGGTGCAGCACCTTGTGGCGACTCGAGCGCATCCGCGTTCCTTTGCCAGCGGCCAGGACGACTGCGGCCAGCTCTTGCGTGTGGGGTGGCTCCGCCACTTCGGCTTGCGTGTTCACGACTTGGCTAACAACTGCCCGGACTTAGCCGGGACGGGGCTGCCCGGCCAGGATTCGAACCTGGATAGCCACATCCAAAGTGTGGAGTCCTACCATTGGACGACCAGGCACAGTGCGCGCGGGTCGCGATTAAGCGTATCCGATGCCGGTAAAGGCCGGAGGCTCAGCGCCGCGCGAGCCTGGCGAACGGTACGCGCGGCGAACGCTGAGATGCCCGATCGGGCGAGCCTGGTCTGCTGACGGTGCGCATCGGTAGCGTCCAGCGCCAGGGCGAATAGGGCTGGCCCTGCGCCCGAGAGGAAGAACCGGCGCTGGCAGATATCTTCGGCCGCTGACCATGCGTCTGCCAGGCCGGGAAACACGCGACGCGCAGCCCGCGTAAAAACGTTGAAGAGGTGCTCCTCCTCTAGGGGCATCCGCTGTTCGAGACGGACGGCCGCGTGCTGTGTCGCGCTGCCGGAGGAAAAATCAGCAACTTCCAGGGCCGCGTACAAACGTGTTGTCTTGGCACTGACAGCATGGGTCGGCACCGCCAGTATCAACCATTGACCGTCGACCGGAGGCAGCGGCTGCAGGCGTTCGCCTCGGCTGGTCATAATCGCCGCGCCGCCGTGGAGGAAAAACGGCACGTCCGATCCCAGCGCCGCGCCGACTCTGGCCAGTTCCGCGATCCCCAAGCGCGTGTCCCACAGGGAGTTCAAGCCTACCAGCGCGGTCGCCGCGTCGCTCGATCCCCCGCCCAGGCCGGCCGCCGCCGGAATGCGTTTGAGTAGACTCAGCTCGGCCTGCGGCGACACGCCAGCCGCTGCTGCGAGCAGCCGGGCGGCGCGGGTGACCAGATTGCTCTCCACGCTCATTTCGAGCCCTTCGACGTGGCTGAGCAGCGTTGGCGCCGAAGTCAGGTGCAGGTCGTCGGCCAGACTGATCGTGTGCGCCAGGCTCGCGATATCGTGGTAGCCGTCCTGGCGGCGACGTATCACCTCGAGGGTCAGGTTGACCTTGGCGTAACAGCGGTATCCGAGATGGGTCACCCTAACGGCATCTGTACAGTCGGACCCAGTCTCCGACGGTCAACACTTGGGGTCGCAAGTCTGGGTCAATGCCGGCTGTTTCGAGCAGGTCGACCGCCGCCTGCTTTGGGGAGCCGAGTCCCTCGGCCAACGAGTTGGCCAGTCTTTTGCGAGGCTGTTTGAAGCCCGCCTGCACGAGCTTGGTAAAGGCTGCAAGCTCGGCGCGGGAGATTATCCGGTCCGATTCACTGATGGGCTCCATCAGCATGACCGCGGAATCGACTTTCGGGCGCGGGTAGAAGGCAGACGCCGCAACGCGCAGCACGACGTTGACCTCGGTTTGGACTTGAATGGTCACTGCCAACGCGCTCAGCTCGCCCGCCCTGGCTGCGATGCGGTCCGCGACTTCCGCCTGAACCATCACCACCAAACGCGAGGCGAACGGCGGCCCCGCGTTGAGCAGGTGGCGCAAGGCAGGCGACGTGACGTGGTACGGCAAGTTCGCGACGACGACGAACGGTGTCTGGAAGTACCGCGCCGGTTCGGACTGCAGCACATCAGAAGTGACCACGTTGACATTGCTGCCCTCGACTTGGCTGCGCAGCCAGTCAGCCAGAACGGGATCGATCTCAATGGCCACCACTCGGCGTGCTAGGCCGGCCAGGCGTTCGGTGAGCACGCCCAAACCGGGTCCAACCTCGAGGACATCCTGCTGCGAACCGAGCCTGGCGGCGTGCACGATGGCTGCCGCGACCTCAGGATCGTCCAGGAACGATTGTGACAGGCTTTTTCGAGGCCGCCGGCCGAGGACGCGCAGGCGCTGTCTCGCGTGCGAAAGGCTTGGTGCCGGGTGCTGCGAGGCGCTCATGTCTTGCGCTCAGCACTCAGCACGCCGACTCCGCACTCGGAAATGGCCGTGCACCCGTTGTCGACCGGCGCGCCGCCACAGCCACAGGCCCGCTTTGCTCGGACCCGGCACCCCTGCGGCACCCGACGAACACTTCTTACTGCTGCTTCCTTCCGGACCTGACAGGGTTCGTAGGTCGTCGCCGCGCAGGACCGGGCCTTCAACGCTGCGCTGCCCGCTGTCGGGCGGTGAACGCGCGACCTCGAACGGGACTTCAACCCCGCTAGAGCGGGTTTCGGGTTACAACGGACCGCTACTCCGCCGTCTAGCACGGCCACACGCATTCTACTCGGCATGCGGCAGGGCTGAACAATTCCGGCAAGGCTCATGACGCAGGCGACTTGCGCCGATGATTACCGTGCAAGCTATGGACAACGCTACGCCCACCGTCCTGATTGTGTCGCGCGATCCCGACATTACGCAGGTCTCTTCATCGTTGCAAGTCGAGGGCATCACATCGCGCAGCGTGTCCTCCCTACACGACCTCGAGCGCGCGTTCGAGGCGGCGAGGGGTCACTGCGTCGCAGTTCTCGACGGCGAGCTTGCGACAGACACCCAGTTCCCGGTGGCAGACATTCTGGAGCGTGTCCGCGGCGTACCTGTACTCGTGTTGTTGCCCGGCCACGGTGGAGTGTCCATCCAGGCTGACCCCGAGCGCGTGGTCGTCGAGGAGTATGCGCGCAAGCCCATTGTCCCGTCGGTGCTTGCGCTGCGGATCAAGGCCGTGATTTTAGCCGCGGGGCTCAGTCTGCCAAGTGCGCTTCCGTTTCGCGCCCCGCTCCTGGGTGCGCTCGACCTGGCCGAGGATCAGCGGGGTCAGCTCACGGTCGTCTTCTCGACGAAAGGCGGCTCGGGCAAGAGCACGATTGCCACGAACTTGGCCACCGGCCTGGCTTCGATCTATTCACTCCAGACCCTACTGGTGGATGCAAATCTCTGGTTTGGTGATCTGGGGGTTCTGCTCAATCTCACGTCGGATCGCAGTAGCTTCGACGTCTGCGGCACTGAGAACCCGGACCTGTTCGCGCTGCCCAAAGCCGTCGTCCCTCACGTTTCAGGAGCGTCTGTGTTGTTGCGTCCGCCCGACCCGCTCAGCGTGGAGAAGATCAAGCCACGCAATTTTGTGGACGCTATCGAACGATACCGCTCGCTGTACGAGCACGTCATCGTCGACACGGCCGCCTCGCTTGACGAACTCAATCTTGAGCTGCTCGAAGCGGCGACGCGCATCTTGTTGATTGTCACCCCCGAAATGGGTGCGTTACATAACACCGCTCGGTTCTTGAGCCTGGCCGAACGCCTGGGCCATACCCAGAAGATCAGTTTGGTGCTGAATCGGGCCAACAGTGGTATCAGTGTCGAGGACCTGCAGCGAACACTGGGTATCGGTGTGGCGTGCGGTGTGGTGAGCGCCGGCCGGTTGATGCTGGATGCGGTGAACGAAGGCACGACCCTGTTTGCACGCGATCCCACCCGACGCGAGCGAATCACTCAGGACCTGGCGGCCATCGTCGAGTTGGTGGCGGGTCGGAACCAGCCGGTTGTACAACGCACCCCGAGCCGCGGCTCGGGCATGCGCTTCCTGCGGAGAAGCGCGTGACCAGCCTATCCGACCGCACCGTGAGCCTGGCTGAGCGGGCCAGCGGTCTCGCGAGTCGTGTGGCCGAGCACCCGCGGGACTTGCAGAGGGTGCTACTGGTGATGATGGACGGAGCCGAGATCACCGGCTTACTGCACCGAGCGCCCGGCACCCGCACGCTCGACTACCTGAATCGACAGGCCGAAGCCTTCGTAGCCATGACGGAGGCGACGGTTCGGCGTGCTGACCGCACGGACGAGGTGCCATTCATCGCCATCAACAAGGTCCACATTCTTCGCGTGATCGAAGCCGACCTGGACTAAGGGGTCGATTTGATGGGCCACCCCATTCGGTACAATTCGTCCGGAAGGGTCGCCTAGAGGCCTAGGGCGGTCGTCTCGAAAACGACTAGGGTTAGTAGCCCTCGTGGGTTCGAATCCCACCCCTTCCGCTCGGTCCGGGACTGTACACGGAGAGGTCGCCTAGTCTGGCTTATGGCGCTCGCCTGGAAAGCGGGTAAGGTGCAAGCCTTCGTGGGTTCGAATCCCACCCTCTCCGCCACACTACATCGCGTCGGGTGAGGACACCCCGACAAGGTCGAGGGCGGTCGCCAGGACCTGGCGGACTGCCACGGCGAGCTTCAGGCGGGCTGCTTGTAGACGCGAGTCCTCGCACAGAATGCGGAGGGCGCGATCGTCGTTGCCGTCGTCGTACCAGGCCTGGGTGGCGCGGGCGAGCTCGTATGCGTAGTGCGGAATGTGGTGCGGGGCCAGGTTGCGAGCAGCCATCTCCACGATCTCGGGTAGCTGAAGCATCCGCCGAATCAAACTGAGCTCGTGCGCCTGGGTCAGCAATGCAACTTCACCCGTGCGCCAGTCGACAGACGCCTCCGCATCGGCCAGGACGCGCGCGAGTCGGGCGTGGGCGTACTGGACGTAGTAGACCGGGTTGTCGGTGGATTGCTTTCTGGCCAGGTCGAGGTCGAACTCCATCATCGTGTCCGCGCCGCGGCTGACCAGGAACCAACGCGTCGCGTCGACGCCGACCTCATCCATGACCTCGGCCAGGGTGACGAAGTTGCCCTCGCGCTTGGCCATCCGCACGATCTGGCCGTTTCTCACCACGTTGACCATCTGGTAAATGAGGATGTCGAAGCGGTCCGGCTCAGCGCCAAGCGCTTTGACGATCGCTTTCATGGACGGCACCTGGCCTTGATGGTCGCTGCCCCACACGTCGATGATCCGGTCAAACGCACGCACGAACAACTTGTCGTAGTGGTATGCAATATCCGTCGCTGTGTACGTGGGCCGACCGTCTGATTTGATCAGCACGCGATCCCGATCGTCGCCAAGATCTTGCGACCGCAGCCAGACGGCGCCCTCCCGTTCGTACACCAGACCCCGCTCTCTGAGCAGGTCGAGCACGCGCTGAAAATCGCCCTCACGGATAACGTTCGCCTCGGAGAACCAATTGTCAAAGCGCACCCGAGCCCGCGCCAAATCGGACTCGATCCAGCGCATGATGCGCGGCGTCGCCAGCGCGCCCAGCTCCTCGGCCCTATCCTCAGGCAGCTGGGCGAACCGATCGCCATGCTCCTTCAGGATCTCCTGAGCGAGCTCGACCACGTACTCGCCTCCGTAGTCGACTTTGGCCAGCTCCACGGCGTGCCCAAGGGCTTGCTGGTAGCGAACCCACACACTGTGCGCCAGGTGCTCCATCTGAGCCCCAGCATCGTTGTAGTAGTACTCCCGCTGCACTCGCCAGCCCGCCTTCTCGAGCACGCGGGCGATGCTGTCGCCAAGGGCTGCGTTGCGACCCGTCCCAACGTGGACGGGACCGGTCGGGTTGGCGCTCACGAACTCGACCTGCACGCGCGCCTGAGCGCCAAGTTGCACCGACCCGAACTCAGATGCTTCGGCAACAATTGACTCGACCTGCTGACGGAGCCAATCGTCGGCCAGCGTAAAATTGAGGAATCCGGGCGGCGCTACCTCGACGCCAGCCAGATACGCGGGTGGATCCTGGGCGATCATGGCTGAGATTGCACCCGCGATTTCCATGGGGGTGGATCCGCGCGGACCCACCGCTCGCTTGGCGCGCAACGCAAAGCTCGTCGCGAAGTCGCCTTGCTCTGACTTGGCAGGGCGTTCGATCGTCACCTCAGGCAGCGCAACCGCGGGCAAGTGGCCAGCGGCTTGTGCTCGTGCGACCGCGTCGCGCACAAGCTGTCCCAGCCGATCCCGGATGAGCGGCGCCTGAACCGTCGTCATTGGGCTGTGGTGAAAAATCCCTTCAGCGCAGTGTAGGCCGGCCGCGGCGTCCCATCAGGATTGGTGATACTCCACCAGTACTGCTCCTGTTGCTGGGTCCAGCCCGGATCCGGAATGTAAATGACGGTCATGAAACTCATCCACGGCTGCCACATCTGGCGGGCGCACTGGTACGCGCCGACCAGATTCTGGGCTTGCTGGTCACGATCGACGGAGAACCAGGCGTACTGCGAGCCCGGGCGGGAATCCGTCGTCCACCCCATCTCGAGGATAGCCATCTGCTTGTCGGTGTCACCCTGTTGGGTCATGAGCGCGCGCACGTCTTCGACATGCCGGAAGGCATAGATGCGCTTGAGGTCGGGGGCGCTCGGATCATTGTTGGTCAATTCTGGACTCTGTGCTACCTCGGACGGATCAGCGCAAGGATCAGCCTTGAACCCGGCGGCATGCACCCCGAGAACGTCGAAGTTGCCTCTGGCGCCCGCGGCGTACATCTGGCGCAAGAACTCCAGGTCGGGCATCGCCTGAGCATTGTCGGTGGTGGTTGGCGACATGCCGGCAGTTACCACCACTGCCCCCGGATCAGCGGCCTTGATGGCCTGGTAGCTCGACTTGAGCATGCTCGTGTACGCCACGGGATCAGGCTTCTTGTCACCCCACTCACGGTCCAGATTCGGCTCGTTCCAGATCTCGTACGCCTGAATGCGGCCTTTGTAGCGAGTCGCCAGCGCGGTCAGAAAGTCAGACCACGCCTGGGGATCGTCGGGAGGACCCGTGCCTGGCCAGGTAACTCCCGACGACGCCCAGCGGGGCTGGTTATCGACGCGGGCAATGATCTTGAGGTCAGCCTGGGAGAGTGCGCTGACGATTCGGTCGGGTTCGTTCCACTCGAAGTTGCCGCGCGCCTTGCCCTCGATGTTGCGCCATTCGAAACGCTGCTTGACCCAGTTGAAGCCACCATCCCGGGCGAGCTGGAGGTCGCGCGCGGTGGTGCTCGGGTTGCCCCACAGGAACACGTGCACGGCCGGGTCGGTGGTCCGCAATCTGGCGACAGGCAACGGCGAGGACGAGGGCGAGGGCGCGGCCGCGGGCGCCAGTGACGGCGCGGGCGAGGGTGACGGCGGCGGGCCCGCTGCTGGCTTGGCCGGCGGGCTCGCGGTCGGGGCCGCGACGGGGCTATTGCTGCACGCGACGCCGACGAACAGCCAGGTACTCAGGCACAGGCTCAATAGGCGGGATACATTCAGCACGGGCGTGCCTAACGGTACTGTAATCGGAGCAGGCGACCTATACTCCGCGAAGCCCGGCAGGGGCGGAGGCATGCAGGACAACGTCGTTTATCTGACAGCCGAGGGGAAGCAACGATTCACCGCTGAGCTGCACCACTTGATCAGCGTGCGCAGGCACGAGATCGAGGAGCAACTTCGTCGTGCCAAGGAGCTGAGCGGTACCGTCGACAACGCCGAATACGAGGAGGCCAAGACCGACCAGTCCTTCGTGGAGGGTCGCATCCAGGAGCTCGAGCAGCTCCTGGATGCAGCAAAGCTGATCGAGGAGCCGACCACCCGGGCAGACTTCGTGCGCCTGGGTGCGCATGTCAAAGT
>JBPCIO010000387.1:0-6474 GCA_051006215.1 Chloroflexota bacterium
GTCCGGCGTTGTTCAACGGGATTGTCGGCTTGAAGCCAACTTATGGCCGCGTCAGCTGTCACGGTGTGGTGTCCCAATCCTGGACCGTCGATCACGTCGGCCCACTGACCCGCTCCGTCGCCGATGCAGCGGCCGTACTCCAGGTCGTGGCTGGCTTCGACTCGCGCGACCACACCTCGAGCCGGGCGCCAGTCCCCGATTTCAGCAGCGGGTTGGGCCAGAGCATCGGCGGGCTGAAGATCGGCATTCCGTGCGAGCTCATGGAGTTCGCCTTGGAGCCGGCGGTCGAAGCCGCATTCAACGCCGCGCGGCGCACCTTCACCGAGCTCGGCGCGACAGTCACAGAGATCTCGCTGCCACGGCTGGCCACGGCCGGCGACGTCAGTCTGGACATCGTCATGCCCGAAACGACCGCCCGCCACGCCAAGTGGCTCAGCACGCGCCCCCAGGACTACGGCGCCGACGTCCGCGAGCTCCTCGAGCGCGGGCGGGTCCTGACGCCCAACTACATTCCCGCCCACCGCTTGCGCCAGCAGCTGCGCTTCGAGTTGGAGATGAGCCTGCACGATGACGTCGACCTGTTGCTGACGCCCGGTGCGCCGTCGGTCGTGCCGCGGATCGGCCAACCGACCATTCAGCTGGGTGGACAGGACGTCGACTTCCTGGACGCGCTGATCCACTTCCTCTCTCCGTTCAGCCTGACCGGGCTACCGGCGCTGACCCTGCCGGCCGGTTTTGATGACCAGAACTTGCCTGTCGGCATTCAGCTGATCGGGCCTGCCTTCGGCGAGCCGCTCGTGCTCCAGGCCGGCGATGCCTTCGAACACGCCACCACGTGGAGCCGCTGCCACCCTGCCCTCGACTAACATGTGCGACCGATGAGTGGCTTCAGCGGCTACCGCATTGGGGTCGACATTGGCGGAACCTTCACCGACCTGGTGCTGCTCGCAGCGGATGGTTCGATCTCGACGCGCAAACTGCCGACCGGGGTAGATAACCACGGCCGGGTCGTCGTGGACGGCGTCGCAAGTCTGCTCGAGGCGGCTCGGCTCGAGCCAGCGCAGGTGCAGGAGATCGTTCATGGCACGACCGTGGCGACCAACGCCCTTCTCGAGGGCAAAGGTGCCCGAACGGGCCTCGTGACGACGCTCGGCTTTCGGGATGTGTTGGAGCTGCGGCGCATCCGTAGCCCCGAGCTGTACAACCTGCACTACGAGAAGCCGCCACCCCTGGTTCCTCGACGGTTTCGTCTGGAGGTGGACGAACGCATCAACCACCTTGGCCAGGTGGAGCGCCAACTGGACCTCGCCGATGCCGAACAGGCGCTGACCAGGTTGGCCGAAGCAGGCGTGCGGTCACTCGCCATTTGTTTCCTCAACGCCTACGCCAACGCCGAGCACGAACAGGCCGTCGGCGACCTTGCGCGGCGCCTGTGCCCGGACTGGGATATCTCCCTTTCGTCGGATGTCTTACCCGAAATCCGCGAGTACGAGCGCACGTCGACGACCGTCATCAACGCCTACCTGAAGCCAGTCGTACGGCGCTATCTGCAGGTGGTGCGCGATGAGTTGGACACGGCCGCTGTCGACGCGCCATTGCTGATCATGCAGTCGAACGGCGGCATCATGTCGGTGCCGGCTGCCCAGAAGCGCCCGATTCAAATCATCGAAAGTGGGCCGGCGGCGGGCGTCATTGCTTCTGCTGTGCTGGCCGAGCGGCTCGGGTTGCGCAACGTGCTCACGTTCGACATGGGGGGCACGACCGCCAAAGCATCGATCATCGAGGATGGTCAGCTGAGTCAGACGTCGGAGTACGAAGTGGGCGGCGGCATGAGTCTGACGAGCCGCTTGATCAAGGGCGGCGGCTACGCGCTGCGTACGCCGGTCATCGACATTGCCGAGGTCGGCGCGGGTGGTGTCAGTATCGTCTGGCTCGATCCGGGTGGCGCGCTCCAGGTGGGACCCCACTCCGCCGGCGCGGTGCCCGGTCCGGTCTGCTACGGCAAAGGTGGTACTGCGCCAACCGTCACCGACGCCAACATCGTCCTGGGCTACTTGAATCCCGACCAGCTCGTGGGCGGTGACCTGAAGCTGGATATTGAGGCGGCGCGGCGGGTCATGCACGACTGCGTTGCCCAGCCGCTCGGGCTGGCCCTCGATCAGGCGGCTTTCGGCGTGCACCTGGTGGCCAATTCGCACATGGTCCGTGCGGTGCGCGCGGTCTCGAGCCAGCGGGGTCGTGATCCGCGTGGATTCGCGCTATTCGCGTTCGGCGGCAACGGACCCGTGCATGCCGTCGAGCTGGCTCGCTCGCTCGACCAGGAGCGGGTCCTGGTGCCCGCCGCCCCTGGCCTATTTTCGGCGTTCGGCTTGCTCTTCGCCGAAGTCGAGCACCACTATGTCCGCACGTGTTTCCGGCGCACGACAGAACTGGACCTCGTCGATCTGGGTCGACTGGTAGCGGACCTCGAGCGCGAGGCTTTCGACACGTTGGGCGCGGAGGGCTATGCCGCGCACCAGGTGGCCCTGCGCCGCCAGGCCGATCTGCGCTACACCGGCCAATCGTTCGAGCTGACCGTCGCGCTGGCCGACGTCGTAATCAATCGGGCGGCGGTCGACGTCCTGACCGAAGCCTTCGCGCATGAGCACCTGCGCACCTACGGTCACCGCAGCGGCGCCGATGCGCCGGTGGACTTGATCAATATCCGCATAACCGCCCGCGGAGTGTCCGAGCAGCAGCGCGTGCCGAGCGATGATCAGCTGCGGCGCCTGGGTCGCCAACGGCGCGGTGCGGGTGCATGTGGCAGCCGGTCGGCCTACTTCGGCAGCTTTGGGCGGATCGAGGTCCCTGTCGTGGATCGCGCGAGCTTGGACGCAGGGTTCCAGGCTGGACCGTTGATTGTCGAAGAGTACGACGCCACCACCGTCGTTCCGCCGGGCTGCAGCGCGGCGCTTGACGAGTGGGGCAACATCGTCATCCAGATTCAGGTGTCAGGCTGAGTATGACCGTCGATCCGATCCACTTCGAGCTGATTCGCAACGCGCTGGGCTCGATCGCCGACGAGATGGCCTTGACCATCGTGCGCACCTCGCATTCGGGCGTCTTGAAGGACAACATGGACTTCTCAACGGCCATCTGCGATGCACGCGGACGCATGCTGGCTCAGGGTTTGACCTTGCCCATGCATCTGGGCTCGGTGCCTGATGCCATGGCCGGCATCCTGGATCGTTATCCAGCCGAAACGATCCAGCCAGGCGACGTCTTCATTCTCAACGATCCGTTTGAAGGCGGGATGCACCTGCCCGACGTTTTCATCGTCAAGCCCGTGTTCGTCGACGGTGCCCTGGCCGCATTCGCGGCGACCGTGGGCCACCAGACGGACATCGGCGGACGTGTACCTGGCAGCAACGCGTCCGACTCCACCGAGATCTTTGCCGAGGGCCTGCGCATACCAGTACTCAAGTACCTTGACGCTGGCCGGCCGAACGAAACGCTCCAGCGCATCATCGCCAAGAACGTGCGCGTGCCAGACATGGTTGAGGGCGACCTGTCGGCCCAGGTTGCCGCATGCCTGATTGCTGAGCGGCAGTTTCTGCAGTTGGCCGCGCGTTACGACCTGGACAGCTTGAATGCCTATTTCGATGCCCTGCTCGACTACGCCGAGCGACTGACGCGCGCCGAGATCTCCACCTGGCCGGATGGCGTCTATCGTTTCGAGGACTTCATCGACGACGATGGCATCGACTACGATCGGCCAATTCCTATCCGCGTGGCGATCACGGTACGCGGTGATGAGCTGGAGGTCGACTACACCGGCACTTCTGAGCAGGTTAAAGGCGCGATTAACGCCACGCCGTCGTTTGCCAAGTCAATGGTGTACCTGACGGTTCGCTCGGTGATGGCCACGGCAGTGCCCAACAATGCTGGCTATTTCCGGCCGATGTCGGTAATCACTCCGCCTGGGTCGATCGTCAATCCCAATCTGCCGGCCGCCTTCGCGGCACGCGGCTTGACTGGCTTCCGGTTGATCGACGCGCTCTTTGGCGCCCTTGCCCAGATCCTTCCAGAGCGCGTGCCGGCGGCGTGCGAAGGCGGCAACACCGGGGTCAGCATCGGTGGCTGGGATCGTCGGCGGGGACCGTTCATCTTTGTCGAGTTCGTATGCGGCACCGGCGGTGCGCGACCGGACCTCGACGGGGTCGACGGCCACACGAATCCGGGCGTGTGTATGTGCAACGTCCCGTGCGAAGTGGTGGAGGTTGAATCGCCGGTTGTCATCGAGCGGTACGGCTTCGTGGCGGACACCGGCGGCCCAGGCAAGTACCGCGGTGGCCTGGCGCTGGTGCGCGATTTTCGCTTCGTCGGCGACGAGGCGATCCTGCAGGTGCGCTCCGACCGCCGGACGCACCTGCCCTACGGGCTGGACGGCGGCAACCCCGGGACGCCATCGCGCAACATTCTCGATCCAGACGGCGCCGCGCTCGCCCTGCCCAGCAAATTCACGATGACCATCCACGGCGGCGACGTCCTGCATCACGTGCAGCCCAGCGGCGGCGGTCACGGCGATCCGTTAGACCGCGCCCCGGCGCGTGTGCTCGAAGACGTCCTCGACGAAAAGCTCACGCCCGCTGCCGCGCAGCGCGACTATGGGGTCGTCGTCGACCTGGGGTCTGGCACGATTGACGAGGTCGAGACCGAACGCGAGCGCACCTCCCGCCGTCGGGCGCCTGCGGTCGTGGCTTAGGCTGGTCGGAGTTCGGCCAAGTCTCAGGACAGCGTGTGGCGCGAGCAGCCGGTCACCCGCGCCGGCATCAGCCATACTCGTGCGACCGACAGCAGCGGCGTGATCGAGACTCTGCTCGCCCGTGGCTTCATTGCGGACGATCCGTGGTTCGTGGCCGCGGCAGGCCCTCATTCCTCGCTACGACGGCTACATTCCTACGTCTCCTCGACCTCGGCTTCCTTGCTGAACTTCTCAGGCGCCCTGTGCCCTCGAACGTTCAGTGAGGACGGGTGGTGTCCATCTGACCGACCGTCTGGATATCGCCTTCCGAGCGGTCGATCGAGCGCAGTTCTGCCTGGACCACCAGGGAAACCAGCTCCATCAAACGTCGGGCGCCCGAAGTCGCGCGCGAATACTCAGTGCGTTTAGATGTGAATACAGGCGCGCGTGTCCTCGAGATTGGTCCTGGTTCAGGCTATAGCGCGCCGTCGATTCCTCGACATCGCGTTGGCTCAAAGAGAAGCGGTGGTACAGTCAGACCGCGTGACTGATGATCTCGGGCGGGAAACGATAGCCTCGGAATGGCGACACGGACGCGGCGCTGACGGACACGAGGCCGATCCTACTTCGTCTGCCGCCTCAACTTGTCAATGCCCTCGTGCGAGCATTAGGCGGTGCGGGCCTGCGCCGTTCTTGCCCGCCGACCGACTTTCACCAGAATGTGGACCGCTGAATCCGGTGCCAGCGTGCAGTTGGCTACCGCAGGATTGGCACCCCAACCGTCCGGCCAGCAGACCAAGTTGGAGAAACAGCCGCGAGGAACCATCCTCGAGGTCCACCCCGGTGATCTCCTCGATCAGCTTGAGGCGATACAGCACGGTATCGCGATGCACTCCAGGTCGGGTGGCAGTACCCTGGGTGGCGTACGTCTCGCAATACACCTCCAGCGTCGCAAGGAGCCGGTGATCTGCGGCTGCGAGCTTGCCAATCGCTCGCTCGTAGAGGGCGCGCAGTTCGTGGGGTGAGCGGTGGCCGAGCAGGAATTTGGCAAGTTGCGCATCGGCATAGCTGGTGGCGTGGCCTGGCCCAAACAAGTGCTCTCCGAGCAGCGCTGCCTCGGCGGCCTGGTCAACTCGAGGCGTAAGGACGCCAACGGCGACCAGGTCGAACGCACCGACTGGTTCCGGTCAAGGATGGGCGGCGGCCGCGGAGATTACGTTGCCCGCGAGTTGCGCAAGGGCAGCCGGGTCCTGGTACGAGGCCGGCTGGAGATCGGCGAGTGGACCACGCGCGAGGGCGAGGTACGGACGTCGTACGACATCTGGGCCGACGACGTGGTCAATCTCGCCCCGCGCGACGGGATGCTGCGAGAGGACAGCCCGCGGGAAGAGCCGGCAACCACCGCAGTGGGTGCGAGCTCACGGCCAGCTGCTCGAGCACAAGCGCAAGCCAGTGGCGAGGACCTGGGCGAGCTGCCGTTTTAGATACCAATATCCGGCGGAAACAGAACCCCTGCGGCATTGAGTCTGCAGGGTCTTTTCGTGGCCGAGTCAGACTGGTACCAGGCCGCGATCCAGCCGCGGGACCTGGCCGTAAACCCGCGCTGTCCAGAGTGCAAGACGGACCGATGTTTCACCCGGCGCACCCGTGGGGGCCGTGTGGCGTCAGAGTCGATGGCGCGCAGTGCAGTTGTGGGTCCGCGGCCACACCTCCGCCCCGGTGAGAACAGCACGAAACAGCAAGTCCTAGAC
>JBPCIO010000388.1:0-11815 GCA_051006215.1 Chloroflexota bacterium
CTACGGCACCAGCTCGGCCCAGGGTTACCGATCAACAGGCTACAATGCCGGCGCATTCGCTGGATCGTCCCCGGCCCGAGGCGGGGTGGGCGCTGCCGCGGACGCGGCTCAGCAAACGGCCGGTCGCGCTGTGGACCGCGCTCAGGATACCGCCGGGCAGGTGGTCGGCCAGGTGCAGGACACCGCCGGGCAGGTCATGGGCCAGGTTCAAGACGCGAGTGGGCAAGTGGTCGACCAGGTGCAGGAGCAAGCCGCGCGCGCTCAGAGCTTCATGCAACGCCAGCTGGACGACAACCCGCTGGTGGTGGGCGCGGTCGCACTCGTCATCGGCGGGCTGCTGGCCGGAACAATCCAGTCCACACCCAGCGAGGACAAGCTGCTCGGGGAGACTCGCGATCGTCTGGTGGGTAGCGCCAAGGAGCTCACTCAGGACACCATGCAAAAGGTTGGCAGAGTCGTCGACGAGGCCCAAAGTGCAGCCAAACAGGAGGCCCGCGAGCAGTCGCTGGTGCCTGAGGCTGGGTCGCAAGGAGGCAGGAGCTGATCAGGCTGAGTGCCGCCAAGCTCGGTCAGGCCGCTGAGCTCAGCGGAAAGGCAACTTGCGTTGTTCGTCCGGGAGACTGCCGAGCGACGACCGGAACCGTCCTCGGACACACGCAGGCCGACCTGGGTTCCGATAACCCCGTACCCGACGTACGGCACAAGGAGATATGTACCCCGTGACAATGACACCCCATTCCAGTGTGACACCTCGTTCCACGGTCGTCGGCGTGTTCCACGATCGCGAAGATGCTCGAGAGGCCATCGAGGCCTTGAAGGACGACGGGTTCAGCCCGGATGCAATCAGCATCCTTTCGCCTGACAAGCAGGCGACCAAAGACATTGCTGAGGACACTGGCACCCATGCCGGCGCTGGCGCGGCAACCGGTGCGCTCGCGGGTGGGATCCTGGGCGGCCTTGGTGGGTGGCTGCTGGGTATTGGCGCCCTTGCCATCCCAGGCATTGGCCCGTTCATCGCAGCAGGCGCGTTCGCTTCGGCTCTCGGCGGTGCCGCTATCGGCGCCGGGGTTGGCGCGATTGCTGGCGCGCTCATGGGCATGGGCGTCCCAGAAGACCAAGCGGAGTACTACGAGGGCGAGGCCAAGGCTGGCCGAACACTCGTCACCGTACGCGCTCCGGAGCGCTACGACGATGCCCAGCGGATCCTGCGGGATCATGGCGCATACGACATCGAGACCCGCGACACCGGACTGGGCGTTTCCGGCGCTCCATCGCGCAGGACCGAAGCTGCGTCGCTCAGAACCGAGGCTCCCGCTCGAACCGCTGGCCAAGGCCAGGAGAGCATGCAACTCCGCGAGGAAGAGCTCGTCGCCCGCAAGGAGCAGGTCGAAACCGGACAGGTTCAGATCGGCAAAGAGGTTGTGAGCGAGCAACGCACGCTGGAGGTACCCGTCACGCGCGAGGAGGTCACGATCGAGCGACACCCCGTCGACCGGCGCCCCTCCGAACGCCCGATCGGCGAGCGCGGCGAAACGATCGAGGTACCTGTCCGAGAAGAGCAGGTGCAGCTCGAGAAGCAGGCGGTTGTGTACGAGGAGGTCGGTGTCGGCAAACGCGAGGTCCAGGAGACTCAACAAGTCTCCGGTACCGTCCGCCGCGAAGAAGCCCGCATCGAACACGAAGGCGCCGTGAACACGGGCAGCACCGGCGCTGGCACTGGCGCTGGCTGGGATCAGGCCATGCCCGGCTACCGCCAACGCTGGCAACAGCGCTACGGCACCAGCGGCGACCGCTGGGAAGATGCGGAGCCGGCGTACCGCTACGGGCATGAGATGCGCAGTCGGCCAGAGTACCGCGGCCGCCAGTGGACGGACGTGGAGCCCGAGTTCCAGCGCGACTGGGCCCAGCGCAATCCGGGGAAGCCTTGGGACAAAGCCAGCCGCTCGATTCGGGAGTCGTGGGACGAGGCCACGAACCGCTAAAGCTCCAACCGGAGCAACGGGCGGCCGTTCGAAAAGTGGACGGCCGCCCGTTGTGGGTTTCCTGACGATCAAGCGCCGAAGCCGGGAACCAATTCCCGCTGAGGCTTGTATAGATGGTTGAAGCTCATCACACGCAGGAGAGGTTGAACCCATGCCAGCGAACAAAGACAAGCACGAGCATCCCGGTGGCGACGTCCCCCACCGTCACAGCGAGACGGACGAGCTCGCCACGCATCAGAGCACGAGCGCCGGAACGAAGCACGATGACGCCGAGCGCACCGTACAATTGCGCGAGGAAGAGCTGAGGGCTCGCAAGGAGACCGTCGAGACGGGCAAGGTGCGCATCGGGAAAGAGGTCGTCACCGAGCAGAAGACGCTGGAGGTGCCGGTCACGCGCGAGGAGGTGACCGTCGAGCGCCACGCCGTCGAGCGCCGCCCTGCGACCGGCGCCATTGGCGAAGGCGACGAGACAATACGTGTGCCTGTGCACGAGGAGCAGGTGACGGTCGACAAACGTGCAGTCGTCACCGAGGAAATCGGTATTGGCAAACGCAAAGTCCAGGAGACCAAGGAGGTCTCCGGCACCGTTCGACGGGAAGAAGCCCGCATCGAGCGCGAAGGCGAAGTCGATCTGAACAGGGATCGCTAGCAGCCGGCCTCCGTCCGTGGGCGTGGCGCTCCTGACTTGGAGTTCCACGCCGCGGGCTGCGGTCCTGGAGTTCGAGCGTTTTCCAGACCCGGCCTGGTTGGAGGTGACGAATGGACCGCGACGAGATTGGGGCCACCACGGCCTCGCAGCCCACCGTATACGCGCCAGCTGGCGAGTCGCCGCTGTCCGGGGCGGGGGAAACGGCCACCCTCCAACTGCGAGAGGAAGAGCTTGTCGCCGAGAAGCGGCTCGTTCAATCCGGAATAGTCCGCATCCGTCGGAGAGTGATCGAGGAGACCCGCACCATCGACGTGGTGGTGAGGCGCGAAGATATGGTTGTCGAACGCCTGCCCGTTCAACACAGCCCCGGGCACATCGCGGCGGAAACGGCTGGCGCTGAGGCTGGACCTGCGTTGGCCGAGCTGTTGCGGGCGCTCCAGCTTGGTGAAACGCTTCGGCTGCCGATCGTAGAAGACGAGATCGTCGTCCAGACCCGCCCGATAGTAACCCACGAGCTGGTCATCGATAAGCGTTTGGTTGAAGAGGTGCTCAAGCTCTCGGACACCGTGCGCCGCGAGGATGCGCTGATCACGCACAACGCTGGCCCGCAGCCTGAGCCGGCGTCTGAAACAGGTGGGCCGCACGAGCTAGCGCGCACGACTCGACCCGCGCTCGGCCGGAGTTCCGTACCAGAAGATCAACTCGAGCTAGCGCACCCAAACGCAGCAGACGCGTCGCTGGAGCTGCGCCAGGAGGAGCTTCGGGTGCGCACGCGCGTGGTCGACGCCGGCACAGTTCAGGTGCGCACCGGAACGCTGTCCGAGCTACGGAGTGTGGTCGTGCGCGCAGAGCACGAGGAGACGGCTGTGGAGTTGGTCCCGGTTGAACCCCGACCGTCCGAGCGGCCCGTAGGCAGTGGAGACGACATCTTCGATATTCCCGAGTACGGGGAGGCGGTCAGTCTGCGCAAGACGCCCGTCGTCACCGAAGAGATCACGCTGGCCAAAGAGACACGTACAGACGTCGAGCAGGTCACGGTCAGTCTTGGTCGGGAGATAGCCCACGTCGAGCTCCAGGGTGATGTTCGGCTTGCCGCGGCGGACCCGTCGCGCGAGGACCATGGTTGAGGGCTACCACGGCTCCGTCATCGCACTCGCGTTGGTGAGTGGCGTACTGGCCGCGCGTAAAATGTCCATCTGTGCAGGCCAAGCACCAATCGGAGGAGGGATGCCATGCGTAAGTTGATCTTCGGAACGCTGTTAGCAGGACTGGCGACGTGGTTGTATCGGTCGGAGCAAACGCGCGAGCGTCTGCGCCAGCAGCTGGCGACCGCGCCTGACACATTCCGCGGGGGCGTCTCGTCCATGGCCTCGGCGACGACGAACAGCGCCCAGCGAGTGGTCCAGACGATCGACGGAGCACCGCTTCCACCGCAGGCCAAAGAACGTGCTCGGACGGCGGCCGCCGCCGTTCAGTCGGCCGCCGAAAAGATGAAGCAGCAGGTTGGGGGGTCGACCGGCGATTACCAGCCGCCAGTGCCGCCGTCCGCACCCTCTATGGTGGAGTCGTTTGTGCCGGAGGACGTGCGTGCGGAGCAGGATGCTGCCACGCGAGCCGTCGCGGAGGCCGAGCAAGAACGCCAGGCTGGAAGGTAACTCGATCGGTCGTTCAAGGCTGCGGCGGGCTCCGCCTCTGAACCCTGCTGGACTGGCGCGACTGGTCGTGCAGTAGTGACCCAGGACTCCTCAAGTGTTCCCGGCACCGGCGGCGTCTCGGGCGAGCTCACATTTTGCGACGGACCGGACGGCCCGACGGTCGTGAAACGGGCGCTGCCCAAGCTGAAGGTGGCGGCCGATTGGTTTGCCAGCCCGAAGCGCTCAGCGGTCGAGGCTGCCTGCTTACGGGTGCTATCCGAGATACTGGGCCCCGGGTGCGTGCCGCGCGTGCTGTGGGTCGACGAACATGCGCACGCCTTTGGTATGCAGCGCCTGCCTGATTACCTGGTCGTTTGGAAGGCGCGGCTGCTCGGCTGCGACGTCGACCTGAGGACGGCCAATAGAGTCGGCCAACTGCTTGGCCAGATGCACTCACGCACGAGCGGGCGCCTGGACCTGGCCGCGCAGTTTGACGATCGCTCGTATTTAGTCGACCTGCGCATTCATCCGTATCACCAGCGCGTCGCCCAGCGCCAGCCGCATCTGGCCAGGGCCGTTGACGCCGTGGTCGAACGTATGCTGCTGGATCGGCAATGTCTGGTGCATGGCGATTTCAGCCCCAAGAACCTGTTGACGGACGGGCCAGACGTGGCCGTCCTCGACTGCGAAGTGGCGCACTGGGGGGACCCGCGGTTCGACGTGGCATTCTGTCTGTCGCACCTGTTGTTGAAGACGCTGCACTCCGAGACGTGCGCTGACCGTCTCGCCCAAGCGGCCAACACCTATTTGGAGGCGTACGCCAGAGACGGCCTGCCGGTGCTGGATGAGGAGCTTTCGCGCGCCACCGGGTGTCTGGTGCTCGCGCGCGTCGTCGGCGACTCGCCGGTCGAGTATTTGCACACTGCTGCGCTTCGCGACGCCGCGCTCCGGCTCGGCGAGAGCCTCCTGCTGAGTCCGCCGCCGGCCGATCAGTGTGTTGGGCGGACCATGCAGCTGCGCGACGGTCGGCCATGACCGGCACTGAGATACGGCGGGTGCGCGCGCGCCAGATCTACGATTCGCGCGGGCGCCCGACCCTGGAGGCCGACGTCGAGCTTGCGGATCGCTCGCTCGGCCGGGCCGCGGTGCCGGCCGGCGCCTCGACCGGGCAGTACGAAGCGCATGAGCTGCGCGACGGAGATCCAGCCGCGTACGGCGGCCTGGGCGTGTTGCTCGCGGTCTCGAATGTCGAACGCGTGCTGGGACCGGCCATCCTTGGCGTGGACGCACTGGACCAGGCCGGACTCGACACGCGCCTGCGCCAGATCGACGCCTCGCCAGGACTGCGTCGACTAGGCGCGAACGCGGTGTTGGGTGTGTCCATGGCTGGTTGCCGGGCCGCCGCGGCGAGCTCTGGACTGGCCCTGTACCGCCATGTCGCCAGACTAGCTGGCGTCGACCAACCCCAGCTGCCGCTGCCAATGGTGAACGTCCTGAGTGGTGGCGCGCACGCGCGCGGCGGCATGGACGTTCAGGACTTCCTGGCGATCCCGATCGGTGCTACTTGTCTGGACGAGGCGCTGGCTATGGCTGCTCGAGTGCGCACCGCGGCAGGCAAGTTGCTGAGCAGCTCGGGGGCGTCCCTGCTGTTGGCGGATGAAGGCGGCTTCGCACCCGGTTACGAGATGGCGGAGCAGGCGCTCGAGCTGATGGTCCGGGCCATCGAGGCGGCTGAGCTGCGACCGGGCGTGGACGTGGGGATCGGCCTGGATGTGGCTGCCACGCAGTTCGTCCATGACGACGTGTACGTACTGCGACGCGAGGGCCGCACGTTGAGTGCCGATGAGATGATCGCGCGTGTGCTCGACTGGGTGGCGCGGTACCCGATCGTATCGGTCGAGGATCCGCTGGGTGAGGACGACTGGGCAGCCTGGAAGTGCATGAGCAGTGTGGCCGCGCCACGCTGTCAGCTGGTGGGTGACGACCTGTTCTGCACCAATCCAGAGCGCATCCAACGCGGAATTGCGGACGGAGTGGCCAATGCCGTCTTGATCAAGGTGAACCAGATCGGCACGGTCTCCGACACGCTGGCGGCGCTGGCGCTGACGCGATCCGCGGGCTATCGGGCCATCGTCTCGGCCCGTTCAGGCGAAACCGAAGACCCGTTCATCGCCGATCTGGCAGTAGGCACCGCCGCCGGCCAGATCAAAATTGGCTCGCTTGCCAATTCAGAACGGCTCTCGAAATACAACCAGCTGCTACGCATACAAGAAGAACTCGGAACCCAAGCATTCTCACGCCTGCAGTGGGCATCCTGAGCAACCCACCTACACGGCGCCCGAGCCGAATCTGCCAAAGAGCAGTCCCGCCTATGCGCTCACCAACTTGGTGCGGATCCCGGGCTGGCCGCTTCGCTGTGTACCGGGTTCAGTGCGGCCCACGTGGATAGGTGTCGAAACTTGCGGGACGCTCCACTTAGTGCTGAAATCCTGGGCCTGTCGGAGGCAGGCGAGACTCCGAGTAGGTGGGTGGACAGGGTCTCCAACGCACGGAATCCTATACTTGTTGCCGCCTTTTGCGACATTCCAGGCCCCGGGCGTCAGCCCCAGTTCGCCCTGCCCAGGCCTCCGGAACGGGTGTCTAGGCTTGCTGGACGCTGAATTACAGACAATCGCGAAATTGCCAGCGCTCCAGCAGCCCTGGAAGTCACGCCGAAGTCGCGCCCGTCCGTTTCCCAACCCTCGCACCGACTGCTTCGCGAAAGCTCGTGAGGAACTGCTCGTACGCCAGTTTCGCATCCCAACCTACTCGCCCGGTAGTGGCCGTCTACGTTGCAATTCTCCCTAACTTAGGTATCGCCGCCGAGAAGGAAGTCAAAGTCCGCGCCCTGGTTTGCTTGTTGGACGTGGTCGACGTACATGCGGGTGTAGCCGCGGGTCTGGCTCAGGCTGGTGGGGGGATGCCAGTCTGCTCGCCGACGGGCGAGCTCTGCGTCTGAGACCTCCAGGTCGAGCCGGCGCGCGGAGACGTCCAGCGCAATCCAGTCACCAGTGCGCACCAGGCCCAGTGGACCGCCCACCGCGGCTTCGGGGGCAACGTGCAAGACGACGGCGCCATAACCAGTGCCGCTCATGCGGGCATCCGAAATGCGCAGCATGTCGCGCACGCCCTGCGCCAGGAGCTTCTTGGGTATCGGCAGCCCGCCCGCCTCCGGCATGCCCGGGCCACCCTTCGGGCCGCCGTTTTGGAGCACCAAGACGCTCTCGGGAGTCACGTCAAGGGCAGGATCGTCGATGCGCGCTGCCAGATCGGCCATTGAGCTGAACACGATGGCCTGCCCGCGGTGCCGCATCAACCGAGGGGAAACCGCGGTCTGCTTCACCACCGCGCCATCCGGAGCCAGGTTGCCGTGCAGAACGGCAATGCCGCCCTGTGGACTCAGCGGCTGCGCGAGTGGAAACACGACCCGTTCGGGTCCGTACCAGCCGGTGCCGCTGGTTGCATCCGTGCCCAGGGGAGTTACCGCCTCCAATTGCTCGCCAATCGTGCGGCCGGTGATGCTTCGCTCGTCCAGGTGCAACAGTCCTCCGCGCGCCAGCTCTTTCATGACGGCCGGTACGCCCCCGGCGTCGAACAGCTGCTCCATGTGGAAGGTCCCGCTCGGCCGCAGGTTGGTGATAAAGGGTGTCTCGCGTGATATGCGGTCAAAGAGCTCGAGCGGCAGCGCAATGCCGCGCCGGCCGGCGATGGCCGTCAGATGAATGACGGCGTTGGTCGAGCCGCCGAGCGCCATCATCAGCCGAATCGCGTTTTCAAACGCGCGCGGAGTCAATACGTCGCTGGGTCGAATGCCAGCCTGCACCGTGGCCACGATCTGCCGGCCAGCAGCCTCCGCCAGCCGAAGCCTTCGCGCATCGGGCGCCGGGATGGCCGCAGTGCCTGGCAGCGCCAGGCCCAGCGCTTCAGCCATGGCCGCCATGGTCGAAGCGGTGCCCATGACCGTGCAGTGGCCGTCAGAGCGGTTGATGCCTTCCTCGAGTTCGGCCATGGCGTCTGCGTCGATGCTGCCAGCGCGATAGTCGGCCCAGAAGCGTCGACAATCGGAACACGCGCCCAGGCTTTCACCCCGGAACCGACCGCTCAGATGCGGCCCTCCGGTCAGCATGATGGACGGAACGTTGGCGCTGGCGGCGCCCATCATCTGGGCGGGCGTGGTCTTGTCGCAATTGCCGAGTAACACGACACCGTCCAGGGGATGAGCGCGGATCATCTCCTCGGTGTCCATCGCCATGAGGTTGCGGTACAGCATCGTCGTCGGGCGCATGAACAGCTCACCCAGCGAGATGGTGGGAAACTCCAGGGGCGTGCCGCCGGCCTGCCATACACCCCGTTTCACGAAGTCCGCCAGTTCCCGGAAATTGTTGTTGCAGTTGTTCAGGTCACTGTGTGTCTGGGCGATTCCGATGATCGGCCGCGCCAGGTCGGCGTCGTCGAGGCCCATGCTCTTGGCGAATGCGCGGCGCACGAACCCGTACATGTCCGGGTCTCGGAACCACTCGTCTGAGCGTCGGGGGCGAGTCGCACCTTCGATCGTGCCGGAGGACATGTTCAAAGCTTATGCGGTGCTACAGTCGACGCGTGCTGAATCGCAAGACACTCGGTCGGACGGGCATCGAGGTGACCACGGTCGGCCTGGGTTGCGCCTACCTTGGGAGGCACGGTGACGGTGTCGACGAGGACCTCGGATTACGGACGGTGTGGGCGGCGCTCGAGGCAGGCGTACGCCTGATCGACACAGCGCCGCTGTACCAGGCTACCCAGAGCGAACGAATGGTTGGACGCGCGCTTCAAGAGCGACCCGACCTCGCGAAAGGCGTGGTGGTCGAAACCAAGTGCTGCCGCCTGCGGGAGGGGTCGGATTATTCATACGAGGCTGCCATGCGGTCGGTCGAGGGTAGTCTGGAACGGCTCCAGTCCGCCCGCGTCGAGCTGCTGTACGTGCACGATCCACCCAAGGAGGCTCTTGAACAGGTGATGGGCCCAGGCGGGGCGCTCCAGGCGTTGCGTAAACTGCAGACGCAAGGCGTGGTTGGCCACATTGGTATCGCGTCCAACTACCCTGAGGACAATGCGCCCTTTGTGGAGACGGGTGAATTCGAGATGGCTGTGGTGCCAGACGCCTTCAGCCTGCTCAACCAGGTAGCGCTCGAGCGGATCTTGCCTGCCGCCCAGCGCCTGGGCATGGGTGTCGTGGTCGCGACACCTCTCGAAAAGGGACTGCTGGCGGTAGGCGCGGGCGCAGCGCAGACACCGGGCGTCGTGCCGCCGACGCGCCACTTCTCAGCCGAGGTGCTCGTACGCGTCGAACAACTGGAGCAGGTATGCAGGCGGCATGGCATCAGCTTGCTGGCCGCCGCGCTGCAATACGTGACCCGCCATCCGGTTGTCGCGACGACTATCCCAGACGCACGCACCCCGGCCGAGGCAGTCGCCAATGCCAGGGCCGCCAACGAGACCATACCCGAAGTGGTGTGGCAGGAGCTCCAGCCACTCCTCCAGACCTGGGACATCGTGGCGCGGCCCTGAAATCGAGAAGAGAGGTCGTCCGTCGAGGTTGAGCGTCCGTTGGGCGGAGTAGCCCCGCCAGTGCGCGTCCTGATCGCCGACGACCACGCGCTGTTCCGCGACGGCTTGCGGAGCCTACTCGAGTCGCGTGGGGTCAACGTGGTCGGCGAGGTTCGGAACGGGCGCGAAGCGGTCGAGCAAACGCGGCTGTTCGGCCCCGACATCGTGCTCATGGATTTGAACATGCCCGACATGGACGGGTTGGCGGCGACCCGCCTCATTAGCGCCGAGCAGCCGAACGTCAAAGTAGTCATCTTGACCTCCTCCGAAGAAGACGGGCACTTATTTGAAGCCATCAAGAGCGGCGCCCAGGGCTACCTCTTCAAGAACCTCGCATCGGACGAGCTGTTTCGGCTTCTTGAGGGGGTCGCTCGGGGTGAGCCTGCCCTGACTCCCAGGTTGGCACGCAAACTCCTCACGGAGTTCGCTCACCCGGTTCCAGCGACACCCCCGACCCCTGTGCCCAGCGCAGGCCTGGACGCGCTGACCGAGCGCGAGCACGACGTGCTAAACCTGCTGGTGCAAGGCGTCACCAGTAACCGCGAGCTAGCCGAGCGACTCGTGATCACCGAGAACACCGTGAAGTATCACTTCCGCAACATCCTGGATAAACTGCACGTGCAGAACCGCGCCCAGGTCATAGCGTTTGCCGTACGCCATGGCATGGTCGAACCTCGGTGATGGCGGTGGACCCAGAGCACCGACAAGCGGCGGGAGTGGATTTCCATGCGCTGCTCGAGTCCGCGCCAGACGGGGTGGTCATCGTCGATGGAGCCGGCCTGATCCAGATCGTCAATCGTCAGACCGAGCTGCTGTTTGGCTATCCGCGCGCGGAGCTGCTCGGGCGACCGGTAGAGGGGCTGCTACCAGAGCGCTTCCGGGGGCGGCACGCGAGGTATCGCCTTGAGTACCAGAGCCAGCCCCGTACACGCCCGATGGGCACCGGCTTGGAATTATTCGGCCTGCGTCGCGATGGGTCGGAATTTCCCGTGGAGATCAGTTTGAGCCCAGTAGCTACAGACGAGGGCGAGACGCTCATCATCAGCAACATTCGTGACGTTACGACCCGCAAGAGCGCCGAAGAGTGACTGCGGGCCGCGGCCGCGGATCTGGAGCGCTCGAACGCTGAGCTCGAGCAGTTCGCCTATGTTGCCTCGCATGATCTCCAGGAGCCGTTGCGCATGGTCGCCTCCTACACACAGCTGCTGGCGCGGCGGTACCACGGCCAACTCGACGAAGACGCCGACGAATTCATTGAATTTGCCGTGGACGGTGCGCGACGTATGCAGGAGCTGATCAATGATTTGCTGGCGTACTCACGTGTTGGCACGCGCGGGCTGGACCTGCAGCCCGTCGACACCGGCGAGGTAGTGGACCAGGTGGCCATCGATCTGGCGGCTGCGATCGAAGAAACGAGCGCGAGCGTCACGCGTGATCCATTGCCGGTTGTGCTCGGCGATCCGACGCAGCTCCGCCAGCTGTTCCAGAACCTGATTGCCAATAGCATCAAGTTCCACCGCCCCGATCAGACGCCGCGGGTGCATATCTCGGTCCGGCAGGAGCCTGGAGCGCGGCACTTCAGCGTGACCGACAATGGCATTGGGATCGACCCCCAGTACCAGGAGCGTATCTTCGTCTTGTTCCAGCGTTTGCACACCCGCGCTGAGTATCCGGGCACCGGCATCGGACTGGCCATTTGCAAGAAGATCGTGGAGCGGCATGGGGGCAACATCTGGGTAGACTCAGCACCAGGCAATGGCACGACATTCCGGTTCAGTTTGCCTGCTTTCAGCGAGGCAATCGATAAGCGCCGCGCACACACGGCATAGTCAATCCGTTACCGTGCGCTTATGTTCGACGAACACGCGCGGATTGAATTCAACTGGCATCTCCCGTGCGCGGGTGACAGCCACTGGATGCAGACC
>JBPCIO010000389.1:0-5944 GCA_051006215.1 Chloroflexota bacterium
GGGTTCAGGCCCAGGGGATTGGTTTCGCGATCTCGATCGCGACGGCGAAGCCGATCGCCGATCAACTCGTCCAGAACGGCCAGGTAGTCCATCCATTCATTGGGCTCCAGTACGTGCCCTTGAATCCGGCACTGGCCGCGCAGCTCGGCGTTCAGATCCAGGATGGCGCGGTTGTCGGCCAGGTGGTGCCGGGCTCACCGGCGGCCACGGCTGGCCTGCAGCCCGAGGACATCATCACCGCCATCGACGGGCAGCCACTCCAGGGCGAGTCTGCTCTCGCCGAAGCCATCAACGGTCACAAACCCGGCGACACCGTCACGTTCAGCGTGCTGCGCAGGCAGCAGCAGATGAACCTGTCGGTCACTCTTGGCGAGTTACCAACGCAATAGTCGCGGCGAATGAGCCCCGCTCGCCCGAAGCAAAACGCATTGGGGCCTGCAAGCTCCAGACCCGAGATTTTGCGATGCGGCGCGGCCATTGCCAGAGCTAACAACACTCGCGGAATGTGAAAGGTAAGCAAACACACTATGTCCACTACAGCCTCGGATGTCCTGGTCGAGCGCCTCATCGATTGGGGTGTCGACACCATTTTCGGCCTGCCTGGCGACGGTATCAACGGCATCATGGAGGCCCTGCGTACTCATCAGGACCAGATCCGCTTCGTTCACGTCCGCCATGAGGAAGCAGCCGCGTTTATGGCGTGCGGCTACGCGAAGTTCACTGGCCGCCTGGGCGTGTGCCTGGCGACCTCCGGCCCAGGTGGCATTCATCTGTTGAATGGTCTGTACGACGCGAAGCTTGACCGTCAGCCGGTGCTCGCTATTACCGGCATGGCCTTTCACGATCTAATCCACACGTTCACGCAGCAGGATGTCGAGCTCGACAAACTGTTCATGGACGTCGCTGTCTACAACCAGCGCATCATGGGTCTGGCGCATGTGGAAAACAGCGTCGATCTGGCGGTACGGGCTGCCATTGGCTACCGCGGCGTTGCCCATCTCACGATCCCGGCCGACATTCAGGAAATGGACAGCGGCGAACGCTCGAAACGCAATAAACCGCACCACACCTCAGATACGCCGGCACGCAGCGCGCTGGTCCCCAATCAGGCTGGGCTACGCCAGGCGGCCGAGATCCTGAATGCGGCGAAGAAGCCGGTCATCCTGGCCGGCCAGGGCGCGCTCGACGCTACCGACCAGCTCGAACAGGCGGCCGAACTGCTCGGTGCGCCCATTGTCAAACCACTCCTCGGTAAGGGCTGCGTCCCCGACAGCAGCCCGTATACGACTGGTGGAATCGGTTTGCTGGGGACCGCCCCGTCTCAGGACGCGCTCGAAGAGTGCGATACCCTGCTGATGGTCGGCACGTCGTTCCCGTACATCGAGTTCATGCCCAAGCCGGGTCAGGCGCGCGGTGTTCAGATCGACATCGATCCGCTCCGCATCGGCTTGCGCTATCCAGTGGAAGTCGGCCTGGTGGGCGACAGCAGCGCTACGCTAGCAGCGTTATTGCCACTGCTCCAGCGTCACGACGATCGGGCGTTTCTGGAAAAGGCTCAAGAGCGGATGGTCGATTGGCGCAAGCTGATGGTCGAGCGTGGCACGCGAACCGACATGCCAATGAAACCCCAGGTTGTTGCGTATGAGCTGAATCGTGCGCTGAGCGACGACGCGATCATATGCTCCGATAGCGGCACCATCGCCACCTGGGTTGCCCGCCAGGTCGAAATCCGGCGCGGGCAGCGCTTTTCGCTCAGCGGCAACCTGGCCACGATGGCCAATGGCTTTCCCTATGCGATCGGCGCGCAGGTGGCCTACCCGGACCGCCAGTGCGTTGCATTCGTCGGCGATGGCGGCTTCTCGATGCTCATGGCCGAGTTGAGCACGTGTGTCAAGTACAAGCTACCGGTCAAGGTTGTAGTCATCAAGAACAACACGCTGGGCCAGATCAAGTGGGAGCAAATGGTGTTCCTGGGCAATCCGGAGTACGGGGTTGAGCTGGAGCCAATCGACCACGTCAAGCTAGCCGAAGCGTGTGGCGCGCGCGGGTTTCGCATCGAAGATCCAGCTGACGCGGGTCGGATCATGCAGGAGGCGCTGGCAACGCCTGGACCAGTGGTCATCGAGGCCGTCGTGGATCCCAACGAGCCACCGATGCCGCCCAGAATCACCCGCGATCAGGCACTCAAATTCGCCGAGTCGCTCCTGCACGGCGAGCCGAATCGCGGCAAGATCGCCCTGACGGCGATCGGCGACCGGGTGCGCGAGCTTATCTGATGACAACCGCAGCGGCGATACTCGACGGCGTGAAGCTCGCTAAGCTCGAGACGCGGGTGTATCGCGTTCCGACTGACCGTCCGGAAGCAGACGGGACCATCGCCTGGGATGCGACAACGATGCTGCTGGTTGAGGCGATCGCCGACTCAGGTGAACGTGGGCTTGGGTTCAGCTACTGTGCCGCATCGGCCGATGGCGTGGTGCACGACCTGCTCGGTCCAGCCGTTATTGGCTGCCTCGTCGACGATCCTGGCCGTAGTTGGGCGGCTATGGTCGCTGCTGTCCGCAACGTCGGCCGACCGGGTATAGCAGCCTGCGCCATCTCGGCCGTCGACATCGCGCTGTGGGACCTGGCGGCACACCTCGCGGATCAGCCGCTGTTCATCCGGCTGGGCGCTCGTCGGCGCCATGTACCCGTGTACGGCAGCGGTGGGTTCACCAGCTATACCGACGCGCAGCTTTCAGAACAGCTTGGCGGATGGGTCGGGCAGGGAATACCGCGCGTCAAGATGAAGATTGGCACGGATTGGGGCACCCGCCCGGATGTCGATCTCGAGCGCGTCCGCCTGGCGCGGCAGGCCATTGGGGGAGCCACGGAGCTGTTCGTGGATGCCAATGGCGCCTACACCGTGAAGCAGGCGATTCAACTGGCGGAGCAATTCGCACTCCAGGGCGTCAGTTATTTCGAGGAGCCGGTGTCGTCCGACAACCTGGAAGGTCTTGCCTTTGTGCGCAGGCAGATCGGACAGGCGGTTGCTGCTGGTGAATACGGATTCGACCCGTGGTACTTCCGGCACATGCTCCAAGCCGGGGCAGTCGACATTCTGCAGGCCGACGCGACACGTTGTCTGGGAGTGACCGGCTGGCTCGAAGCCGCGAGCCTGACCGACAGCTTCGACATTCCCTTGTCCGCGCACTGTGGACCATCAATCCATGCCCAGGTGGGCTGCACGGCGCCGCAGATCTCGCACATCGAATACTTCCACGACCACGTGCGCATCGAGCACCTGTTGTTCGATGGCGCCCTGGATCCGGTCAACGGTTACTTGCGGCCCGACCCCTCGCGGCCTGGGCTGGGCCTTGAGCTGAAGCGGCAGGACGCTGAGCGCTTCGCTATCAGATGAGGAGTACCACCCGTGAAGGGGTTTAGCGTCGAGCCAGAGACGATGCTGGAGATTGGCATGGCCGGTATTGGGCTGGGGATCCTCAGCGGAGTCGTGCTGCTGCTGGTCGGGCGCCTGTCAGGTGACAGGCGACGCGGTGTACGCCATACCGAAGGTCCTCCGACGGCCGGCAGCGTATCACCGGCGCGACACCAGAACCTCTCCTCGTCACCCCGCTAAGCATATGCTTGTCTTTCGCCGGCGACGCAGCAAACAGCTCGCCGCGGCTGTGAGCCGAGAGGTCCACCTGGCCCGTCGCGAGATGCGGGAGGGCCGCTTCGAGCGAAGTATGGCGCTCGTTACGGCGTTCGCCGCAATCGTGAGCGGCTGGGAAGCCTATGCGCAGCACCTGCGCGGAGCGTTTTCCCACTGGCTCATGTGGACGCCCGTGGCGCTCACGCCGCCGACAGTCGTGGCGACGATCGGCGCCGTGGTCAGCCCGCGTCTGGCGCGCCGGCTGCTGCCAGCACTGGCGCTGGCATCGCTGATCGATGGAGCGGTGGGCTTCGTCTTCCATCTGCGCGGCATCGGTCGGATGCCCGGCGGCTGGAAGCTCGGCCAGTACAACGTCGTCATGGGGCCGCCGATTTTCGCGCCCTTGATGACCTGCATGGTTGGCGTCGTTGGCTTAATGGCGGGCTTATTGCGTCCCGCGCGCCTGCGGCAGCCGTCATGGCATGAGGTGGTTACCGTCGTGCTTCGTCCGGCACTTCGGCGTCGACGCCAACTCCAGCGCCGCACCGCGCCTCGGCGCGCTCTGGACACCTTCACGGCCAGCGTCAGCCATGGGCGCTTCCAGCGGGCTCTCGCGCTGACCTGCGCGACCTTCGCCGTGCTGGCCGGCGGCGAGGCATATGTCGAGCACCTGCGCGGCAGCTTCAACAGGCGCCTGATGTGGACGCCTATCTGGGTAACACCGCCTATGGTGGCTGCGGCGGTCGGGGCGGTATTCAGCCAGCGCGTTGCCGAGCACATCCTGCCCCTGGCGTCGGCAGTCACTTTCCTCGACGGGCTGCTCGGGTTCGCGCTGCATATCCAGGGAATCCGGCGAATGCCGGGCGGCCTGCACAACCTCCAGTTCAACTTCACCATGGGCCCGCCGGTGTTCGCGCCGCTGTTGTTTTCGTCGGTGGGTCTGCTCGGGTTGATCGCGGCGCTGGTCAGACGGAGGAACACATAAACCAATGCCCTTGCACGATCGCTACCCGAACGCCGACGTGCTGTCTCAGCGCGGACACTGGGACGACGCCACACGCGACGTGGTGCTCGACCGCGTGCACAACGTTCCGCACTATGCCTTCTTTGACGCTCAGCAGCGGACCGCACTCGAGGCGCTCTGCGCGCGCGTTCTCCCACAACGACACCGCCCGCCAGATCGACGCATCCCTATCGGGCCATGGATTGACCAACGCTGCGCCAGTCACGCGGCTGACGGGTTTCGCTTCGACGACATGCCGACGAACGAGTTGGCATGGACCTGGGGCCTGGAGGGACTGGATCAGACTGCGCAGGCGCACTATGGCGAATCGACGAGCTTCGGTACGCTGGATGATGCGCGGCAGGATCAGATCATCGAATTGATCCGTGCCGGTGATCCACCGGGTGACATATGGCGTCGCCTGCCTGCCAGACGCTGGTGGGTCTTCGTCGTCCTTCGCCAGATCACCGGTATTTACTACGCCCATCCGTACGCGTGGGACGAAATCGGCTTCGGCGGTCCAGCCTACCCGCGCGGCTACTTTGCGTTAAGTTTCGGTGCGCCCGAACCATGGGAAGCGCGCGAGACTCTTCACACGGCGGGCAACCAGTGGTGAAGCTGCACGTACATCTGGCATCGGACTGGATTCTCGAAACGGACATGCGAGAGTATCGGCCAGCTGACGAGGTCGACTTCTGCATCGTCGGCTCCGGGGCCGGCGGCGGCGTGCTCGCCCAACGGCTGGCAAGGTTCGGTTTTTCTGTCGTCGTCCTCGAGGCCGGGCCGTGGCACGACACCGAGCTCGATATGGTCTCCGACGAGGCCGGCTCCGGGCAATTGTTCTGGAATGACGTGCGCATTACCGGCGGGACCGAGCCCCTCGAATTCGGTGCGAACAATTCAGGCCGGGGAGTTGGCGGGAGCACCATCCACTACGCGGGCTTCTGCCCGCGCTTACATCCGTCTGATTTCCGCGTCAAATCGTTGGACCGCGTAGCCGTCGACTGGCCGCTGGCCTATGCGGACCTGGAGCCGTACTACTCGGCGATGGAGCGCGAATACCCGGTATCAGGCCCAGCCCGCTATCCCTGGGGCAAGCCGCACGGGTATCCCTATGCGCCGCTCCAGGCGGGTAGCGCCGGCCAGAAACTGATCGAGGGCTGTGTGAAGCTGGGCATTCCTGTGGTCGCCGGCGGGCCGGTCGCGATCCCAGCCGGCCGAGCTGGAAAACGGCCCCACTGCATCATGCGCGGCTTCTGTTTGCTCGGCTGCAAGGTGGGCGCAAAGAGCAGCACGCTGGTCAGTCA
>JBPCIO010000390.1:0-21447 GCA_051006215.1 Chloroflexota bacterium
GACCAAGACTGACCAACAACCAGCAAGGGGGTTCATTTTCCGTCGGCGCTGAGGGGTTCAGATTAGATCGGCATTGACAGGTCGCTGGCAACCAGCTACGGAGGCGATGGTCGACTGGGGCCGATGCGATGCCGAGCAGTCCGGCGGCGCAGGCCTGATGATGAGCGTCTCGGACCTTTTTCGTCTCGCGCGCGCATACTACTTGGCCGAGCCATCGTTCCTTCCAGCGAAACTTTGGGAACGCATCCAGACAAACCAGATACCGGATGGCCTCGACCTCCGGTCCGGCTATGCGTCGCCAATAGTCGGTCGTACCTCGGTTGGAGTCGGATACTCCTGCGGCATCGCGGTGACCTTCGACGGTAATGCGTCAGGCTGCCCGAGCGCGACGGGCGAACTTGGATGGGAGGGATCGACGGGGTGTTTCTTCATGGCAAACCGGTCCGCAGGCTGGACGGTGGCGTTCATGACCAACGTCTACCCAAACGGAGGCATGCCTTGGTGGGCTGCAGTTCGTGAGGTGCTCTACGGCTTGGCAGACTAGGCGGCTGATCTGATCGTAATCTCGGGTGTTCGAGGCAGGTGCAGGGTAGAGACGGCTGAGAGAGGGAGGCGACGTCCGGCGACGAAATCGTGGACCGCTCTTAAGACAACGGGCGAGCGTAGCCTTCCCTGACGCGATAGAAGCTCAACCTCAGCAATGCTGAATAGCGAGGGGTGCCCATGCTCCTCGGACGTGGCATCAGTGGCGACGGCAGCATCCGCGGCGAAAAGCACGAGAATGACATGGTCATCACGACCGACTATGCTTTGATATACGCCGAGCGTGGCTCTTAGCCGTACACGAATACCCGTTTCCTCAAGGACCTCGCGAACCGCGCAGTCTCGAAGCGACTCCCCAGATTCAACTCCCCCGACGGGCAGATTGAGTCGGCCTGCTTTCACGCCGCGGGACTCTGTTATGAGGATGACCCGGCCATCTGAAGTTCCAACTACACAACCGGCTGCTAAAAATAACGACATACAATTGAATTATCTCACGTATGCGTATTCCCTACAACCCAGGATTCCAGCTGACCCAGCGAGAATCGATTGAAGGCGAACGGGCTAGTAGTCGACCGGCACGGGGTCTGCTGCATGGATACGGCTCCGGCCTAGTTCCTTGAGCGCCGACCTCGACCGATTTCGCGGTCGTGATGGTTGATGATCATCTGCTCCTGCGGGTGCTCCACCATGAACAGCAAGCCGACCGGGCAGTCGAACGCGTCGGTGATCGCCAGGGCGGTCTGCACCAGACAGGACGTTCGCCGGCCAGTAACTAGATGGTTGATCGTCGAGTGGCTCAGGCCGGCTCGGCGAGCCAATTCCCTTTCAGAAATACCGACATTGTCGAGTAGAGCTGTGAACAGGATGCGCTCGCGCAGGATCATGCCGCCCTCCCGCGAGAGCTCGCCGCGAGGCGACTGGTGTCTGCGACTCGACTGGCTTCGTGAGCTTGGTTCCGATGCGGGCATGACAAAATAGGCGGTGTCACTCGCGTTCTCCTTGACCTGGGGACGGTATGGGTGGCGTTGGGCCGCCGGGGGTGCCAGCCCCCGGCGGTGCCATATCCAGGACTCTATCCCATGCGTCCCAGAGACGTGGGATAAGGTGAGGCTATCCATCGGATCGGTTGGTCCACCCGATCCTCGGCGAGGCCTCCGCAGTGGTGGCCTGCCGGGTCGACCTTGAAGGAGTCCACGCGCCATGTCGGAGCTGTCGGAGTACCTCATCGCCCACATCCCAGATGGCTGGTCGAAGGCCAAGGTCGTCGAGGTGCTCGAGGGCAAGGTTGATCGGACGACGGTCTACCGCTACTTGGCTGGTCAACATCCGCGCCGACCGGCCGAAGCAACTTTGGAAGGCTTCGCCGCAGGACTACCAGGTGTCTCACTGACTGAGCTGCATCGGCTGGCTGGTGGCCCGATCGGCGAAGACGAGCCATGGGTACCAACCAAGGAGGCGAACCGGCTCAACCGTGGTCAGCGGTTAGCCCTGGACGCATTCATCCGCGCGACCGTCGCCGCTCAGGATGAGACGGGCACGGTCGAGGTGATCGAAGAACTGCTCGCCGAACGGCGGGCGAACAATCAGGAACTCGCGCCAAAGACACAGACCGAGCTGGAGCAGTACGTGAAGCGGCTTCAGGCTTCGGGTCGGGGCGCGTTGGCCGATCGACTGACAGCATCCCTGGTGATCAACTCGGCTTCGCACACTGCCAACAGGTCGGCGAGCGAGTGACCGTCGCGCGGCTTGCCGGCCGCTGATATACCGGCCGTGACACCCTTCTCCTGCAAGGCAGTCCGCAACCGGGCGGCCATTGACTCGGCGCTCAGCGCCGGACAGTCAACGAGCAACATGCCGAGGCTGTTGCTGCCGAGGTAGCCGATGGCATCACAGCCGAGCTGCAGCTGCGCGATTGCACTGACGGCAGCCGGTGTGCTGCTCTCGACGCGCAGAACCGACACCACCGGCAACGCCGCGATGACCTCACGGGCGGCGATGAGCCAAGCTTCATCCGACATCGGCTGGACCTGGGCATCCTCGGTCGCCTGGCGTATCCGATCGCGCGAAGTCAGGCGCTGCAAGCCAATCGCGGCCGGCAGCGACAACCAGATCAGGCTCAGAAATCCATAGTCGGCGAGCGCCACGGTCGCTACAGCCATCGCCAATGTGCAGATCTCGATGCGGTGCGCCTGCAGTTGCAGCAGTCCTCGTACCGCCCGGCGCTCCCCGGCGGCCAGCATGGCACCAAGGACGGTCACCAAGCCGACAGCCATATACGTCGGCAATGCGGCGACGATACCGAGCCACCGTGGCTCAATCGCGGCGCTGACGGCATGGGCTGCGGCGGCGGCCAGGACCGCGCTAGCACCGCTGTAGACATGGCGATATAGCCGGGCGTGTCCGGCGACATTGCGTGCAGGCCACTCAGCAACTGCGGCGACAACGACCAACAGCCAGACCAACGGCAGCGGCAGCAGGACCGCGCCCGCGAAGCCCCAGACCGCAAGCAGATTCTGGTACTTGACGGTGTCCACGCCTTGGTGCAGCGTCCAGCGAGCCCGCTCGGATCTGCGTGTGAGAGCCGAATAGGCGATACTCAATGATGCAAGTCCGGCAGACACCGCAATTTCCGTGCGATTAATTGACATCCAAAATGCTGCCGGTATTAGTAAGGCGAATAATTCGACAATAAAAATGAGCGCGATCGTGGGTCGGGATTCTCGCCATAGCGGCCACGTTGCCGGCTTCCGGAACAAGGCGAGGGCTCCTTCTCGGGACGGTCGGCATCTACGGCAACCGGGGAGGTGACGGGCATGCGGAACTACGTGTGGTCATAACCCGGCACTGAGCCGCGTCTTATCACAGACTGTACATAACGGTAAGCAGCCTGTCACCAGCCCAGATGGTGTCTGGTGTGCGGTCGCCGGCATGAGCGGGCCGCACACCAGGCATCCTTCATCCGGGCACCCTGGCGAACGGCCTACGGTTCATCCCTATCGGCGATACGACTGCACCACGTAGCCGCATTGGCTGCATGTTCATTCCATTACTTACAACCCATACCTGGCCCGTGTTCGCTCGGTCGGTAGCGCGCTGCCTAGGAATTCTCAGCGCGAACGGCTTGGAGCCTTCCGCCGTAGACGATCCGTCTAAGACATCCTGCGCCGAGTCACTCTCATCGCATTTGCCGCGCACCCACGACCTGATCCAGGTAGCCTGCTGGTGTCAGATGATCAAGCTCAAGGAGGAGCGACGCATGTCCAACATCAAGGTGACCTCAGCCGACCTACACTCGGTCAGCGGGCAGTTGTCCTCAGGCTCTGCTGACATCGAGTCGCGACTGTCTAGCCTGCACGCCCAGGTGCAGGGCCTGGTCGACAACGGCTGGCAGGGTTCGGCCTCATCGGCCTTTCATGAGCTGTACCAGCAGTGGCACACCTCGGCCGGTCAGTTGAAGCAGGCACTGGACGGGATCAGCAAGCAGCTCTCCAGCGCAGCCACTACCTATGAGCAGACCGAGCAGCAGCTCACCAGCCAACTGCACGGCTGAGCCAGTTTCGGAGTAGCTCGCCATGCAAGATCTGCACGTCGATGTCGATGCCGTCCAACAGCTAGCTGGTTCGCTGAACGGCATCCACGACTCGCTGCTGCACGCCACCAGCTCGTTCGCGGCCGGCGCTGCCGCCGCCTGTTGCGGCCCGGTGGCTGATGCCTTGACCTCGTTCGGCTCAGGCTGGCATGACGGCCGTAAGACGATCACCGATGAGGTGCACGACCTGGCTCAGGCCGCTGCGGGTGCTGCTCAGGCGTATCAGGAAGCGGAGTCACAGATCATCAAGAACGCTGAGCAGGGCGGCATCGATACTCAGGGTGCCGGCTCATGACCTCGACGACGGCAGAGTTCAGCTTGGTATTGCCGGATAATTGGCTACCGCTCGATGTGGTGGGCGAGCAGCGGATCGCTGCTGAGGTCGACGCGCTACTGGTACGGGGAGCGGCGACCGACGAGTCGTTTCGCAGCCATCGCGGCCGGATCGAGAAGCAGCTGCGGGCGGCGATCCGGTCGGTGCGCCGCGAACCGGTCGTCATGGCCGCTGTGCTGATCAGCGTGCTCGATGACATCCTGCCGCTGTTCGCCAGCCTCACCGTCGCTATCGCCGATGGTGTCCTGAGCGACTACAGAGGCCGGCCGGGTGCGCAAGTCAGTCTTGTGGAACTGCCGTCGGCCGGGGTCGCGGTACGCCAGCAGTTCACCGACACCAGTACCGACCCGAGCACCGGCGTAACCGTGCCCGCAGCCGTCTTTCAGTGGCTAGTCCCGATGCCCGACCAGCGCCGCCGTCTGATCTTGACCTTTGTCTCTCCGGATACGGAACCGGTATTGCTGGAGGCGTTCGCGGATCTGTTCAGTGCGGTCGCCGAGTCGTTGTCGTTCGAGAACACCTCGGAGAAATTGGTATGACCTGGACTGAAGACGATCCTGGCCAGGGCGATCCGGACGGCCTGCTGGCCCTCGCGCGGGATTTGCAAGGTGATGCCGACGACGCGGCCAGTGCAGCGCGCACCCTCCGTTCGGTGCAGCAGAACGCCGGCGACGCGGTCTGGCAAGGTAGCTCGGCCGATTCTTTCCGCGATCGGATCGACAAGCTGCCTGGCCACCTGGACAAGCTGAACGCCTCCTACTCGGATGCTGCTGCCGGGCTGCGGGCCTACGCCGCCAACGTCCGGCAGATCGCCGACGATGCCCGTGTCCAGCAGCAGATCGTCAGCCAGTCGACCAATGACCTGCATTCCGCGCAGACCCAGCAAGCCGCTTGGACACCACCGCCACACCCGGCGACCGGCCAGCCCGACCCGACGGCCAGGAACCCGCACGACGGATACGCTTGAATGGAATCACCGAGTTGCGTGTCAGGGCTGGCCCGACTCAACAGAGTTTGGCCACCTGTGGCAACGCCAGTCTTGCAACTTCTGCCAAGATGGCATCGCAGCTTGGGTCGATGCCAATCCAAGTACAGCGATGTCTATACGGTTGCAGCGAGCTGGGCTGCCCGATTAGTCTGCCACGTTGAAACGCCTTCATTGCCCTATGCAGCCTGTATCAATGCGACAGTCAACATCGCTACATAGGCACCACTACCGAGCGCACTCCAGCGCCGAGGCCAGGGACGAAGAAGTCGGGCGGTAGACACTTCTGCGGCTCTTTGCTTGCTCCTGCAGCGGCCAATATCCGGAGAAAATCACCCTCCGCATGGTGCTCGGCATAGCACGTCCGGCAGGTCTCATCCTTTGTACATGCTCCACCCGGAGTCAGTAGAGTCCGGACGTGCCCGAGGGCGTTAGCGGGGTTATCCGCCCCGATGAGGTACCAGTGGCCATCCTGCTCCGGGAGCGGCTGGGCAGCAGCTACCGCAAGCGTCATCGGAAGGGACAGCTGATCATCTCGCCGTCGCAGTACGAACTGACGACCTGTCGTACTGGCGGTGTCAGTGAAAGGCGGATTGGCAACAAGCCACGCTTGCGCTTCATTGATCGAACCAGGTCCCCAGAGGTAGCTAGTGGGATAGGCCAACGTCTCGAAGCGGGAATCGTACCGGGTCACGTCGTTGCCAGCGCCGTTCCAGACGGCCTGCACGATCGCGAATTGGCTGCACTCGTCCCAACTCTCCGGCGGCGCGAAGTACTCGGCGAGACCCGCGGTCACGGAGTGATTCGTGGGATGCCAACCGATCGCGACCGTGTCGCGCTGGATTGGCGCTGGGTAGAGCCTGCCGCCTGGCGTCTCGTAGCCCCAGAGGTGATTAATAATCTCCGCCAAGTCGGAAAGAGTCGCGGCAGCATCGCTAGGCATGAGAATATGGGGTCCTCCGGCGTGAGCGACATCATTGCGCATGTCTTTCAGGATGTTCTCAACCAATTTTGGACGCTGGCCGCGAAGTAGTCCGAGCTTCCGGGCCCAATCGAGCAGATTGGTCAACCCGCCTCGAGTGAATGGAAACATCACCTCTCCGGTTGGCGACTGCATCACAAGGCGCATCTTCTTCCCACGATGACGACCAAGAAAAACGAGAACGTCAGAATACGATTCAACCGGAACAGCCTGAATCGATCCGGTCACCTCAAATCTCAGTCCGTTCTTGTACTCGGCCACAAAGCGCTCCCGCAGTGCATGCTCAAGAACGAATAAGGCTTGGTCATGGACCAAGGTGAAGATCTCATAATGCAACAGTCCATAGGCGAACGAGCTACGTAGGACATCGAAGGACATCCGCGTGTGCTCTGCGACGGCGTCCCGAAGGCTGATACGACTCACGACCTCGTCCCAATAGGCTGCTGCCGCCCCTGGATCACCACCGGTCTGACCGAGCGGGGCGAACACAAGCGTCCGGTGGTCCGGCTGGATCAGCTCGCTGAATGTTGACACCTGCGCGTGTTTACGCCGCTGAAGGCGTGAACGCAAGGACTGCCGGCAACAAGCCGGTTCAACAACTGAGATGGCCATGTGCACCAGCCGGCGTGGATGAGTAGGCATCACTTTCACAGAGCCGGAGTCAGGCCGGAGCGCTCTCTTGGCTAATTGAGCTCTCTGTGGTACGGATGGCGGGGAGCCAGGCACCTATGACTGATAGGCAACTCGCCTATAGCCGCAGCTTCTCACCCCGCATACACTTGCCGACTCTTACCGATTGGTACCGTTAGACTGCGATGTGAGCTTTCTGGCGACCGTCGCAGCGTTCAGACGAGGGGTGTGTATGAGGAAATCAGTTGTCTGCGCTGCCAGCGTGGCTGCGCTCGCTTTCGGAGGCGTGGTGGCTGCCGCCTACGCCGACCCACCGGGGTGTGGGGCGCTGAGCGTAATCAACGTCAGCAGCGGCGGGCTCATGACGGCGACGGCCGAGGGCAGTTGCAACGCCAGCCAGACCCGCTCGTTGCGGGTGGAGATCAAGCACGATGAGTCCTTCGCGCCCGATCCGCTGGTGGCTGCTAACACCCAGACCGCGACCTCGCAGAGCTACTACGTGCAGGTCAGTTCGTGCGACCACGGCAACACGGCGACTTACTACGGTCGTGGCTACTTCACGAGTTACACGACCTATCACGACAGCAGTCACCAGAAGTGGCATGTTTGCTGAATGACGGAACAGCTGCAGGAAGGAGACGCCGTCACCCTGGACGGCGTCTCCTTTCGCTACGGCAAGCTGCTGGCCCTCGACCACATCTCGCTGCACATCGGCACAGGTGTGACTGCGCTGCTCGGTCCGAACGGCGCGGGCAAGTCGACACTGCTGCGGCTGCTGGTTGGACTGACTGCGCCGTCGACCGGCGATCTGCAGTTTCGGCTGGCTGACGATCCGCGCTCGGCGCGAGAGCGGAACCGCTTCATCGGCTTCGCGCCACAGACCTTGGACTACTACCCGAACTACTCGGTGCGCGACTTCCTGCGCTACGTCGCCTGGTTGAAGCGCGTCCCGAAGCCGACACTCCAGGACTGCATCACCGACGCATTGGCCAGCACCGACCTAACCGAGCTAGCTACACGCAAACTGCGTGCGCTGTCGGGCGGCATGATCCGCCGGCTGGCCGTGGCACAAGCGCTGGTCAACCGGCCGCGGCTGCTGGTGCTGGACGAGCCGGCGGCCGGACTCGATCCCGCTCAGCGGATCGACATGCGGGCGATCCTGCGCGACATCGGTGTCGGCCGCAGCCTGGTCATCAGCACCCACCACGTTGACGACCTGGTCGCCCTCGCTGACCGGGTGATCGTCCTCAACGCGGGCCGAGTCACTTTCACCGGCAATGTCAATGAACTCAGCGCCCTGGCCAGCAAGGGCACGTTCGGCGATACCGACTTGGAACGCGCCTACAGCGCAGCCCTCGGTGGGAATGGGCCAGCGAGTGGCCGCTGAGTTGCTGCGCATCGAGCTGCGCCGCGGGCCCGGGATATGGGCGGCTGTGGTCTCGGTGGCGCTGTTCTATGTGGCGCTGCACCGCTACGGCGCGATCCTCACCTGGATGGATGCCACCAGCGCCATCGGAGCCTCGACCCAGCTCTGCGGACCGGTCGCCGCCGGCATTGCCGCCTACTGCGGCTCACGCGCGGTGCGGCGCAAGACGATCGATCAGCACCAGCTGGCTACTCGACCAGAACTGGCGACGACCGGCTCGGAACTCGGTGCCTACGCCATCTGGGTGGTTGGCACTTGGCTACTGGCAACGCTGGTAACCCTGATCGTGGTCTGGCACAACTGCCACTGGGGCTCCCCCAACGCCGTGTGGATGGCCGCTGCCGGGGCAGGACTACTAGCTGAGATCACCGCCGGCTACCTGTTCGGCAGGCTGGCTCCTTATCTGGTTACGCCGCCGGTAGTCGCGGTGGTTCTGTTCTTCGCCACCGGGTTGCTGCTGAATCACGCCAACAACTGGTGGTACTTCCTCAGCCCGCTCAACAGCCAGGACTGGTTGCCCTTCGACGGACTGCACACCACCAACTTCGTCCTGCAAACGGTCTTCCTGCTCGGTGCTGTGGTGGTCTGCGTAGCTGGAGCCGCGATCCGGTTCAGTCGTAGCGAGCGGACGACCACGGCGACCCTCGGCACCGGCCTGGCAATGGTCATCGTTGCGGTTGCCGGCTTGGCAAGCGGCGATGGCCGCTTCTGGGCGATCGACACCCGCATCGAATGGAAGTGCCTCGGCAGCCAACCTGCAGTCTGCATCCACCCGGCATTCGTCTCGGTCGAGACACCGCTGCGCCAGCAGTTCGACGCGGTCGCGCAGCGGATCGCCGGAACGGCCTTTCAGGTTAACCGCTTTGAACAACGCCCGCGCGGTATCGGCAGCCAACCAACTCCGGGCGCGATCGCCTTCGCTATCGACGTGCCGGTCACGGCCGCCGTGCCCGATGCGGTCGTCGGCGCGACCGTCTCACTGCTCGGCGCCGACAGCTGCCAGACCGCACCGAAGCTGTCATCGGCCCGCGTCGAGCAGGCGATCATCGAATGGGTGTCCGGCCAGACCGTGCTCGGGCCAGACCAATCAGTCGCCGACCCACCTGCCGATGCCCTGGTTTCTCAGTTCAATGCCCTAACCGATCAGGGCAAACGCAGTTGGCTGACCCAGCACGCCGATGGCATTCGCAGTTGCAGCCTCGTGTCCACCGAACGCCGGTGAGCCAGCTCTGGCTTCTCGCGCGGGCGCGGCGTGTACTACCCGTGGTCTGCTTCATCGCGGTAATCGAAGTCCTCGTAGCGATCTACGGCAGCGTCCAGTTCCGAGTTGGCCAGCACACCGTCCAACCGGTACCCGTCGCTGTCGTGGCACCGGTCCTGATCGCCTGTGCCGTGGCAACGATCTACTTTTCACCTCAGCCAATAATCGATCGCAGCTCCACTCGCGACCTGCGACCGCTGGTGCTTGCACTCGTTGTCGCGGTCATGTCGGCGGCAACGGCTGGTCTGGTAACGGCTACGCAGAATCTCGACGGTGAGCTGACCACCTGGGCTGCCTGCCGCGACCTCGTCGGCTTCTCCGGCCTCGCCTTCATCGGGGCCGCGCTGTTCAGCGCAGCCTGGTACTGGACACTGCCCGTGCTCGCGGCCATTGTGCCGCTGACTGGGCTGAGCGGACACGGTCTGGTCGAACTCGTGACCTGGGCACTACGTCCTGACGACTCGAAACCAGCGGTGGTCATCGCCTGCGTATGGCTGGGTCTGGGCCTATTCATTTCGCAAGCTTCGGAGGATCTGTCAATTTTGACTTCGAAGCTGGGCGTAAAGCTAGGCGGGGATCGGGACCGTGCATGCAAATCTTAAGATACGTCAATGCACACATTGTCAGGCGCAATCAGAACGAAATTCCATGAGTATTAATCCGCCAGGTGTGTATCCGGCCAAGCGAGTATTGCGGCCCGACCACAACATGAGTTCAGACCCCATTAGCCCTTCTGGCTGCCGAGGCATCGGCGCTCTACTGGTCAGATTGCGGATGTCGCCGTGCCAAGCGCGGCCGGCCGCAGCCCACGCCGACGTGTCAGAAGCTGAATGTCTTTCGGGTTCATCCGGCGCTCAAGCTTAGATAGGACGGCTTGTTGTGTTTCCGGTGACCAATAGATCTGGAGCTGCTCTCTGGCTCGCGTGACTGCCGTGTAGAAGACGTTATGTGTGATATCGTCCTCGTTGGCATCGGTTATGACTAGCTTGACTGAGGAGTACTCAAGGCCTTGTGCCCGGTGAATGGACACGGCGTAGGCAACTTGGAAGGGCACGGTCGTGTTTCGCGCGTCGTCGTCCTCGTCGCTGGTGTCCCGGTCAAACACCTCGAAGCGAACGGTGTTGGCTGCAACCAGCTCCAGCTCGGTGGCTTCGATCTCCCACTCGTGGACCTCACGATCGAGCTCGACTTCGAATTCGATTCGGCCTGCGAATTGCTGGATGCCGGTGATCCGGCCCTTGAGGTTGTTGTGGATGACTGGCCTGAACCGTTCTGCCTCGTGGAATAGAACTGGGTCGCCAATTTTGTAGACTGCTGCCCCCCAACGGATTGGCGCATTCGTGTTGTTGGCCTGGAGGAATCGGTTGATGTTGTTGATGCCGTAGAGGCCGTCATAGTTCAGACAGAGGATGATTTCGTCCTCGCGTGCCGGTTGGAACAGGGACTCCCCAAGATTGGCCGAGTAGCCGTTGCGTGCCATGCTCTCAGCGATGTCATCAGTGAGATGACGGACCTTGTCCCAAAACGATAGCAAGCCTTCGTTCGTGGTGCGCCATGGCTGCTTCAGCTCGAACACTGCGCTGTCAGGGATAAATGCAGGACTGATGCCGAACCAGTTGCCGAACCTGATGGCTTCGATCTGAAAGACGTCGCCAACGAGAACGAGCAGGTCGAAGTTGGTCTTGGTCAGTATCTCGAGCATCGCGTCGTTGCCGACGGTGCTGCATTCGTCGATGACGAGCACGTCCCACGCGCCGGCCGTGCGGCGGGACATGTTGTGGCTGGCGATCGTGCGAAACGTGACGTTGTCGTGCCTTTCGATTCGGCGTTGAAGGTTGCTGACGGCTGGGTGGGTGTGCGCGAGGAACAGTTTCCGTTCGCCGTCGTAGAAGTTAGCGATGTGATTCAGCATGGTGGATTTGCCGGTGCCGGCTGCTCCGTATACGAGCGCGACGCGGGACTGGCTGAAGAGTCGGCGCAGCGCATCCTTCTTGGTCTCGTCATCGACGCGACGCGGATCGGCGGCGAGCCAGTGCGCGACGTCGGCGGCGTAGTTGCCAACGCCTTGGCCTGCGAGATCCTGCAGCTGCTCAATGATGCCAACGGTCGTGTCTTCGTAGCCACGGATGAAGATGTGGCTGTTGTCGAGCAGTAGTTGACGCGCGGTGTGGGTGGAGTGGAGGCGCGAGTTGAATTCTCTGGCGAGGCTGGCCACATCGCCGAGCTCGGCAACATCAGTTAGCGGCGTGTAGAGCATTCCTCTTGTCTCGACGTTGCTTTTCACCCGCCGTGCGAGCAGTTCATGGGTTCGACCGGCGAGTCCGATGCTCTCGATGAGGTCCCAGTAGCGTGGGTTGTGCCCGCGCGGAGAACTGCAGAAGGGCATGGTGTCAAACGGGATGCAACCGTAGGCGAGCCTAAGCCCAGACAGCCTGGAACACGGCTCCCAGTTGTATTGAGGCTTCAAAATCTCATTGCGCATCCGCAGCATGAGGTAGCGAATAATGATGGACCCACGCAAGTTGGCTCGTACGAGGCGACGAGCGGCGTCCAGCGCCGGAAAGATCTGCGGCTTGGCGACGTTGGCGACACCACGAGCTTCGATGGCCGCGTAGTCGTCGTCGGAAAGGTCCATAAGGTCGAGCAGGTTTCCCGAACTCCGGGTCAGCCACTGCATCAGATACCGGTACTCGGGCGTTCCCCGCACGACGCGGACCTGTAGGCCGAACAAGCTGGCGAAATGCTCAAGCTCGCACGGCCGGATCGAGACCTCCCAGCCGCTGATGATGGTGATCGGCATCGTGCGCCCGAGCACTGTGATGCTGTCGCCGGTGAGGTCCAGTAGGGCGGCGTACTCGGGGTTCAGATCGATCGTGGTGAACCCGATGATCCGGTCGGATTTGGTGGCGTGATTGTTCGCGGGATAGAAGGTCACCTCGTAGTAGATGCGTCCCTCGACGAAGAATGGCTGCTTCCGGTGGATGTAGTAACGGGTTCGGCGCCGATTCGGGTCCAGCTCCGGCACCACCGCCGTCGGGACGAGCAGCCGTCCAGCGATCTTGGCGTGGTACTCCGTAAGCGACGGATCCAAATCGACCGGAAACGACTCCAGGTTGCCTAGAATCTCTAGGCCGAATCGATCACGGACCAACGTCCGAATGCGGAACAACTGCTCATAGTACTTGAGCATCAGGCGCTCCGACGGGTCGCCGTCCAGCGAGTAGTGGGATGCACTGGTCTGCAGCATCTTGTGGAACCGGCTGACGAAGTTAACCTGGCCGTCGGCCCGGACGAACTTCAGTGCGGCGCTAATGAGGTTGTAGTGAAATTCAGTGTCAATGCGCCCTGTATGTAGAGCGACCGCAACGCCCTCGGTGAGGTTGCGCAGCTGCGCGAGGATATTCTGCGACAGCAACTCTCGACTGTCGGGCAGGACCTCGATGTTGTGGCAGATCGCCTGTTCGGCGTTGCGGACTTGGTCTTCGATGCTGGTCACATGGGTTTCTTTCTCGATGTCTTGGACCAGACACGATACGGGCTGAACGTCGTTAGTTCGCGCCGTTTGAGCGTGTCGTGTGAGGGAGCATGTAGGCTTCAGCCTCGTCGCGAATTCTGCCGTCGAGGTGCGCCCGACACCGAGGTCGAGTTGGGCGGACTTGAGCCAGATCGCCTACGCAAGCGTCAAGGCCGCCACGCCCGTCAGGGCCAAAAGTCCAGAATCGTCGCAATGCGGTGACGGCTGAGTTGCTGGTGAGAGGTCGCAACAGCGAGGAGGAGCGATGTCCGAGCGCCGGCGCTATAGACGACAGGGCGGGCAATATGGCCCGGGGAATGAAAGTGCCACGCATCAAGAAGTCGGGGCAAGGTGCAGTGGGAGCGCAGACCGCTTGGCGTAGTTCCGTGCGCCGCCTTATCAGGCTGAACCCCTAGACCAGCCGCAGTTGAGGCCGCGGGCGGTCGTCGGTGTCTCCAAGGAGGAGGCGAAGCCGTGGCAACGAGCAGGACAACTCGCGGGACAGCTCGGCCATAGTGAGGCCGTGCTCTTCAGCAAGTGCCATGGCGCGTTTTAGCAGAATTGGCATTTCCCCGGGAAATCCGTCTACTGGCTCAGGCTGAAACAGATTCAACTTTTTAAGTTGATTGAGGCGCTGGTATGCTCGACGATATGCAGGCTCCGATATGGCCCCTACTTCACGGCATCGATATATAAGGGAGTCTACAGCTACCCCCCATTCTTTGCTAAGGATCGCGAGCGCCGAGAAATCTATGCGTTTTGGCAACTTGTCGGTTATAACGTCGGTGGGCGTGAGTAGCTCTGCTGCGAATGTGTCAGCTTCCTTCTCCTGAATAGGATCACCAGGCGCGCTTTCGCCGTGAAGCATGAGATGGCCAAGCTCATGGGCCGCGGTGAAACGGTGACGGTACACGTCATTTGCACGATCCGGCGTCAGAACCACGATCGGACGCAGCATCTGCGAGGTAGAAAACGCATCTACGGTTGCTGTGGCCGACCCTGCGAACGGGACCAGGGTCACGATCACTCCGTGCCGCTCCATAATGCGGACAAGATGAGGGATCGGCTGCATGCCAAGGCTCCATGCGCGACGCAGCGCGCTGGCCGCCTCTGCCGGGGATGTCCAAGTCGCATCCTTGGTGACTTCACCTACTGAAAAGCCGGGTAGGTTGACCGGCGGTAGCTCTACTCGTTTTTCCAGAGCGTAGGTAAGTTCCCATACCTGCTCAACGAAAGCGATGGCTCGGGCCCGTTGAATAGCCGGGGTCTTACGCAGACTTCGGAAATGCGCACCCGAGCCTTGGAGCCGTGCCGCAGGTCGCCCGGCAGCGAAGAATGTAATAGGAACCTCAAGGGTATCGGCGAGCGCACGCAAGTGATCGGGTCGCGGTGGGTGAGTGCCCGATTCCCATTGTCCGACGGCTACCGGGGAAACACCAAGAGCATCTGCGACGGCACGCTTGGTCAGGCCCGCAAGGTGCCTAGCCTGAGTGAGACGCGCCGAGTCAAATGCAGCGCTGACGGCTGACAACGCGTCGGGTGCAGCTTGGCCGATGGGGAACAAATACGGTTGCTGCCGATCTCTTGTCCGCCGGGTCACGTCGTGTGAGAGTCCTGTGAGGTGCCCGTCCGACCGGGTTCACGTTCTGGCTCGCTAATCGGAGGTGAGCCGACCGGTGTCCGTGCGACTAGCCCAAAATCGTCGTCGAGCGGGGCATCGTCGAACCTCTCGGTTGCCGGCGAAGTGTCCGGTGCCGGCGTAGGCCGACGTACAGGTAGGCCCATTTCTCCGCCTCCGACCTCTCGGACAAGCGGTTCCCAGTGGTGCCAGTGCAACTCACCGGTGCCTTCGTCAACGAGTTCCAGGTCGCCCCAGCCGAGTTCGAAAATTCCCGCGGTGGGGTTGCTTGCATAGCCGACCGTAACGACGCGCCCGAACTTTGCAAGTTGTTCGAGTACTGCTTGCTCCTCGGCGATCTCGGCAAGAACCTCGGCTTCATCGCGCGATGCCTGCTCGAGGGTCATTTGAGGATCGACTGCATGGGCAGCCAGAGTGAACAGCTCCGTTCGCAAGTCTGAAACCGGCGGTCGGAGCTTCGCAGTCTGCCGGGAGTGTTTGCGATCCGTGGCGTATCGCAGAGGGTAGATCACGACCGACGAGGCATCTACCACCGCAAGATCAAAGCGGCTGCGGACACCGGCAGGTTTCCGCGGCACGACGCCAGGGATACTCTCAACAGCTGCCATGAGCTGTTCATGTTGAGTGACCTTGAGAGTGCCACCGTATGCATCGTTCGATGACAGAGTGCTAGCGATGTGGGCGGCCATCGCTAGTTCGTGAGCGCGGTGGATACCTCGAGGGACAGCTCGTTGAAGTTCCGCCGCAGCAGCGCCAAAGCGCTCGACAGACCAAGCGGACGGTTTTTGTTCTACCATCGAGCGCGTCTCCCTACTTTAGAATCATCGGCGACTCTAGCACGTCCACTTCACTTTCGCACGCATGTTGCGCACCCGTTCTGCTCGGCCAACGAATCGTGGCAGTTGCGCAAACTCGGTCTCAGCGCCAACAGGATCAGCTCATCCTCGCCGGCATGATCCTCGTTGCCGTCGGGCTAGTCCTGATGGCGATAAACGAGTAGCTGCGACTCCGACCTCACTGGCCGGCCTAACTGAAGTGTCCGGAAATAAGCAGCAAGGCACCGGCGTGTCGCCTTGAGTTAGGTGTGAACTGCTGCGATCCTCCTCGCGGCGCTAGCAATCTCTCTATCGGCGTGTCTACGTCCCTTTTGACGCAGGAACACACCGCTAGGTCTGTTGACGGTGGCATCAGCTCCATGAACAACCATCAAGTCGGCGTTGAGTACTACGCCAAATACCGCAGCACCTGCCCCAGCTGCGCCCGCAACTGCTACGACGGTGCGATCGCCAAGGGCCGATGATACGTTGGTGGAAGCTGGATAGGCGGGCCGATTACCAGCACTATCCGACGAGTTACGATGCAGAACCTGCCAGGAATCATCGAGCCTGTGTTGTATCGTCCGCCTAACTAGCACTGTTAACTGGAGGACGGTCATGACCAGCTACGGGTATCGACTGTTTGAATTGGCTGTCTACGAGGGGCGCAAGCGTGCGCCGCTCAACTTCGCCGAATGCCAGGGCGCACATTATTTCTCGCACGCCCGGCGCTGGCTCAAGAGTGCACAGGACGAGACGTTCGCCGGCCCTGTCGTCGCTTTGCGGCACGAGGACACTACTGAGCTTGACAATACGGGTCGCCAACTGCTTCTAGTCGACGGGCTCAGGGGCGGTGCCAACATGCTGTTCGGAAGTGTCATGGCCAGCAAGGTGGGTTCCATCCCGAGCGCTATCGGCGTGCCAGGCGTGTCCTTGAACCTGTCACTCAAGGACCATGGGCCCGGACGGGAACCAAGCCGCTTCGCGATCCTGCTGCCGGACGGCCCAGGTCTTGGACTCGTCGCCGTCGAAAGTGTCGGGCGGTCCTGCCCATCGGGCGCGATTCGCTACGCGCTTACGCAAATGTCCATACGGGATTGGGTAGCGAGCGGTGCGGACGCGCAGGAGGATACCCAGGCCCACCTACGAGCGAAGCTGACGCCAATCAGTGACCCTGAACATCTTGAGAAAGTTGTAGCCGCGAACCATGCTGCGGAGATCAAGCTGACTCGGCGCGGCACCGGTTTCGGACGGGGGCGCGAAAACAAGGAGTTGGAAGTCTTTGCAGCTGCCGTCTCGGTCAAGTCCGCCACTAAGGTTATTGACCTATTGAAAGCTTGGCGCGAGGCAAAGAAGTCCGGTAACGAAGTATCTGACCGGCAAGGTGCGGCCGAACTCGCGCAGATCGTCGGTGGGGATGCGCTGGCTGAATTAGAGTTCGATGAGGGCAGCCTGACGCTCGACGACAACGGGCGGCTAAAGATGGTTACCCCGGCCTTGAGCGAGGAGATTTTTACCTACCCGCTTGGCAGGCGGTTGTCCGATAAGGAATGGTTCTTTGCTGTTGCCGCCCAGGCTCAGAGCACTGTCCAGGGCAGCGAAGTCGCGGTAGCCTGGCCGGCATGGAACCAGCTTCGCACCGTGCGCTAGTGCGATGACTGGCGGTCGCCGCTTCAGTCCGCTGGCACTGCTGCGAGGACACTGGAAGTCGCTCTCTATCCCGGCTGTAAACCTTGCTGTACGCGCCGACCGGATGGCACGGTGGACTCTTACAGCGGTTCCACTGGCCCTGGTCGTGGCCAGCTTGTGGTGGCACTGGAAGTTGAGATCGCCGGATGCACTGCTCGCCGGGGTTGCGCTGCTTGCCGGAAGCCTGCTCGCAGCCTTCGGGCAAGTGGCTTCATGGCGTGAACGGCTGCGTGATGCCTATCGAGACTACGAGCCACCGCCGGCAGCAGTCATTCGCCAGGATGCGATCGATGAGACGGCGACCCATCTGTTGCTGGCAGCTTATCTGTCCGGGGCCGAGGCGCTACTTATCGTCATCGGATCTAACGTCTCGGTTGATCATGAAGGCAATCTGACGGGCATCCTGGCGGCTGCCTGCATTGCGCTGGGCGCGTATCTGATGCTGCTATTTCTTATAGCCGTGCCACGCCTCTACGACGGATACGTCGAGGTGAATGCAGTCCGCCGCGAGCTCAGCGGCAATGAGTGGTAACTCTGAACGCCTAGCTGTCCCCGTGCGTGTCGATGACCTAGCTGTCGGCGGACAAGACGACTTTAGGGGATGGAAGCCTTCTCCAGAGGGTTCCTGCTGGGAAATGTCTCTCTAACCTTCCGTCAAAGCCGAGGGTTGGAAAGGTGTCCCAACAGGCGCCTGATGTGCGCTTTTCAGACCCCAGGCCGAGAAGATCCCGCCAATCAGCGGTGAGGCTTGGCTACCTCCGAAAGCGGCCAGCCTGCGCACAGCCACACGCTGATGTGGACGCGTCGACTGCCCGGCACCCGGGTTGGCTCGACAGCCGACAGACGGACGCAAGGACGACAAGCCCTGGGATTGCTCACGGCCGGCGGGCTCAGAATCGGAACCGGGTCAGACCTCCCGGTTCGGCTGATGAGACCACCGTCGCCGAGCGGGGCTCGATCCGGTAGACGTTCCACGGCGGCGGTCCCTGCGACGGAGCGTTGAACGGGGCCGTGATCCCCGAGCCGCTCTCGTCCGGCTCGGCCGGCCAACCCTGATCTGCCCAGGCCTTGGCGATGCGGGCCATCGCGGCAGGGTCGCTCACCTTCCTCGCGTCGCCCTCGAACACCAGATCGGCGTCGCGAATCGACACCGCGACCGAACACCGAGGGTCGCGGACAACGTTGCGCCCCTTTCGGGTGCCGGTACCTGTCTGGAACCAGAACGTGCCATCCAGCCACAACGCGCCGACAGCGGTCACGTGCGGGCTGCCGTCCTCGTTGACGGTGGACAACCACGTCGTGCGGGAATTCAGCGCATCCGGAGCCGGCGCCGAGCCCGCGTCCAGTTTTTCGACGACGCCGGTCCATTGCACCGGCGGCAAGCCGTCCGCCTCACCGAGATTGATGATTTCCATAGCCCAAAGCTACTTTCGCCACGCCTCGAAACCAATAGTCAGGTGTGACCGGTTGAGGAGCCCTGCGTGAGCCGCTGCTCCCCATCAAGTGGGTTCCGGTTGGGAGGCGTCACGACCTAGTCTTTCGGTCATGGCCTTACCTCCTGCCGAGTTCTACGCTCACGCGGTCGCCGCTGCCGATGCCGATCGCCGGCTTTCCCTGTCACGCATGACGGGCTGGGACGTCAGCCCGTTCGAACCGGACGGACTGCGCGTTGCGCCGCTGCGTCCGCCGGTACTGCCAGAGCCGGAGCGACACGGTGAGGACCCGGCGACGTGCACCTCGTGCAGCCGCCGCGACGAGGGCATCTGGTTCGACGACCACTGGCGGCTGACCTGCCTCACCGGAGCCGGCGTGCCGCTGGTTCTCATGTTGCATCCACGTGCGCACTTTGATCTGGCGGACCTGTCCGATGAACTGGCGGCTGAGCTGGGGGTGCTGACCACGCACATCGCCCGTCATATCCAGTCCCTGCCGCACATCGCGCGGGCGCACGTCTACCGGATCGGCGATGGTGGCGCACATCTGCATGTCTGGTTCTTCGCCAGGCCCGAGGGTCAGGCCCAGCTGTACGGATCCTGGCTGCCCATCTGGGACGATCTGTTGCCGGAGTACCCGGCGGACGTGTCCGAGGCTGACGCCGCGATCGTGGCGGAGGCACTGATCGCCTCCTATGGCGGCCGTCGCTCAGTTTCTTGAGCAGTCAAGGCATGAAGGCCTTCCCGACGGGTACCTAACCGGTAATTAGGCATCGCGCACTGCCGCGGCTCACACGGTGGCTCAGGACGCGGTGCGCGTTTTGCTGCGCGAACAGCATCCTGATCTCGCTGACCTGAAGCTGCGAGACGTCGACGGCGGCTGGGACAACCAGCAGTCGGCTGGAAAAGGCTGTTCGCGGTGCTTCTTCTGTTATACATTAATTGTCTGCTATGTGTGCGGCACCATCGGCCTCCCGTGCGACCCCTCGCAACACGCAGCGCGTATTCGTCCCCGTCCGAAAGGGTTCTCGCACATGCGCAAGGTCATATCCGCCCTCATCATCGCCGCCGCCGCCATGCTCACTGTCTGTACTGCTGCACCCGCGTCCGCGCTTACCGGCAACGAGCAACTCGGCTGCTACGTCACGCCGTCGCATACCCAGCCCTACCCCGTCCCCAAGTTCTGCGGGAACAGGATGGCCGCGAGTTCGTACGCGGCCGCCTTTCAGGTGTTGAACGAGAGCGGCACGTACAGCTATGCCTGGTCGGTTCCGGCTGAGTACACCAGCAACGTCATCGGCGGCTGCACCTCGACCACCGACTACTGCATCCTCAACAATCTCATCCCGGCGCAGCAGGTATCTGTATCAGTAACCATCAGCCAGGACGGCCAATCCGCCACCCTGAGGGCGACAGCCAACATCATCTACTACTGCAGTTACGGCCCTTGCCGCCAGTAGCTGCGATCTAGGGCGAAGTCTCTAGCGGTGTTCTACAGGCAATCTGTATGATTCGGTCAACTCATGCTTTAGGTAATGATTCATCCAGATCAAGGGATCACACTGATGCGCAAGCTTCTCGCCATCCTGGCTATCGCCCTAGCCGCTATCGCGGCGACTGTCGCCAACGCCGTCCCGGCATCGGCCTTCGGTAGCGAGCAACTTGGCTGCTATGTCTCGCCCTCGCACACCGCACCGCAACCCTCCCCGTACTGCTCGGACGGCATGCCTAGCACCTCCTACTCCGCGACCTTCGGGGTCCTAAACGAGAGCGGCGCCTACAGCTACGCCTGGTCGGTGCCAACGTGGTACACCAGCAAAATCGCGATGGGCTGCACCGCTGGCTATGACTACTGCGTGCTGAGCAACCTTCGACCGGTTGGCGAGATCACCGTGTCGGTGACTATCAGCCAGAACGGTCAATCCTCAACGCTGAGCGCGACTGCCGATATCGAACCGTGGTGCGGAAACTACTTCTGCGGCTGAGCAGATAACTCAGCCGGCCGGTGGGGCCGCACAACTGCCCGTCCCGCCGCGCCTGCTAGGACGGTATCTTCGCGCTATGCGCGACACGCCTGCCGTGAAGGACGCACTTCGATGCATTAATGGCCCAGATGGTACGGCTACACCACCCGTTTGCGATCGTCCATCGATGCCTGCCGTTGCGTTTCTCAGGGCCACGGACGAAGTCCTGCCCCAGCTACGAGTCGGCCCGATTGACGAGGTGGAAACGCCGATGACCTCTCACCTCAAAGCGCTCTGCGTCGATGCGAATAACCCGAGCCGCCTCGCGCGCTTCTGGGCCGACCTTTTGGGTTGGGTGATAAGCGAGGATCCCCAGGGCGGCAAGGCACTCCTGCCGAGCGACGACACCGGCTTCCGGCTCCGATTCCTGCAGACCCAGGAGCCGAAGGCTGGCCAGAATCACATGCACTTCGACCTGACCAGCACGTCTGACCAGGACCACCAGCAGACCGTCGCACGGTCACTCGCACTCGGCGCCCGGCACATCGATATCGGCCAGCGCCCGGACGAGGGTCAGGTGGTGCTCGCGGACCCCGAGGGCAACTGGCATGACCCCAGCTGATTGGTCCAGGTCGAGTGA
>JBPCIO010000391.1:0-7417 GCA_051006215.1 Chloroflexota bacterium
GCAGTCCCTGGATCTCGTCTTTGAGGGCTTCGATGGCCCGTATCACGGTGCCCAGCCCATATCTGTCCTCGACCGAGCCGTGCGAGATCACCACGCAATGCTTTGCTTCCGCGTTGGGCAACCGGGCAACGCGAGGATGGAAGACGGACTCGTCGGATCCGTTCAAGATCACGGCTATCTTTCGCGGAGGCCCACCGCGCCGGACGAACTGTTCCTTCATCGACTCGGTGCAGGTAAGCACGGCATCCGCGAAGCCAATGCTGCGCTGCTCGATCCACGCGACGAGCCTGACTAGAGGATGATGCATCGACTTGCCAAACTTGCTCGCGACGAACTCAGGCATCGGCTCGTGCAAATCCAGGATGACGCGCGCACCCCCCAGGCGCGGCACGAGCGCGGCAAACACCAGCGCGTCGGGAAGTGAATGGACTTGAATGAGCGCGTACTGGCGCCACAGGTGCAGCGCAGCCGTGAGTAAGAAGGCGCTCGAGAAGAAAGCCGCGTACTGGAACACGTAGCTCAGGGCTCCGCCACGCCGCCGCGGCAGGGGCAATCGAATGACTCTCAGCGACCCGTTACGCTCATACGCCGGCTCGCCTGCTTGGCGCAAGCACAGCACATCGACGTCGTGGCCGGCATCCAGCAGCGCGTACACCTCCCGCCGCACGCGTGGGTCGAGCGGGAAGTGGTACTGGCGGACCACGCAGATACGGGCCAAACGGCGCCCCTAGGAACCCGCGGGCCGCTGGCCGCACCTGAGGCGAGCGCCGCGTGGTGACAGAGCCTGCGCATACGCCTGCAGAATCCGGTGGGCGATGCCGTCATGATCCAGGTGGCCCATTCGCTGGCGGCCGGTCGTCCGGCACGGATCTCGGAGGATAGCCGCCAATTTCAGCGCCAACTGTTGTGGATCGGGTTCGGCCAACGAGCAGGGGGGTGTGCCGGCGATGACCTCCGCCACGTCGCCCACGTCCACACTGACAATTGGCAGGTTGCACGCCATGGCCTCCTTTACCACCATGGGTGAGCCCTCAAGCCAGGACGTCAGCAGCAAGGCATCGCAGGCGTTCATATACAGTGGCACGACGGCGTGAGGTTTTCCAGACAGCAGAATGAGCTCAGCCTCGGGTACGTGCCGCTTCAGCTGCTCCATCGTCTGCTCGGCCAGCCAGAAGCGCTTCTCAGGTCTCCAGTGTTCGCCGGCCCACAGTACGAGCGGCCGATCGAGTTTCAGGCCCAGTTCGCGTCTCACCTCAGCCCGGGGGCGGGGCGCAAACCTCTCGAGATCCACACCGCACGGGATGACCCAACCGTCACTGTCCTTGAGAGCCCGTCGCATGCGCTCAGCTGTGTAGATGATCAGATCAGGCAGTCCAGTGGTAGCGTGCGCGAGCCATGTTTGCCAGCGGGGGTAGCCGAGCACTTCGCAGCCGTGGTGCGTAAGTACGAGCTTGGTTCCGAGCTGAGCGCGAGCCACCACGCCCGAAAGCACGTAGTGAGCGTGGATCACGTCGTAATGGCGCTGACGCAAAGCATGCCAGAGTCTCGGCAGCGCCCAGATGTAGTTCCACTTGCTCCGTCGGCCATTGATGAACAGCACGTCGACCTCGGTACCAGCCCGCCGCAAGGCAGCCACCTGGTCGTGAACGAAGGTCCCAAACGCAGGCATGTCGACGGTCGGGTACATGTTGGTGACAACCAGCACTCGCAGGCCAGCCACGTGCTGGTTCACAGGCCGTACGTTGTCGATCGATCGTCAAGCCAGCGCCGAAATCGACCCACGGTGCGGAAGTACCTGTACATGAGCAGGAGTCGACGTGGCGGCGTTTGTGCGTCGCGATACCACTCGGAGCTTACGGAAAACGACTGATAGCGTAATTCGAAGAGGTCCCACGTAGGCGACGTCCCTACGGTCAGTGAGGGGTGCCCGTAACCGGCCACGAACGCTGACCAAAGCGGTCGGACCAATCTGAAAGCAAAGGGGAGGTCCGTCGTGTTCATAATCAGGTTGTGTCTTAGTAGAACCAGATCCTGTTCGGGATACCCGACACCTGAATATGCGAAGTCGACGACATTGACTCGGTTGCGCGACAGAATCATGTTGTCGGGTTGGAAGTCACCATGACAGTAGACGGCTCGGCCGGGATCCGTCGCCACGCTGGTCAACAGCCGATCCAGCAGCCGCCTGGCGGCCCGAAGCCGGGCTGCGCCAATGCGCGGCTCGGCTCGTTCCAGCACGTCTCGGATGAAGAGCTCCTGTCGGGCAAGCAGCGCGGCGGGTTCGCTTTGAGGGGGTTTCTGGGCGTGAAAACGCGCCAGCCATTTCCCCAGCGCGTAAAAGACGTCGGCGTAAACGCGCGGCGCGAACGGGGCGGTTTTGCGCAGGGACCGGCTCAGAGGGACCCCCTCGACGTGCTCCATGATGAGCGCTTGCGCAGAGACGACAGCACACAACTCGGCTGGGACCCGGGCGCCCTCGTCGGCGCCGATCGCGACGGCGCGAGCTCGCGTCAGGCCGTCCTGCTCTCGCTCGAATGAAACAGAATCTGCAAACACTTTCACGAACGCGGCCTGACGCCTTCCATACGCGGGTACGGTGGCTCGCAGCGCCTCCCAGCCTCTTACGGCATGCACGTCCGTGAGCAGATCAGGCTTGAGCTGGTGGCCAGGCTCGTCGGACGACCAATACACCGCCAGAGCCTCCCGCAACTTCTCGTGCAGCTCAGAGTTGGCAGCGCCATGCACAACATTGGTCATCCCTGCCCAGTCCTACAGGGTACCGGTCCGCGAAACGGCGCTTGCCAGATCTTGGTATACCTGCACGTGTTGCGCGGCAATCAGCCGCGGATCGAAGCGTTGCCGAGCGACAGCGCTTGCAGCGGAGCCAAGTCGAGCCTGAGTCATCGGATCGACCACAATGCGGATCAGCCCCGCGGCCAGTGCCTCGTGGTCCTCGGGAGGACACAGCACCCCGGTTGCTCCATCGTCTACCAGATCAGAAATACCGCCCACGCGGGACGCGACTACGGGCCGGCCCACCACCATCGCCTCGGCGATGACCATGGGCACGTTGTCCTGGCGCGACGGCTGGGCCAGCACCGCCATTGATGCGTATTCATGCCGCAGCTGTGCTCCGTGCCGTTGCCCCATCAGCTCGACGCAGCCGGCCGGCCCGGCCAGGGTAAAAAGTTCGCGCAGCTCGTCGAGGTACCTCGGGTCATCATCGCTCGGACCGACCAGCCGCACGTGCGCGTTTGGGACGACTTGCCTGACGATGGGCAACGCGCGTAGAAGCAGGTCCACTCCTTTGAGCCGACTGACACGTCCCACCCAGCCGATTCGACCCGAGCACGCGCTCGATGGCTCGAGATCAAAGAAGACCGGGTCGACCGGATTCGGAATACGGACAGCTCGGTCGCGGATACCCCTTGGCACAAGCCCAAGCACGTACGTACTGTTGGCAATGATTCGCGCTGCCCCACGCAACGTGACCTGCTCGACGAACCGAAGCAGGCTGTGTCTCCCGCGTGCGGCAAGGCCGGTCGGGTGCAGAAGCTGTTTCTCAACCGACGTAATCCCATGCACCGTGAGCGCGTACGGATAGCCGAGCGAATGGCACACAAAGCCGTATCGACCGAGCTCGTGCGTGTGGACCACATCAGGGCGCAACTTGCGCAGGACTCGCCCGAGTTGCCAGCGGTCGTGCACGAACAACGTGGGTAGTTCGAGCCGCCCCAGGCGTGGCAGGAAATGCACGAACAGACGCTCCGCTCGCTGCTGAATGTACGCGCGCCGCACGTCGCTCTGGGAGGCAACCACATGAACTTCGACATCTTCAGTTGCTGCCAAAGCGAAGGCAAGGGTGCGCGCAACCGCTTCCACGCCGCCATGCACCGCGAGCGGCGCCTGAGCGAAGTTGGTGAGCATGACGATCCGTAGCGGCATGTGTTCAAGCGGCTAGAGCTGCCGGCGCCGAGCGGCGAGAAAGTAGCATGCCCAAACACAACCAGAACAACACGTGCGGGTAGGCGAAGTACCGCATGTCGATCGCCAGAGCATTGACGATATAGGCGGCTGCTCCGGCCAGCGCGTACGCGTCCGTGTCCCGCAGCGGTGCTTCGGCGGCGAGTACATTGCGGACTCCGCGCGTCAGCGCGAACACCACCGGTCCGATGTAGAGCAGACCGCCGATCAATCCGGTCGCCACCAACATGGTCATAAATGAATCGTGGGAGACCCAATCCCCATACCCGGTGGTCGAGTCGAACCGCACGACCGTGAGCGGCCCCCAACCGAACACCGGCCGCTGCAAAAACAGTTGCCACGAGAGCAGCGACGTCTCGACACGCCCAATTGCATTGGTATCCTGGTGCAGGCGCGGGTCGTCGCTGAGCGAATCGATCAGGTTGGGGCCGACCATGACGACCAGGACGATCATCACAATGAGCGCTGCTGCCACACCTGGGCGCTTGCGAGCTGAGACGACCCCGAGCACCGCCAGACCAACCAGGACGCTGAGCCAAGCCGCGCGGGTAAACGTGAGCAAGATCACTCCGCCCATCAGCACGCAGCCGCAAGCCGCGACGACCCGCCACCGAAGACTGCTGGTCGCGAGCTGATACAGGCTGAGGAAAAGCAGCGTGGACAGCGCGGCCCCCAGCACGGGGGGTGACTCGAGCGTACCCGCGATTCGATTCCCCCACGCCGTTGCATCCACTCCGAAATCTAGGCCGAACAGCGGCGCCAACAGCGCCACGACAGCTACACCAGCACCGATCACCACCGACGATCTCATGACGTGCTGACGCGCCGTTGCGCTGCCCAGACAACCCGCAGCTACCAGGAACAGGATGAAGGCCGCCAGGTAGTGGCGTATGAATGTTAGTTGAGCCTGGCGATAGTCCGGCGATTCGAACGCCGCCATCATCAGGTAGTCGATGCCGAACAGGAGTGGCCAGATCCACAGACTGCGCGTGCCTGGAAGACTGCGCTTCAGGGTAAAAATAGCGACCAGCACCAACACCAGCCGCTCGACAGTCATGTCGAAGACGCCGCCTGGCAAAGAAACACCGGGCGCCCATGCGAACAGGCCACCAGCGATCAGCCAGACCACAATCCAGTGGCCTGGCCGCAGTCGCGAGCCGAGCGCAGCGGCAGGTATGGCGAGCGCCAGAGCCACTGGCACGGGGTTGCCGACGGCAACTGCCCATCCCCCGCCTGCCGCACCGAGGAGGGTTGCGGGAACGGCCCCGGCGTGCATCGCCCGTCGCAGGCCGCCGCCCCCGAGCCACTGCTGTACCCGCACGGACCAAGCCGGGGGGCGCGGTGCCGCCGCGAGGTGCCCGATCACAGGGCCTGCCGCATACGCAGATGGATCGGCATGCTCTAGCTTAGCATCACAATCGGCGGAATCGTGTGGTAACCGTTTGCCAGGCGGTCACCCATTCGGCCCGCTGGGTTCCGAGCCACAGCCAAACACTCAGGCCTATGCCCGCGTACACCAGTTGGAGGATGAACTGGCCCCCCCGCGCGAGGATCGCTGCACCTGTGAGCAAAACCACCGAAACGACGACCAGCTGAAGGTTGGGGCGAGCCAGGCGGAAAGACTCCCGGCGGTGCTGATACGTGTACGTGGCGATGGTGTGGACAACGTACGCGACCGCATAACTTACCGCCGTGCCTGACAGACCGAGGCGTGGAGTAAGTATAAGGACTCCTGTTGCGAACACGACATTCCACAATGTGTCCAGCAAGGTGAACGCAACCAGGTGTCCACGGCCGAGCAACGACAGGCCGAGCGCCCAGGCGACAAGTTTGAAGAAGTCGCCCAGGAGTTGGATCGGTAACAGGTCGGCGGCCGCCAGAAACTGGGCCGAGTACAGCAAGCGTGTGAGCGGCGCCGCAAACACCACAAGCCCGACGATGAGTGGGGTGCCAGACAACAGCGTGAAGCGCAACGCCATGTTCAGGGCGTCACTGACATGCCCTCGCTCGCGCAGTCCGCTGATGAGCGGAAAGGCATACGAAGACAACGTGTTAAGGACGACGACGAGAGTTTGCGCAGGGATGCCGAGCACCACTTGATAGATGCCGTTGGCTTCCACGCCGAGCGCTCCAATGACGTACGCGCGGACAAGCAGCAGTGTCGCGGTGTTGAGCACGCCGGCGATGGCATTCGCCGAGCCGTAACTCAGCAGCACGCGCAGGGCATTCCGAGTCGGGCGCGCCAACACAGACACCACGTACCCGGCCTGCCGCGTCGCCCGCATTCGGGCTATGCAGCTCACGCCGTAGGTCAAGCCGGCGAACAGAGCTACGTGGGCCAACGCGCCATTGAGCCCGAACAGCAGCACGAGTGGGCCGAGCAGCAGCAGGCCGACCACCGCGCTGAGGCTGGTGGCGATCGTCAACATGCGCACGTTCCTGAGGCCGCGCACGATAGCGCTCTCGATGTTCGCTACCGCCACCAGGGGCACCGCGACCGCCAGGGACAGGCGAGCCAGGGGCGGCGTGTCTTCGCCAAGTACCCTGGCGACAGCTTCCTGCGGACCAAACACCAGAAACAGCACTAATGGCGCGGCCAGAGCCAGAATGACCAGGTAGGCGGTTATGTGCAAGGCTGAGGCAGAGCCAGGCTCGCCATCGTCCGCCACCGCGGTTCGGCGCACAATGGCGGTCGCGAAGCCCACCGCCACCAGCGAGGCGGCGAATTGAAGCGCGGTGTTTACCTGGCCAATGACTCCTACGCCGCCGACCCCGAGCACCACCGCAACGACCTTCGTCCGCGCCACCGCCACGATCAGGCTGATCAACGTGGAGACGCTGGTGAAGGCGGCGGCGCCTACAAGTGCCTTCACGTCAGGTGTGCGCTGTACTGGGGAAGCATGCGGCGCTCCTTACGATCGGAGGAGCTCACGGTAGCCCCGAAGGAGTTTCGGGCATCAGCGCACACGTGAGATGGCCTCAACCATAAGTCAATCCGTCTGCCACAAGTCTCGAACCCGAGTCATGCATGCTAGGCACGTCCGAATATGATGACGCTGTACTCCCTGCCGTACAGCCAGAGGGGGGCGCTCGCATGACGGCTGCTCATTCGGGGCGCGCTGCGCGCACCCCCGAGTTTTTACGACGGATCGGGGTACCCGAGTTGCCTCCAGCAACGAGTCCGTTTGATCCCGGCTACGACGCGGTGACGCTCGAGGCGCATCTGGAGCAGAGCGCTCATCTCATCTCCATCTTGAAGATGTCCATGGCGTGTTGGATTGTGGCCGAGGAGTCTGCAACGCGTCGCAAATTCGCCGCCGCCAGACGTCTGGGCGTTGCTACCGTAACTGGCGGTGGACCGTTCGAAATCGCGGTCGCCCAGGGTGAGCTGGCGGCGTACCTCGATCTGTGTGCTGACATGGGTGTCACACGC
>JBPCIO010000392.1:0-10952 GCA_051006215.1 Chloroflexota bacterium
GCGTCACGTCGCCAGCGATTTGCCACTGATCGTACGCCCGCACCAGTGGCGATGCGGACAGAGCGGTCAAGGCGTACAAGCCCAGCCCCAGAAGCAACACCGTTGCCGTAGCCGGCGGCGCCCAGCCAAGCAGGCCTCGACGGAGTACAGGTGTCCAGATCCCCGAGACGGCTCCCTCCAGTCCGGCAGCGAATACCAGCGCCACCCCCACCAGTGAAAAGTACGCCAGCCAGGCGATGGTGGCGATCTTGAGCGCCATGCAGAAGATCGCGAAACCGGCTACCCACACCACACCCGCCGCGGCTAGGATCGCGTGCCGGCGCGGAAGCCAGGGCAGCGTGAGGGCCAGGCCCGCCAGACACGCCGCAGCCAGCCTCGGCCAGATCTCCCGGGTCGACGGCGCGATCCAGGCAAAGGTCCAGCCCAGCTCGCGGGTGAAAGCGCCCAGGATCTGGCTATAGCGGTCCCGATCGAGGAACAACAAGTCCGAGGCGCTATCTGGTCCGCCGAGCCCGCGCAGCACCAGCATCCGGGTCCCGAACACGCCGACGGCGAGAAGCAGGAACGGCAGCAGCAGGCTGGTCTGTCTCAACGCTGCGCGCAGCCCATCGCCGCGGGCAAGCAGGCCGGCCAGGAACAGCATAGGCAGCATCAGCAAGGCGGCGAACGCGGACTCCTTGCTCAGCAAGGCGACACCAATCAGCGCGAGCGAACCGAGCCCAAATCGCGCGCGCCGCTGGCCAGTTGATTGTTCAGCTACCAGCAGCAGGCACGTCCCGCCCACGAAGGCAGTAACCGGAGCGACACTGTCTCTGCGCGCGATAACGGGCACGCTCGCGACGACGAGTGGATGCAGCGCAAACAGCGCCGCGCCGGCCGTGGCCGACCAGTTTCGCAGCCCGAGCTTGGTGAGCAGGAACCAGATACCCAGCACTCCAAGCAAGTGCAGGCACAGGTTGGTGATGTGAAAGCCGCGCGCGTCGAGGCCCCAGACGGCGTAGTCCAATCCGAACGTGACTGACACAAACGGTCGGTACACGACCTCGCCCAGCGCGAAGCGAGTGCCCGCCATTACAGGCCGGCTGAACAACAAGCCAGCGTCAGACAGGCTCTGAATGCGGCTCGTCTCGATCAGGGGCAGGGAGTCGGTCGCGGCGAAGCCAGCGCTGACGAAGCGCGCGTAGGCGGCGATGGTGAGCGCCACCAGAACCGCCACGGCTAGCAGGTGAGCCGCCCGGTTTTTCAGCGTCGGGCGGCTCATGTGCGGTTCGGTATCTTAGCGACCATGCCCGTCTGGCGGCGCCTGAACCATGCACCCGTCGTGGCAGTGTTAGGCGTGGTTGGCGCGGCCTACACCGGCTCGCTCAGCAACCCGTTCTTCGGCTCGGACACGTGGCCGTGGCTGGTGTCCACCAGGCTCGAAAGCGCAAGCGACATGATGCGCGTGGCGTTCTCGCCGATCATGTCGGGCACGAGCTTTGTGGCCGAGGTGGCGCTGTTCTATCACCCGCTGACAGCACTCAGTTATTCGCTCGATCAAGCGCTCTTCGGGTTGGATCCCTTCGCCTTTCACGCAACGAATCTGCTCATCCATGTCGCCGCGGTGGGCGCGCTGTACAGCCTGGCTCGGGGTCTGGGTGGGAGCTGGTGGGCTGCCTGCGCAGCGGCGCTCCTGCTCGGGTTGCACCCGATCGCAGCGGCCACTGTGCCGAGTCTTCCACGCCGCCAGGACATGGTCGTGGGCGCGCTGCTCGTGGCCTCGATGAGCCTTTTGGCGCGCTCGACAATCGGGCAAGCGCGCATGCGCTGGTGGCCGCTTCTTCTCGGTGCCATGGGCCTGTTCTTTCTGGCCCTGGGAGGTAAGGAGATCGCATACGCCGGGGTGGCGGTTGTGCCATTCGTCATCGCGTGCGGCTGGTGCCGAACGCGTGCGACACACAGCGCTGTGCCCGCGCATCTGAAGGTCGCCGCGCTCGTGGTGGCCGGTTTTGTGCTCCTGGAGGTGGTTGCCTTCGGCGTGCGCTGGCGCGTGCTGGGCGGCCTGGGTGGCTACCGCGGCTCGGCAGCGGCAATGGGCAGCACGCAGGGACTTCTTGAATTCTTCGTCCGGCCGTACGTCACCGATGTGCTGTGGCCATTCCAACCCGCGATGCCCGAGCGCTTACGCGACTGGCTGCTGGTAGTCGGAGGCGCCGGCGTGGTGCTGGGGCTGGCGACGACAGGTTTTCGCGGCCAACGCCAACTGTTGGTGATCACCGGGCTGGTGTGGCATGCGGGGTTTCTGGCCCTGTACGCCGTGGTCCACACATCGCTCAGCCCGTACCTGCTGTACGTGCCGCTGGCCGGGCTCGGGCTGCTGGTGTGTGCGCTGCTCGACGGTGCGGCGGACCCGGTCAAGCCTGCTGCTTGGCCCGGTTGGGCCAGGCTGACTCGTGCGTGCGCGTGGCTATCGGCGGCCGGATCAGCACTGCTGCTGCTTGGCGTCCTGCGCACATCGGCGTTGTTTACGGACTACCCAGAGTTCCGCGACGCTGGGTCTGCCTCGAAGCAATTCATCGACCAGGCCGTCGCGTGCATCACCGCCGCGCCAAGCGGTGCGATGGTCAGCGTCGAGAACCTGCCACATCGGATCGACTATGGATCGTCGGAGAGTCAATTCATGGACGCGTATGTATTCGAGGCGTACAGCCTGGAATCGGTGGTGCGGTTGCTTGCGCCGGAATCGCATGCCGTCGTAGAGGTCCGTTCAATTCAGGACGTGAGCGTGCGTCAGCCGAGGATCGCTGTGGCATGCTCCGAAGCCGACGGCCAGGTACAGATTTCGGCTCGCGTGCAGAGCTGAAGCTGGTGATCGGTCGAGCCGATGACCCTGGCAAGTATGGGCTCAGGCTTGCGCCGGGGCCGACCGGTCCACCGGCACAAACGCGTCTCGCAGCTCCGCAAGCATGAGATTGCTTGTTGACTCGAACCGTTTTGCATGCTAGCGTTGCGGTCGGACTGAATGGGAGCTTCGCGCGAGGCTGGGCGTCGTCAGACGCCAGATGGGACACTGTAGGCTAGCCTGCAGCGTGGCGAGGTAAAATCGTTCGCGATTGTGTAGCGCGTAGTTCTCCTTTTGTCCGATATGGAAACGGCCCATCTCTATGGATGGGCCGTTTTTCATGTTCCGCGCTATTCTGGGGCCACATACAGGTGCACTTCAGGCGTGTGGCCGTGGGTCGTCTTCCAACGGAAGAAATCGTCCCCCGCGGCGAATAGCGGACCCGCGTCACGATAGCCGCTGGCAAGCACCGGCTTGCGCAGGCCGCAGCACTCGTCCTCGACTTCGAACAATACGATCGAACGAAATCGATGCTGGCTGAACGCGTTCGTTAGCTCTGCCCGCCAGCGCAAGCCCTCCTCGGTGATGCTGCCGCCGTAGCCGCCCATGATCTCTTCCACCGCGCCGTTGTGCGGCTGTTCGCCGGTATCGGGCCGAGACGAGCCGCGCAGGTAGCCGTCCAGGTCGGGCGCGAAGACCGGCCCCGGTAGATCCGCCAGGCGTGCAACCAGGCGCTCGTCTGCCCATTGGTCCGACAAATACGGCACGGTCAGGCGCGGGTTGTAGGCCAGCAGCGCGAACTGCACGATGCACGCCCCGAGCACATACCCTCGAAACGCCTGCGCGCGAGCGGAGGCGCGGCCGATCTGCCCCAGTGTTGCGTGAAAGCCCAGGCCCAACAGGAGCGCCATGAGCGCGAATGCAGGCAACAACACGTTCAGCGCTCCGCCGCTGCTGGCTCGCGACGGCCAGGCCAGGCCGATGAAGCTGAGCGACGTCAGCCCATACAACAGGAGTGGACGCCAATCCCGATCCAGCCCGCGACAGAGCACATACACCGGGCCGAGTAACAGCGGCAGGCTGAAACGCGGCAGAACATCGGTAAACCAGAAGCGACCGAGCAGGCTCTCGCGGATCTCGTGCTGTCTCGGGAGGTCCCACAGATACCAGGTTGGCCAGGGACCGCTCTGCGCCCGCAACAGCAGCACAACAGCAGCAAGCGGCAGCACGAGCCCGAGCACAAACCCCAGCACCTGTCCGCGACCGGTCACCAGCACGTACAGCCCCAGCGCGAGCGCGACCGGGGCCGCGCCCATGGGCACCTTGGTGAGACCTGCCAGGGCGATGCAGCAGCCGCTCGCGGCCGCCATGAACCAGCTTGATCGCGCGGGCTGCGATCCGGCGCGGGCCAGGTAGACACCCGCGACGAGGAAAAAGACGAACACAGCGTCTACGCGGCCAAGGTCCAGCGACGTTTGAGCCAAAGGGAAGGTGGCCGCCAGCAATCCGGCAGCGACCACGCCCGCTGCGGAACTGCCCGTTTCGCGCTGGACGAGGCGGGCTATGAGCGCCAGCGAGCCCATGGATGCCGCGAGTGACACCAGACGCAGCGGCAGGTAGCTGGCACCCGTAGCCGATGCCACAGCCGCCGAGAGATAGAAGTACACCGGCCCGTAGATGTATGGAACGTGTTCCAGCGTCGGTGGCACGTACAGCGCTTGCCCATGCAGCACGCGCTCGACTCCTCTGAGAACAGCCCCTTCAGTAATCTCGAGCGGGAACGGATAGCTCAAACGCAGCACCGCCACCACGACGAACGCGACCAGGTAGCAGGCGGCGCTGGCAATCAGCACCGCGTACAGCAGGCCAGGCAGGCTGGTCGTGCGTGGCAGCCAGCGCGCAATCACGTCGGAGCGCGAGGGGTTGGTTACCAGCGCGCGCATCGCAGCGCGGAATGGTAACCCAGGCCTGGACCGCAGCCGGTGACGTCCGGTTACCATCATGCGGTGACTCGCGGATTGGCGACGTTTGCCTTTGTGGCGTGCGTACTCTCAGCCGCTGCGGCGTGTGGGGCGCCGTCAGGGGAGGCCCCCAATCCAAACCCGCCACAGGCCCAGGCCACCAGCGTACGCCGCACCGAAGTCGCCGACGTGCAGCGCATCATCGCCAATAACCCGGCTCCGACGTCTACGCCGGCGCCCAGCCCAGTCGCACCCCCGACCTGTCAGGCGGACGGCGCCATCTGGTGGTACGAGGCGCGGGCGCATGTGGGGGAGTCACGCACCGTCCAGGGGATGATTGTCGCTTCCCGCCCCGCGCCGGCTGGATTCGTGCTCCTCGAGGTTGGCCAACGCTACCCTGACCCGACCGGCCTCACCGTGCTGATGCCCGCGGACCCAGCGTCACGTCTTGACGGCAAGACCGTGTGCGTTGCTGGCCAGATCACAACGCTGGAAGGCAGGCCGACCATCCAGTTGCGTGGTACTTCGAACATGCACGTGATGAACTAGCTCAGTGACGCTTACCAGCCAGCAGGCCAGGACCGACGTAGCTCAGCAGGAGTACACCGCGGCTCGCATCTCGCACTGGGATCGAGTCGCCGACAGCTTGGACGAGGCTCACCATCTGTCGGGTGCCTACCACGCGCGTTTGACAAAAGTGTTTCGCTCGCTCGTGGCATCGAACCAGCGTGTGCTCGAGATCGGCTGCGGCCAAGGCGACTTGCTCGCTGCGTTGCGACCGTCCTTCGGTCTGGGGATCGATTTTTCGGGTGCCATGCTGCGTCGCGCGGCCCGCCGGCATCCACGTCTGAGCTTCGCGCAGGCAGATGCGCACGCGCTCGACCTGGGTGATGCCAACCCGTTCGACGTCGTCGTCCTTTCCGACGTGGTCAACGACCTGTGGGACGTCGAGCTGGCCTTCGGTCAGCTCAAGCGTGTAACGCGGCCTGGGTCGCGAATGATTCTGAACTTCCACAGTCGCTTATGGGAGCTCCCGCTCGATGTGACGCGTGCCCTGGGGCTCGGTAAGCCGTTGCTCGAGCAGAACTGGTTGACCGTCGAGGACGTCGACAATCTGCTAGGCCTCGCAGACTTCGAAGTGACCCGGCGCTGGGACGAGATTTTGCTGCCGGCGCGCGCTGGGGGTATCGAAGAGCTCGCCAATCAGTATCTGGCCCGGCTGTGGCCGCTCGATATTGCTGCCCTGACGCACTTCGTCGTGGCTCGACCTGCGCCCCGACCCGACGACAGCCTCGCCGAGCCGCTGGTGTCGGTGATCGTGCCGGCCCGCAACGAGAGCGGCAACATCACTGCAATCCTGGATCGAACACCGCACATGGGTCGGGGAACAGAGCTGGTATTCGTGGAGGGCCACTCGACCGACGCAACATACGAGACCATCCAGCGCGAGATTGCGCGTCGACCCCAGGCCCAGTGCCGGCTACTGCGTCAAACGGGCAAGGGCAAAGGTGACGCCGTCCGGCTCGGAATCGCGCACGCTCGCGGTGAGGTGCTGATGATCCTCGACGCGGACCTTACGGTCGCACCGGAGGACTTGCCGAGATTTCTGAACGCATTACAGTCGGGCAAAGGCGAATTCATCAATGGCGTTCGCCTCGTCTACCCGATGCAGAAGCAGGCCATGCGATTCTTCAACTTGCTGGGCAACAAGTTCTTCAGCCTGGCGTTTTCGTGGCTGCTCGGGCAAACCATCAAAGACACGTTATGTGGGACCAAAGTGCTTTCGGCAGCGAATTACCAACGCATCGCGGCCGAACGCGCCTACTTCGGCGACTTCGACCCCTTCGGCGACTTCGACCTGCTCTTTGGCGCGGCCAGGCTCAACCTCAAGATTGTCGACCTGCCGATACGCTATCGAGAACGCACATACGGTACGACCAACATTCAGCGTTGGCGACACGGATGGCTGTTGTTGCGGATGGTCCTTTTCGCCGCCAGACGCATCAAATTCGTCTGACTGCTAGGCTTGCTTGACGCGGGTATGTTTCGAGTTGCCGTAGTTCTGCCGATGTACAACGAGGCGGGCAATGTCAAAGCGCTCCTGCAACGGCTTCAGGCAGTGCGCGACCGATCGAGTCTCGACCTGGTCGCGCTCGCCGTGGACGACGGAAGCCGCGACGCGACGCACGCCTCGCTCGTACAGCTCGCGCCCCGCTTTCCGTTCCTGCGCATCGTGGCACACTCGCGCAATCGTGGTCTGGCGGCCGCCTTGCGCACGGGAATCGTTGCGGCGCTCGCGGAGCGCAGCCCTCGCTTCGACGCGCTGGCGTTCATGGACGCCGATCTCACGCATGCGCCTGAAGACGTACCCAGACTGTTGGCGCCCATCGTCGAGGACAGCGCCGACTTCGTGCTGGGGTCGCGGTATGTGCCGGGTGGGCGTATGCGCGGCGTGCCCTGGGCCAGGCGCGTGATCAGTGTCGTCGGGAATTCCGTCGTCCGACGCGTGCTGGACGTGCCGGTGGGCGACCTTACGAGTGGCTTTCGCGCGGCGCGGACCGACGTATTTCGAGCGATCAGCCTGGACGAGCACGGCTTCGGCATCCAGCTCGAAGGCACCGTCAAAGCCCACCGGGCTGGTTTCCGGTGCGCTGAGGTGCCAATCACCCTGGGCGTACGCAAGAGCGGCTACTCCAAGATGGCATACACTCGATCGTTCTGGTTGGGGTACGCGCGGTTGGTGGTGCGGCTGTCGCTCGCGCCGCGTGTGCTAGACTTGCCTGCCTCCACCCTGTATGCCGAAGTTGAAGACTCACAAAGCCGCGGCGCGACGCTTTGAATACACCGGATCCGGCAAGCTCGTCCGCACTCGCCATGGCAAGAGCCATCTGCGGCGCAACCGTTCGAAGCGAGCGGCGCGCGACTACGACGAGATGATGCCCGTGTCTACCCGTGATTTGAAGCGGGTCCGACGACTGATGCCGTACGCAACGTAGCTATGACACGCATTAAGCCGGGCGTCACTGCCCACCATCGGCACAAGAAAACCCTTGGTCTGGCGAAAGGCTATACCCAAGGCCGTCGCAAACTGATCCGCATCGCCAACGAGACGGTGATGAAGGGCCTGGCGTACGCCTATCGCGACCGTCGAGCTCGCAAGGGAGACATGCGGCGGCTGTGGATTGCCCGCATCAATGCGGCTTCGCGCCACTATGGTATGAGCTATAGCGTGTTCATGGCCTCGCTCAAGGCGCGTGGAGTCACGCTGAACCGCAAGGTGCTGGCGGACCTCGCCGTACGCGACCTGACTGCGTTCGGCACCCTGGTCCACGCCGAGGCAGCTCAGCCGGCCGGCGCCAGTCCTCGATAGATATCAGCCAGGGTCAGCACGAGCTCCGGGCAGGGGAAGGGCACCCCGTCCGTCTGTAGCTACCTCGGCGGTGAACCAAGCGTCGTTTTCAGCGCGATAGTGGCGGATGACTCGCCGCTCGTCTCGGTACACGACGATGTAGGCCTGAAGACTTTCGATGCGGCGGTAGGCGAGCAGTTTCTCGCGCAGGTCGATTGACTCCGTGCTGGGCGAAAGGACCTCGACCACGACGCACGGTAACCTCTTGTACAGCTGCTCGGTATCGGTTGGATCGCATACAACTTGCACGTCCGGGTAGTACACGGCGTCGTTGCCGATGCGCAGCTTCATGTCGCTGCCGTAGACGCGACATGGGCCGTCCCCAGCCGTTGCCCACAGGCGAGCAGCGATGTTCATGGCGATTCGGTTGTGCTGCTCGCTCGCTCCCGACAGCGCGTAGAGCTGACCCGCAACATACTCGTGCCTGGTGGAGCTCGCCTCTTCGATGCACAGATAGTCCTCGACGCTAGGCGGCGGGATACGCCTGGGGACGGTCTGAGGCACGCCGAGAGTCTACGGCCTCGGCTCAGGTAGTGGCGGTGGTGTCTAAAGCCGCGAACGCGGTCCCGACAACCCTGATCCAGCCGTCCGGCGGCTGGCGGGCGCTCGACCTGCGTGAGCTTTGGCGGTTCCGCGAGCTGGTGTTCTTCCTGGCCCTGCGGGACGTGAAAGTGCGCTACAAGCAGACCGCGCTGGGCGTAGCGTGGGTGCTGCTGCAGCCGCTGCTGGCGATGGGCATTTTCTCGATTGTTTTTGGACAGCGCGGGTTGGCCAGCGGCGGCGTGCCGTACCCGCTGTTCGTCGTCTCAGGGCTGGTGCCGTGGTTCTACTTTTCGAACGCTACCAGCGGCGCCAGCGGCAGCATCGTGGCCAACACCCAGCTGATCAGCAAGGTCTATTTTCCGAGGCTGGCAATCCCGCTCGCGGCGGTGCTCGCCAACCTCGTCGATCTGAGTGTAGGACTGCTGCTCGAGGTGGTGTTGCTGGTCGGCTTCGGGGTGCCCCTCGGCGTCCAGTTATTGGCCATCCCGTTGCTGGTGATGCTGACCGTGCTGACGGCGCTCAGCGTGAGCGTGTGGCTGTCGGCTCTGGACGTGCAGTACCGGGACGTGCGCTACGCCGTGCCGTTTTTCATCCAGGTGTGGTTGTTCGCGACTCCGGTGATCTACGCTGCGGGCGATGTCCCGGAGCGCTGGCGGCCCATTCTCGCGTTGAATCCGATGACCGGCATCATCGAGGGATTTCGGTGGGCGCTCCTGGGCACGGGCGATCCGCCGCTCGCTGCGCTTGGCGGCACCCTGGCAATCGTGCTGGTACTGCTCGCCACCGGCTCGCTCTATTTCCGGCGCATGGAGCGCACCTTCGCTGACATCATCTGAACATCTGAGGCGCGCGTAGTAGTCTTAGCCTGTGGGCGCCACGTACAGCTGGGCCTCCGGGTATGCGCCGCTTTCCAGCTGTAGAAGTCGCTTTCCTGGGGGATAAGCGCTCCTTTTTCGACATAGCCGTCAGCCAACACCAGATCCTTGAGGCAACAGTCCGCAGTTTTGAGAAGCACATAACGGAAGCGACGTTGGCGCAGGGCAGTATCCAGATCGGCCAGCCAGCGAGTGCCCTTGGTCGCGCATGCCTCAGCCGAAGGTGCCCACCAGCTCGTCGACGGCGCCGAGAAAGGGCTGTAGTCCCTGACTGCTGGTCGTGTAGCGACCGAAATCCGGAGCAAACAGGGGGCCGGGCAGTGATGACACGGCCGCGGCGAGCTCGTCGTCCGCCACACGGTCCAGCCGGTACGGCACCGTGACACGTGGGTCGTTCACGAGCAGCGCCAGTTGGACGACACACAGGGTCAGCAGGTAGCCCTGAAACGTGCGGGCTCGGAGCGAGCTGCCAGCAACTTTCCGAAGTCCCTCGTGCAAGCCGAGGCCGAGAAGAGTCGCAAACACGGCGAATCCCGGCAGCAGCACGTTTGGAGCGCCACCCGCGCCCGCGCGCGCGGCCCATGCTACGCCGACCATGCTCAGCAGGGCTGGCGTGTAGAAGTACGCGGCTCGATTGCCCCCCCCCCGGCCGCGCTACCGAGCACGAACACCGGGCCAATCAGGAGCGCCACGAAATAGCGCGGCAGAGTGTCGACGAACCAGAACCGGCCAAGCAGTGTCCGGCCAACTCGTGTTGGCTCGGCAAGTCCCACAGGAACCAGGTTGCCAGGGGCCAGTCTGGAAACGCAGCAAAAGTATGCCGATTCCAGCGCACACGCACGCACCCAGAGCGAAGTAGACCACGTGCCGTCGAACGGTCAACGCCAGCCCAAAGCCCACGCCTACGGCGATCGGGCCCGCGGCTGCCGGCAGCTTGGTCAAGGCGCGCTGCTGATAAGGACTCCAGCCGCGAAGAGCCCAATAGCGCGACCGGCCCGTCCGAAGGCTACCTGCGCGCGCCGCGAACACTGCTGCCACGGCCAAGAAGGTGAACAACGCGTCGACGCGGCCAATATCCATCGCGGTGTCGACGAATGGATTCGCTGCTGCCAGCACTCCGGTGGCAACGAGTCCTGCTTCCCGACTACCTGTCTCGCGTCGGACCAGCTGAAAGACCACGACCATCGATCCAACTGAGGCGAGCATCGATACCAGTCGAAGTGGAAGGAAGCCAGGCCCAATCAGGCTGGCAACCAGTGCCGAAACATAGAAATAGGTGGGCCGTAGATAAGCGGCACGTATTCGAGCGTGGGGGACGCGTAGAGTGGCTGGCCACCCAGAAC
>JBPCIO010000393.1:0-8915 GCA_051006215.1 Chloroflexota bacterium
GTCGGTGATCGGCCCGAAGGTGTCCATGGACAGCACGTACGCCACCGTGGTCAGCATGCCCATGGTCGCCACGGCTGTCCCGAAAAGGCCGGGGTTGACGTTGCCAGTCGCCAGGGCCGGGGTCAGCGCAGCGGCCTGCGACCCGAAGTAATACGACACGCCCAGGGCCACCGAGATGATGATGGCCGTGACGCCAGTGCTTTCCAGACCCACCGCGAAGCCCGAGATGATGTTGGTGGCAGGACCCGTGCGGGAAGCGCGGGCAAGCTCCTGCACAGGCCGCCAGTTGCCGGCGGTGTAGAACTGCGTGATGTACACGAAGGCGACGCTGGTCATCAGGCCGGTCAGTCCGGCCAGTGCGAACCAGTAGTTGCCGTCGAGCATGACCCATACCGTGCCGACGATGCCAATCGCAGCGATGACGGTCATGGCCCAGTAGCCCTGGTCCAGCTTGCGTTGTGGATCGGTGACCTCGCCGACCGCCACAGCCATGATGCCCACCATCGAGGCGATGATGCCGACTGAGCGAACAACAAGCGGGAAGAACACCCAAGACGTGTTGCCCGTCGCGACATACAGCGCGACTCCGAGAATCATGGCGCCGATATTCTCGGCCGCGGTCGACTCGAACAGGTCCGCGCCACGGCCGGCGCAGTCGCCCACGTTGTCGCCAACCAAATCGGCGATCACAGCCGCGTTGCGCGGGTCGTCCTCGGGGATACCCGCTTCGATTTTGCCGACAAGGTCGGCGCCAACGTCGGCCGCCTTGGTGTAGATGCCCCCGCCCAGCTGGGCGAACAGTGCCACGAACGATGCCCCGAAGCCGAAGCCGACAATCTCGAAGGGCACGCTGGCCACGCCATCCACCAGGCGCTGCGCCGCGGTTGCGCCTGGCGCAGCGGCGTTGAAGCCCCCAAAGGCCGCATACATGCCGAGCACGCCCAGCAAGCTCAGCGCCACTACCAGGAAGCCCGAAACCGCGCCGCCGCGAAGCGAAACGTTGATGGCGTCCCGAACACTGCGCTGCGCAGCGGCGGCGGTGCGCAAGTTGGCTTGGACGGCGATATACATACCGATGAAGCCGGCCAGGCCCGAGCAAAAGGCGCCGACCAGAAACGCAATCGCGGTGCGTACGCCGTGACCTGGATCGTTGCCAAGCGCACCGATCAGGACGCCAATGATGACTGCAGCCGCAAGCGCGAGCACGGCTATAGTGCGGTACTGCCGATTCAAGAACGCCATCGCGCCCTCAAAAATCAGAGCGGCGACTTCTTGCATCGCCTTCGTACCGCGATCTTGCGAAAGCACGTCGCGCGCAAGCCAGGCGGCAAACAGAATCGCGATGATCCCCGCCAGCAACACGACCGGCCAGAATTGCATGGGAACCTTGGTCCTCCTACATTCCCGACGACCGACGCAATGGCGCGCCGGTCAGAGTGTCAGGGATGGCCGTCAACCGTACGGAGCGAGGCTCTGGAGGAAGACCACGCACGGTGACGCTTCACACGCTGCGGCAGCAGTTTACCACTTGTGGCCTCCGCGCCGATACTCACGGTCACGCAGGTCATCGGCGATAGCATAGGGCCCGGGCCGATAGTCCAAGCGGGAGGGTGAAGGAGAGACATCCATGACCAGCAGCTCTACGGCTGGAACCTCATTCACTGGGGCACGCGCTAGCTTGCAGACCGCCAGCGGCGTGGCGACGTACTACCGACTCGCCAGCCTGGCCGAGTCGAGTCCGGGTCGAGGCTCCAGCTCCCTCGAGCGACTGCCGGTGACGATCAAGGTGCTGCTCGAAAACCTGCTGCGGAATGCCGGCAATGGCGTGGTGCGCGACCACGAGATCGAGGCGCTCGCGGGTTGGAAAGCATCCAGCCAACAGCCAGGCGAGTTCCCCTTTTACCCGGCTCGGGTGTTGCTGCAGGATTTCACGGGTGTGCCTTGCGCCGTCGATCTGGCGGCCATGCGCTCCGCTATGGCGCGCCTTGGCGGTGATCCGAAGCGCATCAATCCGCTGGTGCCGGCCGACCTGGTGATCGACCACTCGGTGCAGGTCGATTACTTTGGCAGTACCGACGCGTTCGGGCTGAACGTCGAGCGTGAGTACGAGCGCAACCAGGAGCGCTACGCCCTGCTGCGGTGGACCCAGGAAGCGTTCCAGAACTTCCGCGTCGTACCCCCTGGACGCGGCATCGTCCACCAGATCAACCTCTAGTACCTGGCGAGTGTCGTCCACTCGCGCACTGAAGACGGACAGCTCACGCTGTACCCCGACTCAGTGGTCGGCACCGATTCACACACGACCATGGTCAATGGACTGGGCGTGCTCGGCTGGGGCGTGGGTGGGATTGAAGCTGAAGCCGTTCTGCTCGGGCAGCCCCTGTACCTGCTCACACCCGAGGTCATCGGGTTCCGCTTCAAAGGCGAGTTGCCCGAGGGCACTACCGCCACCGACGTCGTGCTCACCGTCACCCAGATGCTGCGCAAACGCGGCGTAGTGGGCCGTTTTGTCGAGTTCACCGGGCCTGGACTCAGCCAGCTCGGGCTGGCGGACCGAGCCACGATTTCCAACATGTGCCCTGAGTACGGCGCAACGGCGGCGCTCTTCCCGGTGGACGACGAGACTCTCCGCTATCTGCGCCTGACCGCCAGAAGCGAAGCCCAGATCGACATCGTGGAGCGGTATGCCAAAGAGCAGGGGCTCTTCAGGACCGACGCTACACCCGAGCCCGAATTTACCGATGTGTTGGAGCTCGACCTCGGGACTGTGGAGCCGAGCCTGGCCGGTCCTCGGCGGCCGCAGGATCGGGTCAACCTGACTCAAATCGGCCAGAGTATGCGCGCCGGCTTTCCGGCGCAGTTCGCTGCGGCGGCAAGCGGCGGGACTGACGGAAATGCAGGCTCGATCAAGCTCATCGACGCGAATGCCGGCACGGTGCAGCAATTGCCCACCCAGCCCGCGGGAATCGGCGGGGTCGAGATCGAAGTAGCCGGCCGCAAAGCACACCTGCAGCACGGCTCGGTGGCTATCGCGGCGATTACCAGTTGCACCAACACGTCCAATCCCGTGGTCATGCTCGGTGCTGGTCTGCTGGCCAAGAAGGCCGTCGAAAAAGGCCTGAGCGTGAATCCGGCGGTCAAGACCAGCCTCGCGCCTGGCTCGCGCGTCGTGACGGACTACCTGAAGCGGGCAGGGCTGATGCCCTATCTCGAAGCTCTGCAGTTCCAGGTGGTGGGCTACGGGTGTACGACCTGCATTGGCAACAGTGGCCCACTTCCAGACGAAGTCGCCCAAGCGGTCCAGGACAACAACCTGGTCGTGGCGGCCGTGCTGAGTGGCAATCGCAACTTCGAGGCGCGCATTCACCCGCAAGTGCGAGCGTCGTATCTGGCTTCACCGCCCCTGGTGGTGGCGTTTGCCCTGGCGGGCACCGTCAACATCGACTTGACGACAGAGCCAATTGGGCTCGACCCGAATCGCAACCCGGTCTACCTGCGGGACGTGTGGCCTACACAGGCCGAGGTCCGCGAGGCGATGGACGCGGCGGTCGGGCCGGACCAGTTCCTCCAGGAATACGCGGAGGTCTTCGACGGCGACGAGCACTGGCGGGCGCTGCCTTTGCCAGAGCACGGCGACCTCTTCGACTGGGACCCGCAGTCGACGTACGTCCAGGAGCCGCCCTACTTTATCGACATGAGCCGCCAGCCCGGGCCCTTGACAGACATCCAGAACGCACGCGTGCTCGTGCTCCTGGGTGACTCGATCACGACCGACCATGTCTCACCAGCTGGCTCGATTCCGAAAGACGCGCCGTCGGGGCGCTACTTGCTCGAGCACGGTGTAGCGCTGCGCGACTTCAATTCGTATGGCGCCCGACGCGGCAACCACCAGGTGATGATGCGCGGCACCTTTGGGAACGTGCGCCTTCGCAATGAAATGGTGCCCGAGCGTGAGGGCGATTGGACCGTGAAATTGCCCTCAGACTGGGTGCTGGCTCCACACGGCGAGGTACAGCGCATCTTCGATGCAGCGATGGATTACCAGACTGAGGGGACGCCCCTGGTAGGCATAGCCGGCAAGGACTACGGGGTCGGCAGCTCGCGCGATTGGGCTGCCAAGGGCACCGCCCTGCTTGGCATTCGCGCGGTGATCGCTGAGAGCTATGAGCGTATCCATCGCAGCAACCTGGTCGGCATGGGCGTCCTGCCACTGCAGTTCACCGATGGCCAGACGCGGCAAACGCTCGGCCTGACGGGCCTCGAGACATTCAACATTGGCGGCATCGCGGCTGGCCTTCGGCCGGGCCAGGTGCTTAGCGTCCATGGCCTGCGGCCGGACGGCAGCGAGTTCACCTTCGAGGTCATCTGTCGCATAGATACGCCAATCGAAGTTGACTACTACCGCCACGGCGGCATCCTGCCATTCGTCCTACGGCTGATTCTCGGGGAGGGAGCCAGCACTTCCTAAGCAGCGAGGTCAGCACCCCGTGTTCGTTAGTATTCGAGCATGGTTGGTTCCGACCTCGGGTACTTCCGTTTCCCCTCGCTGCACGGCGCCGACGTCGTCTTCACGTGCGAGGACGACCTGTGGCGCGTCAGCGCGAGCGGAGGGCCTGCCTATCGACTGACCGCCGGGGTGGGCGAGGCCAGTCGGCCCCGCTTTTCACCCGACGGTTCACAGATTGCGTTCATCGGCCGCGAAGAAGGGCCGCCCGAGGTGTATGTCATGCCGGCTTCGGGGGGTCCGTCCCGGCGGTTGACCTATGAAGGCAGTCCTGGCTGCAGTGTTGCCGGCTGGTCCACTGACGGCACTCGGATCGTGTACTCGACCAGCGCCGGCCGGCCGTTCACGCGCGAATACTGGCTACGTGAGATCCCCGCCGACGGTCAGATCCGGCCCTCGAAGCAGGTGGCGTGGGGTCCAGCCAGTGCCGTGGCGTTCGGCGCAAAGGGGGGGGTGGTCATCGCTCGCAACACCGTTCGCGACGCAGCCCACTGGAAGCGGTATCGCGGCGGCACCGCGGGAGCGCTGTGGATCGATCCGCACAGCTCAGGCGAGTTTCATCCGCTGATGCGGCTCGACGGCAACCTGGCCAGTCCGTGCTGGGTGGGTGCTCGCATCTTCTTCCTGTCCGACCACGAAGGCTATGGCAATGTCTACTCGTGCACACCCGAAGGTGAGGACCTGCAGCGCCACACCGACCACGCAGATTTTTACGCGCGGAACCTGAGCTCAGATGGGAACCGCCTTGTGTATCACGCTGGCGCCGACCTATACCTGCTCGATCCGGACCACGACTCCCCCGTCCATCTGGAGGTGCGCATGAGCAGCCCGCGCACCCAGCGCAATCGGCGGTTTGTTCCCGCGCAGAAGTACCTTCACGGCGCCGCGCTCAGCCCTGATGGCACAGGACTGGCAATTACGTCGCGCGGCAAAGCCTTTACGTTCCACAATTGGGAGGGGGCCGTCTCGCAACACGGCGAGCCCGACGGTGTACGGTACCGCCTGCTGAGCTGGCTGCATGACCGCAAGCGGCTCATCGCCGCCGCCTCGGGCGGCGGCAGTGGCCGCGAGGTCCTGACGATCTTGACAGCGGATGGCTCCAGTCCGCCCCGCGCGCTCGCCGACCTGGACGTTGGTCGCGTCGTGGAGCTTGAAGTGGCGCCCACGGTCGACTCCGTAGCCGTGGCCAACCACCGCAACGAGCTCTTGGTAGTGGAGCTGGCCGGTGAGACCCCGCGGGCGCGGCAGCTTGACCGTAGCCCATTTGGACGCATCGAGGGCATGGCGTGGTCATTCGACAGCCGTTGGCTGGCCTACGGCTACGTGGACACGGCGCAGACCACGGCTATCAAGCTCGCCCAGATCGAGTCCGGCCAGACAGCCTTTGCCACGCGTCCGACGCTTCGCGACACGCGCCCGGCGTTCGACCCCGAGGGCAAGTACCTGTACTTCGTCGGCCAGCGGGATTTCGATCCCGTGTACGACGAGCTGCACTTCGACCTGGGCTTTCCCAAAGGGTCGCGACCATTTGCCATCACCCTCCGCAAGGACCTTGACAACCCGTTCATTGCCCGACCCAAGCCGCCTGAAAGCCAGGAAGTCACGGCTCTCAAAAAGGCGGAAGCCGAGGAAGAGCCGCCTGCTCCGCCACGCATCGAAATCGACCTGGACGGCATCGTCGACCGGGCGATGGTGTTTCCCGTGGCTGAGGCGCGCGTGGGTCGAGTCGAAGGAATCAAAGGCAAACTGCTCTTCTCGACCTACCCGATTCAGGGCGCCCGGGGACGCTCACGCCTGGAGGAAGACGTGCCGGCTCGCGGCGCGCTCGAGTCGTACGATCTGGACACCCAGAAGCAGGAGCGTCTGGTGGAGGGCATCTCTGACTTCTCGGTCGGGCGAGACGGGAAAACGCTGCTCTACCAGGCCGGTGACCGTCTGCGGGTTCTCAAGGCAGGCGAGAAGGCGCCCGAGAAAAAGGACGATAAGCCAGGGCGGGAGAGCGGCTGGATCGATCTGGGGCGGGTGAAGGTGTCCATCCAGCCAGCGGCCGAATGGGGGCAAATGTTCCAGGAAGCCTGGCGCCTGCAGCGCGAACAGTTTTGGACGGCGGACCTCTCGGGTATCGATTGGGACGGGGTCAACCGGCTCTACCAGCCACTGCTGCACCGAGTGACGACGCGTTCCGAGTTCTCGGATTTGCTGTGGGAGGTGCAGGGCGAGCTAGGCACGTCGCACGCATACGAGATGGGCGGGGAGTATCGGCGGGGGCCTGACTATCGGCAAGGGTTTCTTGGGGTCGACTGGGAGTTCGATACGCAGGCGAGCGGCTACCGCATTGCGCGCATTGCGCGCGGCGACACCTGGGACCCGCTGACCAGTTCGCCATTGATTGGTCCGGGCGTCAACCTCGCGGTCGGGGACCGCGTGTTGGCAATCAACGGCCAACCCCTGGGGCCCGACGTCACGCCCGCCCAGCGCCTGGTGAACCAGGCTGGCAATGAGGTCCTGCTCACAGTTCGCCGGGCCGGCGAAGCTGAGCCGCGCACCGTCACTGTCAAGGCGCTCGGCGACGAGCGACCAGCGCGCTACCGGGACTGGGTCGAGGCGAATCGGGAGACGGTGCATACCGCAACCAACGGGCGTGTCGGCTACATCCACGTGCCCGACATGGGCCCAGAAGGCTACGCGGAGTTTCATCGTGCGTTCTTGCTCGAATACGACCGCGATGGGCTGATCGTGGATGTCCGCGTCAATGGCGGCGGGCACGTTTCGGGACTCCTACTGGAAAAGTTGGCCAGACGACGCGTGGGCTATGACTTCCCACGCTGGGCGTCGCCGAAGTCGTACCCAGACGAGGCGCCGGCCGGCCCGATGGTGGCCCTGACGAACGAGCTGGCGGGCTCAGACGGCGACATCTTCTCGCATACGTTCAAAATGCTGAAGCTCGGACCCCTGGTGGGCAAGCGCACCTGGGGCGGGGTTATCGGCATCTGGCCGCGCCACCGGCTTGTCGACGGGACGGTAACCACTCAGCCCGAATTCTCGTTCTTCTTCGACGACGTTGGCTGGCGGGTCGAAAACTACGGGACCGACCCAGACATCGAGATCGACAATGCTCCCCAGGACTACGTCCGTGGGGCTGACCCTCAGCTGGAAAAAGCTATTGAAGTCGCACTCGACGTGCTCACCAGGCGTCCGCCGCATCGCCCGCGTCCGACCCAGCGCCCCCAGCGCTCGGCGCCGACCCTAGCCCCGCGCGCGGCGGTCAGCGCCCAGGCATCCGGCTCGAACGCCGCGGCCGTCGAGACTGCAGGCGCTGCGTCGCATCATGTCGAGGGATCCACTCTGGATGCTTAGTTGCCCGACGAGCCATGCCGCGCCGCGCAGCGACGGCCACCGCTGACTGATCGCTGAGGCTTGGATGCTGATCCGCGATCCCTGGCTTCGGGCGCTATCGGTGCTTGGCTGCGCCATTGCTGGGTTCTACCTGGTCGGTCTGCTATGGCAGATCGTCCAGGAGTTCGAGGACATCATCCTGCTGTTCTTTCTGGCCTGGCTCGTCGCATTCGTGCTCGAGCCGTTGGTGGGCGCGCTGGTCGAAGGCCGGCTACCAAGGTTGGCAGCCATTGCGTTCACCTACGTCACGCTGCTGGTCGTTTTGGCGCTCGGGGTGATCCTGCTCGTTCCCGCCCTTACCCTGCAGATCGTGGATATCGTCCGCAGCCTGCCGGGCTATGTCGAGCAGGCCACGGCCTTCCTTACAGCCCTGCAGGGGAGCGCCAACGACTGGCTCAGCGAGCACGGCAGCCCAGTCCTTGTCGACGTTAAGTCTGCGCTCAATCCTCAGGAGCTCAGCCGCCGCGCGGACGCGCTGGGTCCACCCATCCTGAGCAACGTCGTGGGCTTCGCCACAGGCGCAGCGACCCTCCTGGCGGAACTCCTGATTATGCTGATTCTGTCCTTCTACTTCATGGTGGATGGCGCGCGTGTGGCCGATGGCGTGATCGCCGCAATACCGTTGCGCGTCCAGGATGACGCTCGGTTTCTGGTCGCGAGCATTCATCGCGCGTTTGCCGGGTTTCTCAGGGGCCAGGTCATCCAGTCGCTGGTGGGCGGGGTAGGCACGGGCGTAATCATGTCGATCCTGCAGGTCGACTACGCGCTGCTGGCCAGTGTGGTCGCCGGCTTACTCTTGCTCATGCCGTTTCTGGGGCCGGTCCTGGCGGTAGTCTTGCCGGTTGCGATCGCGCTGCTCACCCATCCCCAGGTAACCATCCTGCTGTTCATTGCTTTGCTGGCGCTGCAGCAGGTGATCTTCAAGGTGCTCGCGCCACGCATCCTCAGCCATCAGGTCGGGCTGCACCCGCTGCTGGTCGTTTTGGCGCTCGGGGTGATCCTGCTCGTTCCCGCC